>NZ_BJWF01000033.1 GCF_007990225.1 Enterococcus villorum | reverse complement strand
AAATCATTTATGCAGTAGCAGAAGATGAAAATCATCAGACCATTACTGTGGATGGTAAAAATGTTGAAAAACAAGTGAAATTATCTGTGCTAGGAGAAGATACAAACTATCAACTATCTCCAGATGAATATATTTTAGGAACTCAATATATCACAGGGATCTATGATAATGACCAAGCGGATCATTTAAGCTTACGTGTCGACGGGAAAATCGTAAATACTATTTATCCAGATCAATCTTCTAATGAATTCAAAATGTATGCTAATTCTGTCACGTCTACTGATCAAAAAGTGGATGTATTAGAGTACAATGGGGATGAGTTATTAGTTACAAAAACGGTGACAATAAAAGCTCCAGAAGAAGTGACATATAATCTAAGTGCTAATGATTACACTATCGGAGACACGTATGTTACTGGTGAATATGATAACCAATATGCAGATACTGTGAAATTAATTGTAGATGATAAAGTAGTCAAATTATCCCATCCAGATTTATCTCAAAATAGCTATAAAATTATAGCAAATAGCTTTATTGACTCAATGGCTCATGAAGTTTATATTGCTGAATACAAAGGATCACAAGAGTTATCTAGAGTGAAAGTTAACTTAAATGAACCGAAAGTCTATGAAATTGATCCGGACATTTATCATTTAGGCGAGGCTTCAATTACAGGGAAGTGGAACTCAAATGATGATTCTGTTAAGTATGTAAGTTTGTATGTTAACGATCAACGTGTGTCTATTAATGCATTAAACGAAGATGGGACATTTAATATTAATACTAAAAATACCATTAAAGCTCCTACCGACAAAGTGGAATTACAACTAGCTGATGCCAATAAATTAGCAGTAGGTGATAAAGTTCCTGTTACGGTTCAAAAAAATGACTATAAATTAAAAATTGATGATTATACTTTGGGAGATGCCAAAGTGACTGGAACATTTGATAGTCGATATACTACTGATAAAGATCAAATACAATTAGTCATTGATGGAACAGTGACAAAACAAGTAGTATATAAAGCCACAGATACTAATCCAGGAAAAGAAAATGAAGCATTCACGATTGTAGTCAAAGGATTGATTACAGATAAAAATCAAAAAGTTGTTGTTCGTCATATGAAAGACGGCGAAGTAGTTGTTGAAAAAGATTTGACAATTAAATAATGTAGTTCATTTGATTCAATCGATTTATGCATTTATCTTTATTTTTAATAAAAATAGATCTTTTATGTGAAAAAGCTCCTTAAAAATTTTATTTTTAATTTAATTGAAAAAAGTACGTGGATTATTGTTAAAATAGTCCACGTACTTTCTTGCTAAATTCATATTAATTTATGTCATTAAAATTAGTTATTATTATCAGGAATAACAGACATAGATGATGTCAAACTCATTAAGTTACTTGTAAAAGTGTCTGCACTCTTCATATAAATCTTGCATTCCTCTTTATATCTACTTAATTTATGAAGATCTGTAGGAGTAACATTGAATGTTCCATATTTATTTGCAGAGACTGTAATATAATCATTGAAGTTTTCGCTTGTACTTACAAAAATATTAGAGTTTGGATAAGCAGATCCAGTAATATCATCGTTATATAAAACAGCTCCAGTATTTCCATTCAAAACAGCTCGGGTGATTATTGGTTTTTGATAATTTGCTTTTACCATAGTTGTTTGACTAAATGTAGTTCCTGAAGCATCACCACAGCGTACATAAATAGTATCACCAGGTTGAACATTCCAACTATAGAAATAAGAAGCAGAAATACTAAATGCGCCAGTACTGTAATTTGTTCTGACTGTTTTTTTGCTTTCTTTAAAATCACTTGTTTTTGAAATATACACTGTAGATCCTGGTGTTGCAGTACCTTTCATAGTACCAGAAACTCCTACATAGTAAGGGTCAACTTTCGGCGAAGTATAATTTGTTGCACTAGATACGACATTTGGAGTAATCGTATCTGCTGAAATTACCCCTGTGTTAATTAATGGAGTTGCCAATACTCCTGCTGCCATAAATACTTGTAATAATTTTTTTCTAGATTTACTTGCTTTAAATTTTTTAGACATGTTATCATTCCTTCGTGTTTTATTGTTATTATAATAACGGATTTATTATAATGTATAGGTTCCGTATTTATTGTTCGATAATTGTATCATTATAATACATATATTAATCAAATATTCTTATACACTAAATATTTTTTCATAACAAAAAAGATAGTATTTTTTATTATAAACGACATTAATTTACATTTGATAATATTTTTTATGTTTGCTTTTTTAAAGGGAAGTATACTATAGGAGATATAGAAAAGTGATTTTGTAAAGAATATGGGGTTATAATAAGAACTAATAATAATGGTAAAAGAAACAGTTTGTCTGTGAGAATTAGTTATGTAATTATTAGAAGTTTAGTTATAAAAAATAGATTGAATAATTACTATTCCTAATGATCAGTTGATGATATTTATATTTTGTATAATATACTGAATAAATCTATTTTAAAAAGGATTTTCTGATTAAGATTTTTAAAAAATATGATAAATATAGGTCGTTTTGTCTAATCAGCATTTTTCAATATGAGAAATTAAATTATGTTGATCTTAAATACTTTATCTCTGTTTTTATGCGATTAATCAAGATAATAGTATATAAACAAGAAACTTAATTGTTTATTTAAATTTGAAATACTGTTAATAGTTGTCTGTTTTGTACTTAGCGATATATTTTTGGGGAAATGGTTTTAGCGAGGACAAAAAACTATTGGAAGTAGCAACCAATAAAAAAATTATTCAGTTCCAAAACTAGATGCTACATTTCGATTTATGTATCCTATTGTAAAATTCATCAATTCAACCTACACTGGTTACATTATTGACCAGTTATCCTTAATTTTTTTGTAGATACTCAATAGTATAAACACTTAAACAAGTAGAAATAAAGATTGCTTACCGTTGATTTTTAGACTTTTTTTCATTATGTGAAAAAGCTAGTAAACATATGAGCCTTGCTTTATAATGTAATTGTAGAAAAGTGGAAAGATGGTGGCTAATCTCTTGAAAAAGGGGTGATGCCTATGGTTTATAGCTTTATCCCTAGAAAGGAATAGCGTGTGTCAACTTTTGAAGCAATTCAGCTGATGATCGCTTTTGCGACATTAGTCTTGCTGATAATTGACCATAAAGACCAAAAAAAGTAACCATCTTCTAACTTTGGCGAGTTAAGATGGTTACAGTATACACTTAATAATGCTACCGTCTTTTTAACGGTTCTACATCGGACGTGTTGGTAGCACGTCCTTTTTCTATGTTAATTATAGCATGAAGAAAAATAAAATCAATCAATGATCACTCATCAAGCGATCTTTTTATTTGGAAGAATGATGTCTTCATCATAAATGATGATTTACTTCTTTTAAAGTGGAATCTTTTTATGACATATTTAAAATAGAAAGAGAAAAGAAGATACATAAATGAGAAAGATTTTTCTTTAGAGAAAAAGCACTAAATGTGCCACTCAATAAGATTTTTCTCCTATTTCTTTGCTATAAAAGTAAGAAAGCCATCTCTTTTTATGAGATGACCCAAAATAATTAGTGATACAAACTATTTTTTCGTTAAATGGTACAAGCAAATAATTGTCATTAACATGGCAAATAGACTGTTAAAGAACAAATTAATGAAAAAGCTTGTAGTACCAGAAATAATCGTATTGATAGCAATTGCAAAGATAAAAGTAGATAAAAGCAATACAAATACTAGGATTTTACGATGTTTTGTCCATTTTTTGACAAAACGGCAACATATTAGAAAAAATGCAAAGTAAGGAATCCAAAATAAAAGTATGGCAATTAATAACATTTATGACACCTCTGTATCCCCCACAAATTAAATTTATCAAAATGAAGATAAAGAAACGAATAAAATGCTTACACTATTTTTTATTTTTAATCGAAAGTCATAAATGTGAGGAAAAATAAGTTCATTGTAAAGTACTGTGTATAAATACTTCTCTCTTGTTGTGTTAAATTTTTTCTTTTTCTCTTAAAGAATAAGAAAAATGATCGACAAAATTATCTATAATAAAATTATTCTTAGGAAAGGAGCTAATTTGATATGAAAAAAAGAAATATGCTATTAACTACATTGTTATTAAGTGTCCCTATGGCTATGTCTACTGTAGTAAATGCTGAGTCGGTACTTAAAAATGAAAACGCATCATCAGTAACGATGGAATCGATTAAAGCAAAAAAATATTTTTGGACAGATTCATCAATTGAAGGAAAAGTATTTGCCAATAAATACAATCGTGTGGGTTTACTAATAGATGGCAAGTTACAAAGTCAAGCAGATGTAAAGAGTGATGGTACCTTTAAGTTTTCTACAAGAGGATTAGGACTCACTTCTTCTGATAAAACTTTTGAAATTGTCGGAATTGACGAGACAGGGCAATTTGGTGAAAAAGTCAATTGTAAAGTTTATCCTAAACTGAATAAAGACTATCAAATGACTGTCTCTTCTTATAAATTAGGTGAAGATAAAATTTATGGAACGAACGAAGCTGGAATTGATACTGTTGCATTAAGAATCAATAATAAAGTTGTTAGAAAAGTGACAACAGTCCTTGAAGCAAATGGAAAAGAAATTTATTCCCTTTTTGCAAAAGATAAAGTATTAAAGAAAACAGATAAAGTAGAAATTGTAGGCTATGATAGTTCAGGAAATACACGAACAGTCTTAGCGGTTAAAGTCAATCAATAATTTCTAAGACCACTTTATGTGAAGTGATTTCAAGTTTTAGACAAAGTACTTATTTAGTGTTTTGTCTTTTTTGTTTTTTCAAGTAGTAATATAATTTGGTTGTGCATTTAGGTTTTCCTATTAAGAAATGGATAGATAGTTATAAAATATTTTTACTCTTGATAACTGGATTTCTGAGATCATTTATTACGTTAAAAAATAAAACAAATAACGTCAAGAAACTTGGTATCAATAAAAGTGATCAAGTTGAACCAGCTAAGAAAACGTCATAAAAGAAGATAAATAAAAATTAATCAATGGTACCTTCAAAGAAATGGATTTATTTTGTTAAAAGCTTTCGAATTTACCACAATAATATGGTCGTGGAGAATAACTGTTATCTAGGGCACAAATACATAAATCAATTTTTAGAATTTGATGTTCACAAAAGTGAGCGTAGATGAATAAATTATTCGGTTATCCTTTCTAAGTCTCTAGTTAGAATCATTAAAAACGAAGGGGATTTACAATAAAGGAGGAGTAAAAATAAATGAATAAGAAGAAACAAATTCGACTTGCATCTTCGATTTTAGCAATTAGTCTATTAACAAGTACCTCAATACAAACATCTCAAGTATATGCTCAAGGAGGAGTTAGACACTCAAATAGAGTGATCTCTGAAAAAAATTCAAAAGGAGAAAAAATTAATATTGTGAATGGTGATTTTGAATCACCTGTTATAGAGGGGGGATATCCTAAATTTTATTCTCAAGAAGACTTTCCAGGATGGAAGACAACTGCTTCTGATGGGAAAATAGAGTTACAGCCCAATGGTTTTGAAGATACAACAGCTAGTAGTGGAAAACAATGGGCAGAACTTAATGCCAATGTTCCAGGAGCTCTTTACCAAGATATTCCAACGACACCTGGATCAGTTATCTACTGGCAGATTTCCCACAGAGGAAGAAAAGGTGTGGATACAGCAGTAGTAAAATTTGGTGCACCAGGAAGTAGTTTGGAAACAATTGAAACCATGAAAACAGGTAAAGAATGGAAAACTTATAGTGGCTATTATACTGTTCCAGAAGGTCAAACAACTACACGCTTTCAATTTGAAGCAGTAAGTACTGCAACAGGTGATAACAGTACAGGAAACTTAATCGATAATGTTGTATTTACAAATGAATTTACACCTACTGAAGAGGCAGAACCAGTTACGGTTAACTATATAGATGAAAATGGTAATCAATTAGCTCCTTCCGATACTTTGACAGGAAAAATTGGAGAAAATTATCAAACAAAACCGAAAGAGATCGAAAATTATGTTCTAAAAGAAACGCCGAAAAATGCTAACGGAATTTTTAGTAATGAAGCACAAACAGTCAATTATGTGTATGAAAAAGCAGAAGGTGGGACTGTCACAGTCAACTATGTAGATGAAGATGGAAATGCGTTAGCCGACCCCGACACGTTAACAGGAAAAATCGGCGAAAGCTATGAAACGAAGCCAAAAGAAATTAAAGGCTATGTCTTAAAAGAAACCCCGAATAATGCGAAAGGAACGTTTAGTGACCAAGCGCAAACCGTCACATATGTATATGAAAAAGCAGAAGGCGAAACTGTCACAGTTAACTACGTAGACGAAGAAGGAAATGCGTTAGCCGATCCCGACACCTTAACAGGAAAAATCGGCGAAAGCTATGAAACGAAGCCAAAAGAAATTAAAGGCTATGCCTTAAAAGAAACCCCGAATAATGCGAAAGGAACGTTTAGTGACCAAGCGCAAACGGTCACATATGTGTATGAAAAAGCAGAAGGTGAAGCTATCACAGTCAACTATGTAGATGAAGAAGGAAATGCGTTAGCCGATCCCGACACCTTAACAGGAAAAATTGGCGAAAGCTATGAAACGACACCAAAAGAAATCAAAGATTATGTCCTAGAAGAAACACCAGATAATGCGAAAGGAACGTTTAGTGATCAAGCACAAACAGTCACATATGTATATGAAAAAGCAGAAGGCGAAACAGTCACAGTTAACTATGTAGATGAAGCTGGAAATGCGTTAGCCGATCCCGACACCTTAACAGGAAAAATCGGAGAAAGCTATGAAACGACACCAAAAGAAATCAAAGATTATGTCCTAGAAGAAACACCAGATAATGCGAAAGGGACGTTTAGTGATCAGGCACAAACGGTGACGTATGTGTATGAAAAAACAATAGAAACAGCAGTAAACGATTATTTAAATAATAATTATGTAAATAATAGTGTAAACTTGTCAAATGAAAAAACTACTAGTAAAAATAATGAAACACCAAAAATCTATCCTCAAACAGGCGAAAAACAAAATGTTTCTAACTTTCTTTCTCTTTCAGGCGTAATGACTTTAGTTTTAGCAGCATGGATCTACCTAAAACGTAAATTGAAAAATAACGAAATCGAATAGAACTCATTTGTGAATGTTAAAAATAGATTCTATAGTTAAAGATCAAACTGTCATAATTGATCACTAATGAAGATGGTACATTTAGTGTGAATACCAAAAATACAATTAAAAAGCCTACTGATAAAGTCGAGGTACAATTGGCCGATACAAATAAAGTAGCTGTAGGGGAAAAAATTCCTGTCACCGTTCAAAAGAGTGATTATCAATTACATTTAAATGATTATACGTTGAATGATGCAAAAGTGACAGGCACTTTTGATAGTCGCTACACTACGAATAAAGATCAGCTACAATTAGTCATTAACGGCAAGGTAGCAAAACAAGTCGTTTATAATGCAACAGATACAGCTCCAGGAAAAGAGAATGAAGAGTTTGCGATTGTAGCAAGAGGATTGATTACAGACAAAAATCAACAAGTCATCGTTCGCCATATCAAAGACGGTCAAACAGTTGTTGAACAAAAATTGACAATCAAATAAATCTAATTTGAGCTGAATTGATCGATTGGTCAATTCAGCTTTATCTGTAAATATACAACAAGAATAGCTCTTTTATAGGAAAAAATTAAAGGACTGTTTTTATATTTAAAACAAGCAAAACATTGGTATTGATAAATAAAGTAGGCTGATAAAAATATGAACGAATCCTTTAATTAATAAATACTAGAAAAGTAGCTGAAAAACAATATCTAGTTCTGTAAATTAAAGATTTCCTTTTATGATTCCATTTATTGAACTTAAAGAAAGCGGGAAATGATGTAAAGTTCATTCGTGGTTTAGATATTCTATAAAAAGGAGGGAGATAAGTGAAATCAATCATAATAGGAGCAGGTGGCTATGCTAAAGAGCTCTTTTTTTTGTTAAACTATTTTCCTGAATACGATGTGATAGGATTTATCGATGATTCCCCCTCGATGATAGGGAAAAAAGTATTGGGTAAACCTGTTTTAGGAAATCGTCAGTATGTTAAATCGATAAAAGAAAAAAGAGCTATATTTATGGGAATTGCTTCGCCAATTGTTAGAAAAGAAATTTATGAAGAATTAAAAGAAAATAAGTACATTAGTTATCCTAACATCATATCCTCTTATGCACTGGTTGGACAAAATGTTGACACGGGAATTGGAAATGTCGTGATGCCCTATGCCACTCTCACAGCGGATATTACTTTAGGTAATTTTAATATGATAAATATTCATTCTACTATTGGGCATGATACGAGTATTGGTAATTACAATACAATATTTCCAAATGTAAATATCTCTGGAAACTGTGTCGTGGGCGATAAGAATGAATTTGGTGTGGGAACTAAAATAATTCCTAAGGTATCTATAGGGAATAAAGTAATTACTGGAGCAGGAAGTGTGGTAATCACTGACTTAAAGGATTGTACGAAAAATGTGGGAATGCCAACGCGAGTAATCACAACTAAGAAAGAAGAAAGGAGAGATGGATTGGATTGCTTAATTATAAAAAAGTGAAAAGAGGATTGGATAGACTCAGTGCACTTGTATTGATTATCCTATTATTTATTCCATTTATTGTGATTTCAGTCTTTCTTTGGATCGTTAATGAGGATAAAAAAATACTTTTTAAACAACAAAGAGTTGGTAAGAATGAAGAAATTTTTACGATTTATAAATTCAAGACAATGATAGACACGAAAGATGAAAAGGGAAATTTACTTCCTGACGAAGAGCGTCTGACAAAATTTGGTAAATTTTTGCGTAAAACTAGTCTAGATGAATTGCCTCAGTTAATTAATATCATGAAAGGAGAAATGAGTTTTATCGGGCCTCGTCCGTTATTGGTGGAATATCTTTCATTATATACGGATGAGCAAAGAATGAGGCATAGTGTCTATCCTGGATTAACCGGATTAGCGCAGGTGAAAGGAAGAAATGCCCTTAAATGGGAAGAAAAATTTGAACTAGATATAAAATATATACAAAAAATAAGCTTATATATGGATTTAAAAATTCTCTTAGCGACTTTTGTATTAGTGATAAAGCAAAAAAATATAGGATACAACGGAAACATAACTACCGAAAAATTTACAAAAGAATTCAAACGCATTTAAAAAAAGAATTATTGGAGGCAATGATGAAAAAAATTTTTGTATCTACAGCCATTTTATTAAGTACAGCAATGATGTTATCTGCTTGTCATACATCAAATAACGAAAAAAGCCAAGAAACCAGAGAAACAACTGTCGAAAGTTCTGGTAAAAAGGTAAATGTAGTTTCTGAATTAGGAAAAACGAAAAAAACAGATGAATTTGAAATCACAGTAAAAAAAGCGGAAATTGTAGATAATCCATTAAATACGGATTTAGGACACACTACTTTAAAAGTAGAAGTTTCAGCAAAAAACATCAGTGATAAAGAACAAAGTATTGGGACTGGTGACTTCAAAATTAAAGATGAAGATGGAAATGAATATACTTTTACTAGTAGCGATAACAACTTTGGAGACGTAGTACAGCCTGGAAAAACGCTTAATGGTTCTGGCTACTATTCTATTCCAAATGATATGAAAGCTGGTGTGATCATTTATAATCCTTATGAATCCTCTTCACAACAAAAATGGGAAGCTGTGTTCTCTAAAGAAAAGAACAATACAAGTGAATCCAGTACAAACACTCAAAAAAGTAGTGATACAAAAGGAAAAACTGCCACGAGCAGTACGAATTAAACAATGAAAAAAGTGATGATGTATAGTTCTGTTCATATTTGGAAGGATGCACGTATTTTTTTTAAAGAAGCACAAAGTCTATCTAAAGAGTATCAAGTAGATTTTTATGCGATTGGTTCACCGGAAGAAGCAGATGAGTACCAAACTGAGAACTTAAAAATCCATTTATTGAAAAAAAGAAATAGAAGGAAACGATATAAAAATTGGATTTTCTTATGGAAAGAAATAAAAAATAGTGAGGCTGAGATCTATCATTTTCATGATCCGGAACTATTATTATTGCTTCCATTTTTAAGAAAAAAACGAAAAAATCGTATCTTTATATATGATATGCATGAAAATTTTCCTAAAGCATTAGTTTCTAAAAACTGGCTTCCTAAGAGGATGAAACGAATCTTAATAACTATTGTTCGACCTTTAGAAAGAAGATTAATTAAAAAGAATAAGGGCCTGATTTTTGCGGAGAAAAGCTATAAAGAAGATTATCAAAGTATTTTTTCTAGCATGCCTACCTGTGATATTTATAATTATCCCCTTTATCAGCCTAATCTTCCAAATAATCAAATGGGTAAGGAAGTCATTCGCTTTGTCTATGTTGGAAGAATTGCTGTTGTTAGAGGCATCTGGGAGATGTTACATGCAGTTAATAAAGTGTCAAAAACTAGCCCCCAAAAAATAAAATTCCGGTTGATTGGTCAGTGTGAAGAAGAGCTATTAGAAGAAATAATATCCTATATTCATAAACATCATTTGGAAGACGTAGTAGAGTATTCCTCGTTTATAGAATATGACAAAATATGGGAAATTTATCAGGAAAGTGATATTGGTTTTTGTTTACTTCATCCTATCCCAAATTACATGGGATCAATTGCAACGAAAATGTTTGAGTATATGGCTTCAGGTATGCCAATGATTATTTCTGATTTTCCATTGTGGAAGAATATTTTGCAAGAGAGTCAAAATGGAATAGCCGTTGATCCATTCAATGAAGAACAGATCGTACAGGCGATGAATCAATTAATTGAGAATCCAGAATTACGAAGAAAATTTGGTGAAAACGGTCAGTTGCAATACAAAACAAAATTTAATTGGGGTAATGAAGAAAGAAAGTTAGCTACGTTTTACAATCAGTTAATAGAAATGGATGTTTAATAAAATGAAGATGAACTTAAATCTACAGATTATTTCTAAAAAAATAGTATCAAGATGGTATTTGTTGGTGTTTCTAGGATTATTATTTATGTCGTTTGTTTATGTTGCGCAAAATTTTTTTCAAGAAAAAGTATATAGTTCGACAGTAGAAATGCTCGTTTTACCTCAAAAAACAAGTGAAGAAAACAATAATACCAATGATGCCAATATCCGTTTGAATATTCAATTAATGAATACGTATATGAATGTAATGAAAAGTACGCCAGTATTAAATAAAGTAAAAGAAAAAACAGGTGTGAAAGAAACAGTTAATGAAATAAGGAAAAGTATGACACTGTCAAGCGACGAAAATTCATTAGAAATGAAGTTGAAAGTCAACACAAACTCGCCCTATAAATCAAAAGAAATTGCTAACCAAGTCTCACAAGCTACTCAAGAATATTTAAAAACATTGTTTCCTGATAATCAGTTAATTGTATTAAATCCAGCAGATCAAGGAGTCAGAATTCAAAATTCAATGAATTATGTTATTGCGTTAATAATGGGAGTATGGTCTGGAATTGCTGTGGTTATTTTTGAGTTATTAAGTAAAAGCGTTATTAAAAGTAATGTTGAATCTGTAGATTTCGGTTTTCCTATTGTAGGAACTATACCGATTAGCTTAGATCAAGAAAGAAAAAACTACTTTAAAGGAAGAAGAGAAAAATAATTGAGACATAAAAAAGCACAGAAAGAAGAGTACGATGTAACAAATTTATCCAAACTAAATAATTTAGATTATATGAGTGCCAATGCTTTTCGTGATTTAAAAACAAACATAGAGTATCAACTTTATCATAAAGAAAAAAAAATTATCATACTAACTTCGGCTAATGCAAAGGAAGGAAAAAGTTATTGCACGTATAATCTAGCAAGAGCATTTGCAGAATCAAAAAAAAATGTATTAATCGTTGATATGGATTTACAAAAGGCTCGAATGTCAAATATGTTAGGTATAGCTACTAAACCAGGTATTACAGATTTTTATGAAGGAGATATAGCAGAACAATTAATCATTAATAAAATAGATGAATGTATACATGCTGTTTCATGTGGCAGACCGACATTAAATATAACGGAAGTTCTTTCTTCTAACCAAGTGTCTGATTTTATTGATTCCCAATCTCAACAGTTTGACATTGTCATTATAGACAGTCCTCCAATTCGTGTTACACCTGAATCTAAAATTATCATTTCTAAATTTAGAAATGTTTTATTTGTCGTGAAAGATAATCACACACGTAAATTTGAGATTGAAGAAGCTTTAAATAGTATCAAGTTAGTGACCCCTACTCTTTTAGGGATGATTATAAACTATAAAAAATATACGTCAAAACAACGAAAGAAGTATGGTTATGGATATAGGTAATCACTTTGACATTCGCCACAGTTTACCGTTATTTATATTATTAGGCTTTATAGGATCAATAACCCCATATGGGTATTTATTGATCCTAATTGTTTGTGGTTACGTCTTCTTCTTAGGAATTTCATTTGAAAAATTACTAGAGATTATGTGGCCATTATTGATCGTGTCACTCTTTATGGGGACATATTTGGGAATACCTGGGCATGAAAATATTTATTTATTTCGTTTTCTACTACCCACATACTTAATGATTTTAATGATGCTTGGACAGTTAAATTTTAAAAATTTGAGTGACTATAAAATACCACTTATTGCTTTATTGGGTCTTTTTATAGTTTCTGTCTCTTCCTATATGTTTGCACAATATAAAGAATATGTTTTTAGATATAGCTATTATCTTTTAGAGATTTTCCTTATTTTTTTTCTATGTCTTGAAAAAATTAAGTCTAAAAAAGAATTGTTAAAGATAATTGGTTATATCAATTGGTTCTTCATAGCTAATTTAGTAGTAGGAATCTTTGAAATTTTATTTGGGGTACATTTAAAACTATCATCCGCAAATATTTATATTACGACAACAATCAAATATCAACCTACAGGCTTTTTTTATAATACAAACGACTATGCTTTATTTATCGCAGTGTATTATCCAATCATTATGTATTATATAAGAAATACATTGAAAGGTTGGCGATTGCATAGCGTATACGGTGTATTTACATTGACTAGCTTGTTTGTCGTAATCAGTAGCTATTCAAGATTAGGTATGCTTTCACTAGGGATAAATGTGTTAATGACAGTTTATCAATTCTATGGCAAAAAATTTAACTTATTTCTTTTTTTAGGGTTTCCAATTTATTTTTTAGCCATCTTAAATATCCCTTTTTTAAACCATTTATTTCAGAATATACTTGTTTCATTTACTCAAAAAGATGGCTCTACTTCTGCTAGAGAACTGCTTTATCAGAGATTGTGGCAAATTTGCAAAGACGCTAATTTCTTGGGAATCGGAGCAGGTGGCGCTCCGAAAAAACTTTATAACATGAACCTTGGATTTGAAAGTATAAATGACACAGGATATTCAACTGGGCATAACTTTTTTTTAGAACTCTTAGCAAATTTGGGAATCATAGGTTTTCTTCTTTTCATTATATTGATTATTTATATCGTTAGACTAATTGTTAGAAACATGAATCAAGCGAAACTACGCTTAAAAGAAAACGACGAAATTTTGTTAAGCGTAGAAGTGTTAATTTCATTTTTAGCATCGATGGTTGCACTGAGTACGGTCATTGAGAAAAGATATTTATGGTTTTCTTTGATTATTATCCTGATTGCTTTACAACAAACTTATTACAATAAAGAAAAATTAGTCGTTTAAATCGTATAAACATGGATATGAATAAAGTTAAATATGTTCTAATAAAAAGGAGAAAACGGAATGTGTGAATTTAGTATAATTGTTCCTTGTTATAATGTGGAACCATACTTAAAGTCGTTTATGGATAGTCTAAGCCAACAGTCTTTTACAGATTTTGAAGTTTTGTTTGTTGACGATGGCTCAACGGATGGTACGAGATTACTATTACAAGAATTTGAAGAAAAAGATGACCGCATCCATCTGATTAGACAAAAAAATCAAGGTGTCGGAATGGCAAGAAATATTGGTTTACTTCATGCGCGAGGGAACTACGTTTGTTTTTTTGATCCGGACGATATTATAAAAAAAGATTTATTAAAAGAAAATTTATCAGTATTAAAAGAAAAAAAAGTTGACGTTTGTATTTTTGGTATTGGTTATATTGACGAAGAAGGGAAAGTTTTGGCCAAAAAAACAACACTTCGTGAAAAAGAAAAACTATTTATTTCGTCTGCTTGTTCTTTAAAAAAGAATTTTGACCAGTTATTTTATGAAACAAGTATGTTTTCACCATGTAATAAAATCTATTCCAGACAATTTCTATTAGATAATCAGCTGGTATTTCCCAACAATCGAACAGGGCAAGATTCTTTATTCAATATTGAAGTGATTAAACAAGTTCCTGTGATTTATGTGACTCATCATATTTATTACTATTATCGTTTTAATCGCAAAGGATCAGCAGCAAGAAAACTAGATAAGCAACGAATCAAAGATGATCTAGCCATTTGTCATCGTTTTTCCCAAATGATTAACGAGTTGGGTCTATCTACGACGTATTCGCTTAACTTAAACTTTCAAAAGTTTTATAAATTAGTTCATCGTATCAAACAAGAGAAAGAGAATCAACAGACTTTGTTAGCCTACTTATTTGATAAGAAAGAATTTACAAGTTTTTTTAAATTCAGTAGGGTGAATAAAATCAATGGTAAAAAAAATAAATTTAGATTTCTATACCTTTTGCTAAGTAATTATCAGTTACTCAAGAAAGGAAAGCTATAATGAAAAAAGTTTTTTCCAATTTTCTCTATCAATCACTTTATCAATTAATGAAAATTATTATTCCGATAGTGACGATTCCGATTGTATCAAGAGTATTAGGACCAGAAGGAGTAGGTATATATAATTATACGTATTCGATTGTTTCATATTTTGTGTTATTTTCTGGATTAGGAATTACTTTATATGGAAGTAGAGAAATTGCAAGAGCAAGAGAGAATAAAGAACAATTGAGTCAAGTATTTTGGGAAATTTTTAATCTAAAAGCATTACTAGTCTTTATCAATTTACTTGTGTTTTTAATTCTTTCCAACCATTTAAAGTACAGTTTCTATTTCTACTTACAGACATTGTCTGTCGTATCTGTTTTATTTGATGTTTCATGGTTTTATATGGGAATAGAAGACTTCAAACGGACCATGTTAGCTAACATAGCTTCGCAGATTACTGTTTTTTTACTAATCCTATTATTGATAAAAAAAGAGACTGACTTAGCAAAATACGTATTTATTCAATCTCTTAGTTTTATTTTGCCACAGATCTATCCTTTGATGTATTTAAGAAAATATATTTTCTTTAAGAAAACTAAATTTAAAAATGTTCTTGGAAGGATAAAATATGCTGTTAATTACTTTATTCCACAAATTGCGATAATTTTTTATACCACATTGAATAAAACCTTGTTAGGTGTCTTCGTTAATCCCACAGCGGTTGGTTACTACACTAGTTCACTAACGATGAATCTAGTATTTACTACGTTAATCACTTCTTTTGATACCGTTATGCTTCCAAGAATGAGCAATATGTACCAAAAGAATAAGGTGAAATGCTAACTACTCTTGAAAAAACAACGGACGGACAATTATTTTTTTCTATCCCAATTATGTTTGGTATGCTGACCATTTATGATAAGTTCGTACCTTGGTTTTTAGGTAATCAATTTCTTTTCGTCAATCGATTGATTCCCTTTTTTTCAGTTCTGATTGTAGTAGTACCTTTAGGAATGGCAATTTCGAGGCAATATTTGATACCTGTAGGGAAAGTGAAACAGTATAATATATCAGTTATTTTAGGTGCAGTAATCAGTATATTAACTAATGTAATTCTTTTACCCCAAATTGGTATTTATGGATCAGTTTGTGCCAATATCTTGGCTGAAAGTTTTGTACTTTTTTCAAGGATTAGTTCTTTGTATCGATATACGAGATTTCGGTTTAATTATCAACATATAATAAAATATGTATTTTCTGCTTTTGTTATGTGTTTTGTGACTAGGATGTTGACAGCTAATTATTCACCAACTTTAATAACAAATATTATCCAGGCAACAATTGGTAGTATCATCTACCTAGGATTAACTTTAGCTTTAAAATGTAATTTATTTTTTTATTTGTGGAAATCTAAAAAATAAGTGCGTTTTTATATAACATTATAATAACAACTCTCCGATTAGTATTGCTTAAAAAATACTACATATGGAGGGTTATTTATATCGGCATGTTAAATTCTATTATCTGAAATAGCCCTATTTTTAGATGAGGAGAGCCATTAAAAAATAGTTTAATTTCTACTTTTTTTGTTTACGAAAATTGGACACAGAGTTTTATAGAAAAGATTATGATTGTAGAAGTAAAAAAAATAAATATGTGGGGGACTCAAGGATTGAATCAGGGGAAAAAAATTGTAGTTTTAGGTGGAGGAGAAGCAGGTCAGATGTTTCTTTACCACTTTAAAAAGTATAGAAAAAATGAAGGACAAATTATTGGCTTTTTCGATGACAATATCAATGAGATAAAAATCGAAGGAGAAGAAATTCCATATTTGGGGAAACTTGCAAACTTTAAAGACACATTACCATTTCTAAAAGTTGATCGAATTATTTTATCTATTCCTTCTATGAACCATAAGAAAAAACAAATGATTATTGATGTATGTGCTGAACTTGAGATTGAAACATTTACTTTGCCTGACATCCATACCATTTTGACTAAGGGGACAAATCCACTAACTGAGCGGCCTATTTCTTATGCTGACTTATTAGATCGTCAAGAAAAGAAGATGGATGTTAAGAAAATGTCAAGATTTTTTAAGGGAAAAACTATATTAATTAGTGGAGTAGGTGGCTCTATTGGTTCAGAAATTGTTCGACAAATCAACCGATGTGGTCCTAGTAGATTAATTCTTTTGGGACATGGGGAAAACAGTATTTTTAATATCCACAAAGAAATACAATCTTTAAGTAACTGCCAAGTTTTTCCAGTAATAGCTGATATCAAAGATAAAGAACGATTATTAGAAGTTTTTGAAAAATATCAACCAGATATTGTGTATCATGCCGCTGCACATAAGCATGTCCCATTAATGGAAGAAAATATAAGAGAAGCAATTAAAAATAATATTTTAGGAACAAAAAATATCGCAGAAGCTTCTGAAGAAACTGGAGTGAAAAAATTTATCTTAGTTTCAACTGATAAAACCGTTCATCCAACTTCTGTAATGGGAATGACTAAGAAAATTGCAGAATGGATTGTGCAAGCAAAAAATACAGATTTTTCTTCCACCATTTTTTCTGTGGTACGTTTTGGGAATGTACTAGGAAGCCGAGGAAGTGCGATTCCGCTTTTTTGGAAACAAATTACTTACGGACAAGAAATTACAATTACACACCCAGAAATGGAACGCTATTTTATGACGATTCCAGAAGCCAGTCAATTAGTCATTGAAGCTAGTTTTTTAGCAAATGGTGGAGAAATTTTTGTTTTAAAAATGGGGGAACCACAAAAAATTACAGATGTTGTCAAAAAATTAATTCGTCTAGCAGGGATACAACCAGAAAATATGAAAATAACTTATACAGGATTACGTCCTGGAGAAAAATTACAAGAATCATTATTTGAAGAACAAGAACAAACTCAATTAGTAGAAAAAGATAACTTTTACGTGGGGAAAGCAAGTATTCCCACTGACATCAAGCAAATAGACGAATGGATAGATAAAAGTCAACTATTAGATGAAATAAAATTGAAAGATTATTTGAAACAATTTATCAATCATGGAACTGGAGAGAGAAAAAATTATGTCAGAAATTAAAGAAATATTCAAAAAAAAAAATAAAGGAACGCACTTTAAAAGTTGGTGTGATTGGTTTGGGATATGTGGGGTTACCTTTAGCAGTTGAATTTGGTAAAGCCGGATATGAAGTTGTCGGCATAGACCTTGATAGTAAAAAAGTTCAATCAATTAATAATGGGCACTCACACATTCTTGATGTGAAAGACGAAGAGGTATCTACGCTTGTAAACATGGGACGACTACGCGCAACAACAGAATTTTCGGAGATCTCACAACTTGATTCTCTTAGTATTTGTGTTCCTACACCCTTGAATAAAAATCAAGAGCCAGATACAAGTTATATTACTACAACTGTCGATAATATTTTAGCTTATTTAAAAAATCCTTTACTAATGGTTTTAGAAAGTACGACGTATCCTGGAACCACACGTGAATTGTTCGCTGATCGATTCAATCAAAAAGGCTATCAAGCAGATAAAGACTATTTTTTATGTTTTTCCCCTGAAAGAGTCGATCCAGGAAATAAAAAATATAAGACAAAACAAATACCAAAAGTTATCGGTGGATTGACACAGTCTAGCACGGAAGTCGGATGTCTGCTGTATGAAAAAGTGATTGATAAAGTAGTACCTGTTAGTTCACCAGAAACAGCTGAAATGAGTAAGCTGTTAGAAAATACATTTCGCAGTGTCAACATTGCTTTTGTGAATGAGATGGCTTTAATGTGTGACCGAATGGGGATTGACATCTGGGAAACAATTGAGGCAGCATAAACAAAACCATTTGGCTTCATGCCTTTTTACCCAGGTGCAGGAGTTGGCGGACATTGTATTCCACTAGACCCAATGTATCTTTACTGGAAAGGAAAACAAGACCGCTATTTTAATCAGTTCATAGAGTTATCTCAACGAATCAATTTAAACATGCCTTATGAAGTAATAGAAAAGGTGCGAATTTCTCTAGATTCTATCGGAAAAACATTGTCAGAAGCAAACGTTCTAATCATTGGTTTATCTTATAAAGATAATATTGACGATGTTCGTGAATCCCCTGCTCTGGAAATTTATGAGCAATTAAAAAAAGAAGCAGGAAATGTGGCTGTTTTTGATCCATACGTCAAAAGTTTCAAAGATGTGAATGGTGAAAGACAATCGGTTATTCAAGAACAATCAAACATCACATATTCTGACTATGATGGTGCTGTGATCCTTGCTAAACATGAGAACATTGATTTTGATGAAATTTTAGATAAATTACCAACTATTGTAGATATGAAACGAACATGGAAAACAAAACATAAAAAAGTAGTCACAATAGGAGGGTAAGAATGAATAATATTTTATTGTCGCCACCCGACATGACTGGTGATGAACAAAAGTACATTCAAGAAGCCTTTGAAAAAAATTATATTGCGCCTGTTGGACACAATGTAAATTTATTTGAAAAAGAGTTGGCGCACTATGTGAAGTCAAAATACGCAGTCGCTGTTTCTTCTGGCACAGCAGGGTTACATTTAGCGTTAGTAACATTAGGTGTCAAAGAAGGAGACATCGTGTTTTGTTCGGATTTTACTTTCAGTGCTTCTGTTAATCCGATTTTTTATACTGGCGCCACACCGATATTAATTGATTCAGAAATAACTACTTGGAACATGGATCCATCTTTATTAGAACAAGCCATCATCGAAACTAATCGTCAAGGTAAGAAACCCAAAGCTGTTATTGTGACCCATATATATGGACAAAGCGCAAAAATGAAAGAAATAATGGAAATTTGCAAGAAATATAACATGAAAGTAATTAAAGACTCCTGTGAATCATTGGGAACGATAAGCGAGCAAGGAATGTCTGGAACCATTGGAGATGTCGGAGTTTATTCGTTTAATGGAAACAAGATCATTACGACTTCTGGTGGGGGGATGATTGTAACTGATGATGAGAAAATAGCACAAAAAGCCAAGTATCTTTCCACTCAAGCAAAATCGAATGTACCTTACTATCTGCACGAAGAAGTAGGATACAATTATCGACTTAGTAATATACTTGCAGGAATTGGCAGAGGGCAGTTACTTTCATTAGAAGATAAAATCAAAAAACGTCGTCAAGTATACCAACGTTATCAAGAGGAATTAACAACCATTCCGGTTCTTAAAATGATGCCTAAAGATGAAGATAATGTTCGTTCGAATCGCTGGCTTTCTGTACTTACTGCAGACGACTTTGATCCGATAAGTAGTGTTCATTATTTTAAAGAAAAGAAAATTGAAACAAGAGCGGTCTGGAATCCATTACACAGACAACCGTATATAAAAAATAAAAGAATCACTTATTATACAAAAGAAAATATTGGAAATAAGTTATTTGCGTCTGGACTATGTTTACCTTCTGGTAGCAATTTAACAGAACTCGAACAAGAATACGTGATTACTCAAGTAAAAGAATACTTTAAAAAAATAGTATAGGAGAAATAATGAAGATTTTATTTTTTGTATCCTCTTTTCCAGCTTTATCTGAAACATTTATTCTAAATCAAATTACAGGAATGATTGATAGAGGACATGAAGTAGAAATTTTAGCGACCAAAAGAGTCCGTACAGTTCACCATCCAGAAGTTGAAAAATACGATTTAATGAATAAAGTAAAATACATCGAAATTCCTCGAAATCCCTTGTTAAAAATTTTCAAAGGTTTTGTAAATTTTAATAAAGTATTTATAAAACATCCTAAAAGAGCTTACTCTTTAATAAATCGAAAAGAGCATGGGAATTTTGTATGGAATTTACGTCCATTATATCTCTATCCTTTCTTTGAAGAAAATAAAGGATACGATGTGATAATTGCTCATTACGGGTATAACTTATTACTTTTGGGTCATCAATCTATAAACCTTTGCAACAGAATACTAGTACATTAGGGTTGCCCATTAGCCATTTGTTATCTGAACGATTAAAAGAATTGGAAATTCTAACAGGCCAGACACATATCCATCATATGGGGGTTAACTTTAATGAATTCACTTATTCTGAACCTAAAGAATTTGGAAAAAAATTAAACTTATTGATTGTCGGACGCTTGACTGAAAAAAAGGGAATCGATAATGCGATAGAAGCAATTTATCTTTTAAAAAAAGAAAATATAGATATCTCTTTAAAGGTGATTGGTGATGGAGAGCAAAGAGAGTATCTTACGCAATTGATTAAATCAAAAGATTTGACGAATCAAATTGAATTACTAGGATGGCAAACTCAGGTTGTAGTAAAAAAATATGTAGATCTTGCGGATTTGATTTTATTACCAAGTAAAGAAGCTTCAACTGGGAACAAAGAAGGAATACCCGTGTCATTAATGGAAGCTTTAGCATCAGGTAAATTAGTGATTTCAACTTTTCATAGTGGCATCCCTGAGATGATTCAAGATGGCAAAAATGGTTGGCTTGTTCAAGAAGATGATTCAGAAGGTTTAGCATTAAAAATAAAAGAAGTCAGTCAATTGTCTTTAAAACAAAGAAAACAAGTATCCATGAATGCAAGAGAGTCTATATTTTTACATTTCAATATTGATTTTTTAAATGATCAATTGGAAAAATATATAAATGATAAATAGAAGAGATAGTTAAAAATAGATGCTTGAAAGGAGAATACTTTGAGAGCAGAGGGAGTTAATCAGATTGTTGACATACACAACCATGTTCTTTTTGGATTAGACGACGGGGCAAGAACGTTAGAAGAAAGTATTGAGATGATAAAAAATGCCAAAACACAAGGAATAGATGTAATTGTTGCTACTCCTCATTTGAATCATTATCAATTTTCTTATGATTTATCTGATTTAAAGAAAAACTATAGGAAAATACAACAAAAAATAATTCAAGAAAAACTTGATATACTTCTGATTTTATCTCATGAAATTTTCTTAACGATTGATTTTTATGAAAAATATACGATGGATGAATTATTTCCAATTCTCACGAATAAAGATGAAAAAAAAATATTGGTCGAACTCCCTTCTTATGAGGTTCCCTATTATTTTAAAGAATTTATCATTCAAACAGCACAAAAAAATATGACCTGTATATGGGCACACCCTGAAAGAAATGCTGTTATACAGAATAATTGGAAAAAAATCTTTGAATTTGTTGACAAAAATCGACTAGAGATTCAAATTACAGCAGGAAGTTTATTAGGAAATTATGGAAAAAAAAGTAAAAAAATTGCTTGGAAATTATTAAAAACTGGAGTAGTTGATTATGTAGCATCAGACGCCCATAATTTAACTTCTCGTCCTTTTGAATTAGATAAAGCCTACAAGATGATTCACAAAAAAATGGGGATGGATTTCTTAGTTGAGCTTCAGAAGAAAGCAGAAACGATCGCGATTAAAAATTGAAATGGGGAGCTATATTGTTAATGATTAAATTATTGTTTTTTTTGAGTGGATTCCTAATATTTTGGGGGATGATAGGGTACCAATTCATTATTTTATTATTAGATAAAATAATGAAATATCCAAAAAAAATGATAAATACAGAACTTTTAGAGTCTCAACCTTCGATTAGTATTCTAATCGTAGCACATAATGAAGAAAAAGTTATTTTAGATAAATTGAAAAATGTTTCAAAAATTGAATATCCAAATGAAAAGACTGAAATTATAGTCGCTTCAGATCATTCTGATGACAAAACAGCAGAAATTGTTAGAGAATTTATCAGCAATAATCCACAAAAAAAAATTAGATTGTATGAAACAAGAAAAAGAGGTGGGAAAACGAATGCTCAAAATGAAGCAGTTCGTATTGCTGAAAATGATATTCTAGTATTTACCGATGCAAATTCAATCATTGATTCTCAGGCAATTAATTGGCTAGTTCAAGGGCTTTGTGAAGAACAAGTAGGATATGTTACAGGAAGGCTTATTTATTTAAATCGTAATCAAGTAGTGACTAGTGAATCTGAAAGTACTTATTGGGATTTAGACCTTCAAATTCGTTCCATTGAAAGTCGTATTCAAACTATTACGGCAGGTAATGGAGCATTATATGCTTGTTGGAAAAAGGATTATATAGAAATACCAACTATTGAAAGTCACGATAGTACGTTACCACGTTATTTTGCCTTGGAAGGGAAACGAGCGTTAGCGATAGATGAAGCATTAGTGTATGAAAAAGCGGGAGAAACAAAGGAAGACGAATTCAAACGCAAAGTTCGTATGAACCGTATTATATTAAAAGGAATATTACCTGATTATAGAATCTTAAATGTTTTTAAATATAAATGGTATTCTTTTTTTATTTTGGGCATCGAACTTGCCGCTATACACTATGGTTGAACCATCTCATTTTACTATTCACTAATTTTTTATTAATAAATGAGGGAGGTATCTATGATTTATTTCTTTTGGGGCAAGTCATTTTTTATTTATTAGCTAGTGCTATATTAATCAAACCTACTTCAAATAAATACCTTAATATGATGGCCTATTATATGATGACCATTTATGCTCAATTCGTGGGTGTTTATAAATCATTGGCACATCAGAATAAAGCATATTGGGAAAAAGCGGAAAACACGAGATAGGATGTGTTAGAGTGAGTAATGAGAAAAATATTTTAGTAGCAGGACTAGGTTATGTGGGATTAGCCAATGCATTATTATTAAGTCAACATAATCATGTTTTTGCTTATGATATTGATCAAGAAAAATTAAATAAATTAAAGCAAAAAAAAGTCCGATAGAAGAAGAAGTGCAGAAATTTTTACAGCGAAAAGATCTAACGATTAACTTTATCAGTGATTTTTCACAGGCAGTGAGGAAAAGCGAAATTCTAATTATTGCTACACCTACTAATTATGATGAATATATTGATAAGTTTGACACTTCGACAGTTGAGACAGTTATTGAAAATGCCTTTAAACTAAATCCTCAAATTAATATAGTAATTAAATCGACTATTCCAGTGGGATTTGTAGATCAGATGAAGAAAAAATATCCCCAATTAACCATTTTATTTTCACCAGAATTTCTCCGTGAAGGGAAATCATTGCATGATAATTTATATCCCTCTAGGATTATTGTTGGTGAAGAAAGTTTATTTGGACAATTAATAGGACATTTATTTTTAGAATGTACCAAAGAAAAAAATGCACCAATCATTTTAACTTCTTCAAGAGAAGCAGAAGCGATCAAACTATTTTCAAACTCTTATTTAGCTTTAAGAATCGCTTATTTTAATGAGCTTGATACATTTGCTGAACAAAATCAATTGAGGAGTGCCAAAATTATTCGTGGCGTTTCTTTAGATCCAAGAATTGGTGATTATTATAATAATCCATCTTTTGGTTATGGCGGCTACTGTTTACCAAAAGATACGAAACAGTTAGTATCTAACTTTTCCAACATACCACAACGTTTAGTTAAAGCTATCGTTGAGTCTAACGAAACACGGATGTCTTATATCGCAAAAAAAATAGCCGAGCAAGAAGCCGATGTAATTGGTGTATATAGAATATCAATGAAACATAATTCCGATAACTTTCGTTATTCCTCTACTTTAGAAATCACACGACGGCTTTTAGAAATGAATAAAAAAGTTATCATATATGAACCATCCCTTAAAACAGATTACTTTAAAGGCATGGAAGTTGTTAAAACATTATCTAAGCTAGAAGAAAATGCAGACATCATTATAGCGAATAGATATGATGAAAACTTAAATCAACTAAAAAAAATAGTTTACAGCCGAGATTTATTTCAAAGAGATTAAAAAAATAAGGAGGATAAGAAGAATATTTTGAAAGAAATAAAAAGGCAACCTGAATTTTGGTCAAAAGTATTAATAGCCGTTTATTTATATGGAAAAAGTCTGACAAAAATTAATCATCTATTTTTTAGAAGGATCTTACTATTGCCATATATTATGATAGACACTGTTCTGATTCGTGGATTATTAAATTCACAGATACCCTACCGTCTAACTAAGGAATAAGGGTGTGGCATCCCTTTGGTATAATTATCCACCCTAATTGTGTCATTGGAGAAAACGTAACGATTAGACACCAAGTAACTATTGGAAAGGCCACAGATGAGGGAGGTGTTCCAATCCTAGGAAATAATATTTCAATCGGTGCAGGAGCAAAAATCTTGGGAGACATTCATATTGGAGATGGTACAGTTATTGGTGCTAATGCAGTGGTAACAAAAAGTTTTCCTGAGAAATCGATCTTAGTTGGATGTCCGGCAATAGACATTTCTAAAACAAAAAATTAGCTTCTATTGCTAAATAAATATTTATTTTTCATATTAATAAAATAGATACTGAGACAGCCGTAAAAAAAATCTGATATTGCCTCAGTAAATTGATTTTTGAATCAGCACCCATAACTATCAGAATTATTGTGACAGATATAGGTTATTGTAGTGTAGAAAATAATAGATATACTCTTGTTGTTATCCATAATATATCCTTATTTATAACAGTTAACACAAAAAATGAAAAATGCCCCTTTTTGCGTAGTAAACTGGCACTATCTTGAAGATAATGTGTGTGTCTGTCCAATAAAGCGTTTGGATAATTTTAAATGAAACAGCACAGAAAAAAATAAGACTGATTCTGAACTTACGCCTCAAAATCAGTCTTATTTTCTTTTTTAAAAAGAATTATTGTTTTCTAAAGTGGATTGATTCATGACTAGCTGCTTTAGTTTAGAATAGATGGTATGAAAATCATATTCAGAAAAACCATTTTGATACTGTATATAAATAACAGAACTATCCTTAAATGCATTTTTAAAAATAGTTGTAGTACTTGTAGTTATTATTAAATCAAAATTTTTTAATTCTAAAAATGGTGAATCAAAATTTTGATTTAAGCTTGCAGCAGAATAAATAGTGATATTAAAGTTTAAAGAAAAAAATTTTTCTATTTTTTTCTTTAAGGAATAGTCTGTTAAATAGGGATAATTAGTTTCAAAGTAAATGTTTATTTTTTTTTCTAAATGAGCTAAAGGATAAAATAATTCATACAAAAGAGCATATTTTTTTATTAAAAAATGGTTATTTAAAAAATGTTTATTCTTAGTTATTTCAGCCATTTTATTGCAAAATGATTTAATTTTTTTTATTAAATTTGGATATAGACAGTAAAAATCTTCATCTTTAACAATAGGATTAAAATTAATTTCTGGAAAAACTATAGTTTTATAATGAATGGAAAAAGCTGTTGCATTGAAAAGTTCTTTGTTATCTTCTGATAAAGAATGATAATCTAACTCAAAATATTTCAAAAATTCTTTTTTAAATAAATCATACAAATTAATAACTTCTGTTTGATATTGACGATGAAGTGAATCAATCACTTCTAGATTAATAAATCTTCTATAGAAAGAAGATTTTGTTTGAAAATAAGTAATCCAAAAAGAGATTTCTTCATCAGGTAGTAAAAAAAATTCTTGAATTTTAGTATTGAGTTTTGATTTATCTAAGAGTTGATGATTGATTTCATCATAAACTATATAATTTTTTTGAATGTAATTTTATTATTTTGTAGATATCTAGTAATACATACTGCAAAAAAAAATGCAGTTTTTTCAACTGATTGATAGTTAATCAATGGGGAATATGAAGAGCCTAGCATAGCCAACATTTTTTTTATCTTATCTTCAGAAATATTTTTAAATGGCCAAGATATTCCATTATAAGTATTCCAAAAAAAAGAAAAATACATATACCGTATATTTTTTTCTTTACCAACAATAGTATAGGTAGATTTTTTAGAAATAATTTTTATGTCTAAGTTTTGAAACATGTCTTTAAGACTAATTAAAGTTCTTCTTACAGTTGAAACACTTACGTAATTTTTATAAGACCATTTAATAATATTCACCTTTCCATCAAAAAAGAAGGTATGAAGTAATCTCACAGCTAAATTATCTTTGATTAACCATAAAATAAATTCTTTTAGTACAATAGGAGAAGTAGCATATAGAAAATTTCCTCTTCCTTTCGAAATAGTGAGAGAGATTTCTGGATGATTAAACTTTTCTAAATCTTTAGATAATTCAGAAATATATTTTAATATAGTTTTTCTTTCCATTTGAGTTAATTGAGTTAATTCATTAGTGGTAATCCAATCATGTTTGGCATAAAGATGTTGAATCAATGAAATTTTTTTTTTCATATTTTTCCCGTATACGTACGTTAACTCCATTTTTATTTTCTCCTTTTTGATAATTGCTTGAAATTTTCTATTTTCTTTTCATAAGGAAAATTGTAAACTATTTTATAATAATTATAATTTATTTTTTGGAATTTATGAGGGGCGTTTTTGAGAATATTAAAACGATTTAACTGTTAAAATATTAATGACACTAGTAGATTATAATTTTTTTCAATAATATTTTAATTTTATGTTTGTGGAAAGAATATAAAAGGAATCAAAACCCTTACATTATTTAATGATTATGAGTTCAATCTATCAATAATAATTGATTCATGTCAAATTTTTGAATTTTATAAGGGAAAAAGACACATAAGTATAACTACATTAATAACTAAATAATTTAAGCATTTGTTATCCACCTGTAAGAGTAGATAATGAATGCTTTTTTTATACCTTTTTACATCAAATCTTTTCAAATGAACATTTTTAGAAGAAACAATTCAAATAAATTGAAAATTTTTTTATATAAATACAAAAAATAAATAGTAGTTTTTTATAAAAAAATAACTATTTGTTGATTTTATTAAATTAGTAAAGATATAAAATGAGAATATCTACTAGTTGTCAAGTAAATAATAAAGGAGGAAAAATGGAATTAGAGGTTTTACTTGAAAAAAATGAACAATTAAAATTACGTGTTCTAAGATATATCCAAACAAAAAGTGAGTTTATTCCTTTAAATGATGTTTTATTAACAATCGGTATTTCAGAATTAAAATTAAAAAAATTAATTAAAGAGTTAAATTCTGATTTACAGCAAGTCAATCATCAATTTTATATTTTTTTTTCAAAAACAATATTTGGAAGAATTTTGATCATTTCATAGTTAAAAGGCTAAGATTATTCTATTTTAAGAATAATCCTACTTTCTTACTTTTTAAAGCGTATTTAGAAGAGAAAATCACTATCCAGCAATTTAAAAATAGAATTTATTTAGCTGTTCCTACCATTTATGTGAAACACAAAAAAATTAAAAATTTTCTTCAAAATTATGATTTAACTATAAGGAATGGAAATATAGAAGGGGAAGAGTTACATCTTCGTAATCTAGTTTTTGTGATTTTTTGGGATGTCTATAATGGACTCGAAAACCCATTTTCACTGTTAATTCGTACTCAAATCAATACATTAATGAATTATCTCAATTCATTATTTAATTTAAGATTAAGAGAAACTGAAAAATTGAAGTTTGAGCTTTTTTTAGGAATTTTTTTGTGCCGAATTAAGCATAAAAATCATTTAAGAAAACGAGAAGATTTTTTTTTAATGGATTCAAAAGTAAAAATTCAGTTAATCAATAACCTTAAAAACAGATTGTTTGAAACAAATATGATGCAAGAAGAGTATGAAATAATCGAAGTAAAATACTTGTTGGGCTTTCTTAAGATGTTGGTGGGAGAAAAAATTCCTATAACAATAAAAAAAGAAAAATTTAAAAAAATTGATCATGTTAGTTGGAAAATTGCTAAAAAACTTACACAATTTATTCCCTATAAGGACAACAGAAAAAATTTTTACACTAGACTAGAGGATGGAATTACAGAAATTAATCGTAAACATTTGGTATTTGAAAATGTTCTTTGTTGGTTCAATTTAGAAGAACAGGAAAAGAAAGTCGTTCATTTATATCCTTTATATAGTCAGGCGATTAAAAAAGTTTTAGCCATTTATGAGTCTAAATTGTTTTCTTATCAAGATAGATGGAATCTGTTTTATCAGTATTTCTTTTTACTTATCGAGCTATTACCACATCATTATTACTTTGAACCTATATATGTTTGTATAGACTTTTCACGTGGTAAGAGTTATACAAAATTTATTCAACGGCAATTTGATCATTTGCAAGATTTAAATATTTTTGTTGAAAACTATCTTTCTTCTAAAACGGATATCTTTATTTCTGACTTTGAAGTTCCCAATTTATCAGTGAAGCAAGTTATTTGGAACAATCCTCTTATATTAGATGATTGGCAATTATTTTTAAGTAAATTTACTCAATTAATTAAGGAAGAACGGTTGCTGAAATCAAAATTCAAAGATTTTAAATAAAAGAAATAAGGTGAAAAAATGTATAAAAAAAAGCAATCAATTGTATATATAATACTAGCTATTGTTTTATTGATCAGTCAGTTAAAAATCATTCCAGCCTATTCAGAAGGAATTCTCCAACCAATGAAACAAGGAGATGATCCAGGTATTTCTATTAGTGTTCCAGACACCATTGTTGCTCGTCAACAAGTTGAAATTGATGTCAGTCTAGTTTCTTCTGCAGGAAACATGAATGAAGACGGAAAAATAAATATAACGATTCCTGCATCTATTGTTGCAGATGAAACGGAACTAACAAGTCGTTTAGTCATAGGAGATCCCTTTTATTTAAGTGATTCTCCAGTCACGAAAAATGATAATGGGGATTATGTTTTACAAATTTTGTACGATCACACTCTGATTGATCAGCAAGATGCTGTAGGATTAACTTTTACAATAAAATTTACAGCACCAGTTTTTGACGCAAGTGACCCTAATATTCCAGAAAACGCAAGCTTTAATGCAGAAATGTATCAAGGAGATCAGTTAGTTAGTCAAGATAGTGGTGTCTCTAATATTAAAGGTATCGATAATAACTTAACTCCTTTGACTAAGTTAAGTACACGACCTGTAAAATATATTAATGGTCAAAAAACTTCAATTATGAGTTTAACCGATCCATCATCTAATGTTTTTGCAATTACTGTAAACTATAATAGTAAAAATTTGCAACATGTAAAATTAGTTGATAAAACCCCTGAAGGAACTACATTAACTGATCCAGATAATTATGTACCCTGTTCAGGTGATAAAACCCCTTTTAATCACATAAGAATAGCTAAGGTAACTTCAAGACTAGAAGATGGAACGCCGAATGAGTGGCAATATGTAACCGCTGAATTTAAAGATAAAATCTCAGTTGATACTAACGGATTTACCATTGATTTTGGTAATTTAACTTCTGATGATAGCTATATCGTGATGTATGCGGAAGAAATTGTTAATGATACTACGCCAGATGCGTTTGGAATTAGAAATAATCACTGTGAAATGTATTCAGAAAATTCTCTAGTATCTTCTTATGATGTTCGCTTAGCTTTAGATGAATCTAGTTTCAATGGTATTTCTTTAAATAAAAAAGTAGAACAAAATACATTATCTGTAACTGAAGGTGAGTTAGATTATACACTTACTTTCAAAAATAGCAGTGGTTTAGTCCCTGCTGGAACGGTCATAAGTGATCCATTACCTGAATATACTACTTATCAATCTACTGTATCTAAAGATAATGAGGTGGTTTCTGATCCTGTCTACGATAAGGAAACAAATACACTTAAATATACGTTAAAAAAAGATTTAAATGAAGGCGAAAATACGGTCATACATTTTAGTGTAATCTTTAATAATCCTGCCGCAAAACCAGGCGAAAGTATCATAAATAAAGCATCATTTAATTATAAAGGAACAGATATTTATAGTAATATGGCGACAACTATTTTAGATGGAAGTGCCTATCTTACTAAAGTAGATAACGATACTAAAAATCCTCTAGCTGGGGCAAAATTTAAAGTGGTAGATTCAAATGGACAAATTGTATTACAAGATTTAACTTCTGACGAGAATGGTAAAGTAAATACAGGACTAATGAAACCGGGTAATTATCAGTTTATTGAAACACAAGCCCCTGATAACTATATATTAGATACAAAACCAATTAATTTTTCAGTTTCTCCTGGTTCAGTTACACCCGTACAATTAACAAAAACAAATTCTATTAGTGGAAGTGTCACGCTGACGAAAACAGATGAAGCAAGCGGT
>NZ_BJWF01000032.1 GCF_007990225.1 Enterococcus villorum | reverse complement strand
TTTATTTTTCGTAAGAGTTACTTTTAGAATCCCTATTTAATTGGTTTTAAGGTGTTGAAATAGATGGATGGCGCATCTGATCTTTCTAAAGAAAAGAGGAGGAACTATTGATTTTGCCAAATTTTTTGCATGGTATCTAAAATTTCAATGACATCTTTTGTTAAGAATAAGGAGCGGTTTGGCAACTCCCCTTTGATTATTTTCACCATATTTGCGATTTCGTAGTTCATTGCTTGAGCCGTGCTACCGCTTTCGATCCATTCTCTTGTACCATCATTAAAAATGACTTCTGCACGATCTGCACGGGGATAGTCGGAGATGGTAAGATACCCATTTTCGAAAGCGACGATTCCTACTTTCGGCATTTTTGCTTGAAAGGTCAAGCTAACGGTTGCTAGCTCATTTTCTTTATTCCTTAAAATGGTAATAGACTGCTCATCCACACCAGTTTCAAAAGGAATCATGGTGGATGCCATTACCTCAGGCTGAGAACTTAAAAAGAAGCGGGCAAAAGATACAGCATAGGTACCAATGTCCAATAGAGCTCCGCCGGCTAATTCAGGATTGAAAAAACGGTTGGTTGGATCTGGTTCTTTGTAGCTGCCAAAGGGTGCTTGGATCATTTTTAGTGCCCCCAATTTGTTGGTATCCATCAAAGAACGCAACTGTTGGTAAAGGGGCATGTTAAAAATAGTCATAGCTTCCGCCAAAATCAAATTTTTTTCTTCTGCTAATCGCATGGCTTCATCTAATTCTACTTTGTTCATCGTAATGGCTTTTTCACATAAAACATGTTTGTTCGCATGTAACGCTTGGAGGATATGTTGAATATGCTGACGATTTGGCACAGCAATATAAACAATATCAATATCTTCGTCCATTAATAGTTCTTGATAAGTGCCATAAGCTTTAGGGATATGATAACGTTCAGCAAAGTTTTTTGCTTTTTCGCTCGTTCGAGAAGCAACGGCTGCAAGTTCACTTGTTTCTTGGTCAAACGTTTCGGCAAATTTATGAGCAATTGTACCTAAACCAATTATTCCCCATTGATACTTTTTCATTCTTCAAAACTCCTTCTCGTGTTATATTTAATATAGTATTTTAAATAAGAAAGTAGCTATTGTACTTGTTTATTATATCAAATAAATCGTTAAATTTTGTACTAATAGTACTTTGTGAAGAAAAAGTAGTAGATCCGTGATTTTTTAACATCCATACAAAATGATCAGAGGAGGAACATTTATGCACCAAGTATATGTAGATTTGATTCTTAGTGTGTTGCTTGAACAATATGCAACAGAAAAAAATTTTTTAGAGGATTATTTATTAGTAAGTGAAGAACAATGGCAAGAATGGAAACAAGGCGAAAAAAATCTACCTTCCGAGACGATGCAAAAGATAAAGAACTTGTTTACAGATTATGAATGGATGCTTACCCAAAAGATTTTACGTCAAACAATTATTTTTCCAGAAAAAAGAACAACAGCAGTTGCTGAGTACAAACAAATAAAAACACGTATTGCCCAAAAATGGTTAGCAGATGGGGTGGCAAAAGTGGAATTAATTCCTTTAAAAAATGATCAATATCTTAATAGGTTTCTTGACTTGAAGGTAAGTATTAATTATGATGAATGGGGTTATGACGATATTTTGAATTTTCGTTTACCGGCCGATGTGCAAAGACAGATTGAAGGAGAAAAAGTAGAGTTGCTAGATTGGGTAAACGAAAATCTAGAAGAAACCTATGTGCATGAAAAAACAGAGTACAAAGGGGAATGAAAGGATTTTTTAATTGAATAAAATTTTAGGGTTTGGTGCGGTGGCAATCATGATCATCGCAATGGGCTATGTTTTAGTAAGTGAACCACATGGGAAAACAGAAGTCCAATCAGGTAGTCAAGTGACAAAAAGTAGTACAACCAAGAGTACTATGGTAGCGAAAAAGCAAAATTCTACAAATAAAAGCAAAGAAAATTTACCAAATGTACAACCAACAGATTGGGATCTTATTCTGGTAGGTCCGGATCATAAAATTGAAAAAGAAATTGATGAATCTACGGAATTGGCTTCATTGCCAAATGGTTATTTGATTAATAAACGAATCCAAACAAATTATGAAGAGTTTGCTAAGGCTGCTGAAGCGGCTGGCTTTCCATTGGTGATGGTTTCAGCTTATCGTTCCGTTTCTTCACAACAGGAAGTTTTTGCGCAAAACGTTCAAGAAGTGATGAGTAGTCAAAATGTTTCAGAAGAAGAAGCCACAGTGATCACGAAACAAACGATCACTGAGCCAGGCTATAGCGAGCATCACACCGGATTAGCGGTGGATGTCGTGGATGAAAACTGGTATAACAATTATCCTACACAACTTTTAGAAGCGAGCTATGGTGATCAGCCTGGTGCCAAATGGATTGCTGAAAATGCGCCTAAATATGGCTTTATTATTCGTTATCCAAAAGATCGTCAAAACATTACGAAGATTACTTATGAACCTTGGCATTTACGCTATGTTGGAGAAGAAAATGCGGAATATATAACCAAACATAATCTAACATTAGAAGAATACCTTGATCAATTAAAAGAGAAGTAGGAGTTGTTGATGGCGAAAAAAAAATGGAAAAAACGAAAGCGTAAGAATGTACGCTTTGTTGCTGTAGTTTTAGGTGTTTTGTTAATGATGATTGCCTTTGTTCTTTCTTTAAGAGGATTATCGACACCTTTTGCTGACCAAGAACAAAACGATGAAGCGAAGACACACCAGCAATTTATTGATCAATTAGCTCCTTATGCCAAAGAACTACAAAATGGTTATGGTGTTTTGCCCAGTATTATCCTAGGCCAAGCAATTCTTGAATCGAACTGGGGGAAAAGCACATTAGCTAGTAAATATAATAATCTTTTTGGGATAAAAGCATTTGGCGATCAAAAAAAAGTGAACTTAGAAACCAAAGAATTTGTGAATGAAGAGTGGATTACCATACAAGGTGATTTTCGTGTGTATGATTCATGGGAGCAATCGATGGATTCTCATACACAACTTTTTGTTAATGGTGTCGATTGGAACCCTGCATTGTATGAAAAAGTCCTCACAGCAACCAATTATCGGGAAGCTGCGCAAGCGTTGCAAGAAGCGGGTTATGCAACGGACCCTTCCTATTCAGAAAAAATTATACAAGTCATTGAAACGTATCATTTGGATCAGTATGATCAATAACTATGGGAAAAAGGAAGTGGGAACATGGCAGAACAATTTATTCCAGAAATTATGACAGAACTACGTAAAGACATTGTTAAAGTTCCTGAAGTCATTATGAAAGCAAGCGGAATCAAGATCTTTGGAAAATTGATTCGATCAATTATTTTTACTACTGACATAGCAATTGTTCGAAATACAAATGCGAATGCGGTGATTGCTGTATACCCATTTACGCCTCATCCGGCCATTACAAAGAGCATTATTGAAGCAGCTGATATTCCTGTTTTCTCAGGTGTTGGAGGTGGATTAACACAAGGCACACGTTCTTCTTATATGAGTTTGTTTGCCGAAGCGCAAGGTTCATTAGGTGTTGTATTAAATGGGCCAACCCCACTTGAAACCGTACAAGATGTCTGCCAAGCCGTCGATATTCCTGTCATTAGTACGGTAACCTCTAAATATACTGAAATTGATGAAAAGCTTGAAGCTGGGATTTCAATCATTAATATAAGTGCAGGAAAAGAAACAGCAGAGACGGTAAAATACTTTCGCAAAAAGTACCCAGAGCTCCCGATTATCGCTACTGGCGGTCCAACAGAAGAAAGCATTTTAGAAACCATTCAAGCAGGAGCAAATGCCATTACCTACACCCCGCCAAGTAATGGAGAATTATTTAGTCGCAAAATGGAAAAATATCGTCAACTTGAAAAACAAGGGGATTAGGAATTAGTTAAGAAAGTCAAAAGCAAAAAAGAAGGGAAAACACTTTTTATTGCTTTTGACTTTCTTTTCTCTTCGTTTTTTACTAGAAATACCGAACGAACTAAACGAATTAGATTAAAAACATTAGATTTTAGAAAAAAACAATGAAAGTTAGTTGTCAGTTTCAGAAACAAATGTTAGACTGTTTTCAATATTTGAAACAACGACATTTATTCAAATAGCTGAATAACTACTTTAAATAATGAAAATTTTCTACATTCAAGTTAATACAGATTACTGTTTGATTATCGAAAAAAGCAAAACCACAGCCATTGTTTTTTGCTTTTATAAATAGTGTCGAGCAGTAGCTTATATGATCTCTACTTATATATCGTCATAATATGGATGACAGTTTCTAGCCAGTGCCGTAAATGCTGGACTATAAGTAAAAGAGTGTTTGGACACCCTTTTTACTTATAATTAAGTGAAGGGTGTTTTTTCTTTAAAATGTTATGAACTTTTTAACTTGTACGATAAGAAAAATAGTAAAAAGTAGTTGTTTTTTTATCAATAAATGAAAAAAGGAGCAAATAAAGTGAAAGAATTAGTGGAACGTATTCAAAAAGATGGACGGGTATTAGGTGAAGGTGTTTTAAAAGTAGACAGTTTCGTCACACACCAAGTTGATCCTGTATTGATGGAACAAATGGGACAACGTTTTGCCGAAGTGTTCAAAGATCAAGGAATTACAAAAGTGGTGACGATCGAAGCTTCTGGCATAGCGCCAGCTTTATTTGCTGCAAAGGAATTACAAGTACCAATGATTTTTGCTAGAAAAGCAAAGAGTTTAACAATGGATGAAGAATTGTTAACAGCTTCTGTTTATTCATTTACAAAACAAGTGACAAGTACCATCTCTATTTCGCGTAAATTCTTATCATCTGAAGATAAAGTATTAATTATTGACGATTTCTTAGCAAACGGACAGGCAGCAAAAGGACTGATTGAATTATGTCGCCAAGCCGGAGCAGAAGTAGAAGGTATTGGGATCGTTATTGAAAAATCATTCCAAGACGGTCGTCAGTTATTAGAAGAAATGGGCTTGAAAGTTGTATCATTAGCACGCATTGCGTCATTGACTAACGGACAAGTTGAATTTCTTGAGGAGGATGCATAGACGTGGAAAAAGAGACACAAAATGGAAAAGCAGCTGTACTTGGGTTACAGCATCTATTAGCAATGTATGCAGGAGCAGTAGCCGTTCCTTTATTAATCGGTACAGGATTAGGGTTTAATCAAGAGCAAATGACATATCTTATTTCGATTGATATCTTTATGTGTGGCTTAGCTACCTTATTGCAATTAACAGTCAACCGGTTCTTTGGGATCGGCTTACCAGTTGTGTTAGGCTGTGCGATTCAAGCCGTGGCACCTTTGATTCTAATTGGTAGTAACGAAGGAGTAGGGGCAATTTATGGTTCAATTATTGCTTCAGGTATATTTGTTGTTTTAGTCGCTGGCTTTTTCTCGAAAATCAAGCGCTTGTTTCCGCCAATCGTAACTGGCACAGTGATTACTGTTATTGGTTTAACTTTGATTCCTGTAGCTATTGAAAAAATGGGTGGCGGTAGTGCCACAGCAGCAAACTTTGGCGACAAAACGAATTTATTATTAGCTTTTGTGACGATTGCTTTAATTGTGGGTGTGCAAATGTTTGCGAAAGGGTTTATTCGTTCGATTGCTGTTTTAATCGGTTTAGTGGGGGGAAGCATCTTAGCAGCTTTAATGGGGCAGGTTGATTTGAGTGCGATTGGACAAGCGCCTGTTTTTCACGTGCCACAACCTTTTTACTTTGGTAAACCGACTTTTGATATCTGGTCTATTTTATTGATGATCATTATTTCAATTGTCAGTATGGTAGAGTCTACCGGCGTTTACTTTGCTCTAGGAGATATCACAGGTAAAAAAGTGGGCGAGGAAGAACTGAAAAAAGGCTATCGTGCAGAAGGGTTAGCAGTAGTTTTAGGAGGAATCTTCAATACATTCCCTTACACTGGTTTTTCCCAAAATGTTGGATTAGTTCAACTTTCAGGAATTAAAACAAGAAAACCGATTTATTTCTCAGCTATTTTTTTGATCATTCTTGGTTTATTTCCTAAAATTGGTGCTTTGGCTCAAATCATTCCAGAGCCTGTTTTAGGTGGTGGGATGTTAGTAATGTTTGGAATGGTTGCGGTGCAAGGGATCCGTATGTTGATGGAAGTTGACTTTACGAATGATAAAAATCTTTTAATCGCGGCTGTTTCTATCGGTTTTGGTCTTGGTTTTAATATTATGCCGACTTTATTTAGTCAATTGCCTCAAACTGTTCAGATGTTTACCGGAAATGGTATCGTGATGAGTAGTGTCACAGCGATTATCTTAAATCTTGTTTTTAATGGACTAAAAAAAGATGAGAAGATCATCAAAAAAGCATTGATGGATAAATAATAAAAATAAAGAGCAGGGGAGCAGTTTTTTAGATTGTCTCTCCTTTTTTTTACAAAAAACAAACACGAACAATTATGATAAAATGTTGTTTATCATTCGAAAATTATTTGACATCAAAAAAACAGGTTGCTAAAATATGAATGGGAAAGAAAAGAGAGAAGAAAAACATGACAATAACGGTTTCTGTAATTATGGGAAGTACTTCAGACTGGGAAACAATGAAAAATGCTTGCGAGATATTGGAAGAATTTGAAATACCTTATGAGAAAAAAGTAGTTTCTGCGCATCGTACACCAGATTTAATGTTTGAATATGCGAAAAATGCCCGAAAAAAGGGAATAAAAGTGATCATCGCTGGTGCGGGGGGAGCGGCTCATCTTCCTGGAATGGTTGCCTCACAAACAACGTTACCGGTAATCGGCGTGCCAGTTCAAACACGAACATTAAACGGCTTAGATTCGTTGCTTTCGATTGTTCAAATGCCCGGAGGAGTTCCTGTTGCGACGACAGCGATTGGAAAAGCTGGGGCAATTAACGCTGGACTACTTGCGGTAGAGATGCTTTCAATGTATGATTTAAAGTTGGAGGCTAAGTTAGCGAAAAGACGCTTAATGTTAGCAGAAACTGTGATAGAAAGTAGTGATCAACTTGGTTAAACCTTTGTTGCCTGGATCAACGATTGGGATTGTCGGTGGCGGACAATTGGGTCGCATGATGGCGATCAGTGCCAAAGAAATGGGGTTTAAAGTAGGCGTTCTTGACCCCGTAACGAATTGTCCTGCGGCGCAAGTAGCAGATTGGTACATTCAAGGAACTTATGATGATACGTTTGCCTTGGAAGAACTTGCTAGACGGACAGATGTCATCACTTATGAATTTGAAAATGTTAGCGTAGAGGCACTAAATGCCATTTTGCCAATGTCATTTATACCTCAAGGAACGGATTTACTGGCAATCACACAAGACCGACTGTTAGAAAAATCATTTTTAGAAACTAATAATATTGTCATTGCTCCATATGCAACAATTGTTAGCCCCACAGATATTCAAGATGCCATTGATGGAATCGGTTATCCTTGTGTCTTGAAAACAACACGTGGTGGATATGATGGAAAAGGGCAATATGTCTTAAAAAGTCGTGCAGACCTAGCGCCTGCCATGGATTTATTAAGAGAAGGAACATGTGTGCTGGAAGCATGGATTCCTTTTGAAAAAGAAATCTCTATCTTAGTTGCAGGCAATGGCCAAGGTGACTATAGTACATTTCCTGTTGTAGAAAATATTCATCGCAACAATATTTTGCATGAAACCATTGCGCCAGCTGCGATTGCTAAAGAAGTAGCTGAAGAAGCAGAGCGCATCGCTCGGGTGATTGCTGAAGGGATGAGTCTATCGGGAGTATTGTGCATTGAGATGTTTTTGACGAAAACAGGTGGTTTATACGTGAATGAATTGGCACCTAGACCGCATAATTCTGGTCATTACTCAATTGAAGCTTGTTCCATGAGTCAATTTGATGCGCACATTCGTGGTATCTGCGGTTGGCCGTTAAGCAAAAAAGTCCGCTTATTAAGTGAGGCAGTCATGGTAAATGTATTAGGGGAACAACTATTGGAAAGTTACCATTTGATTGATAAAAAACCAGAATGGCAATTTCATTTTTATGGGAAAGCACAAGTGAAAAAAGGTCGTAAGATGGGACATATTACTATCGTGACTGAAAATATCCAACAAACTTTGGAAGAAATAAAGAAAACCAATATTTGGGATTAAAGGAGAATAATTGATGTTAGAACGTTATACACGACCTGAGATGGGGAATATTTGGACAGAACAAAACAAATACCAAGCTTGGTTAGAAGTCGAAATATTGGCAGATGAAGCCTGGGCTGAATTAGGAGAAATTCCAAAAGAAGATGTAAAAAAAATTCGCGAATATGCCTCTTTTGATATTGAACGGATTTTAGAAATCGAGCAAGACACTCGTCATGATGTCGTAGCTTTTACTCGTGCAGTTTCTGAAACGTTAGGAGAAGAACGCAAGTGGGTTCATTATGGATTAACAAGTACAGATGTCGTGGATACAGCTTATGGCTATCAAATCAAGCAAGCCAATGATATTTTACGAGCAGACTTGAAACGTTTTACAGCAATTATTGGTGAAAAAGCCAAAGAGCATAAATATACGGTAATGATGGGGAGAACTCATGGCGTGCATGCAGAACCTACAACTTTTGGCTTGAAATTGGCGACGTGGTACTCAGAAATGAAAAGAAACATCGAACGTTTTGAGCATGCTGCTAAAGGGGTAGAAGCTGGGAAAATTTCTGGAGCAGTTGGAACATTTGCCAATATTCCACCGTTTATCGAAGAATACGTATGTAAAAAACTAGGGATTCGTCCACAAGAAGTTTCAACACAAGTCCTACCACGTGATCTACACGCTGAATATTTTGCTACTATGGCTTTAATTGCAACGAGTATTGAACGTTTTGCGACAGAAATTCGCGGATTACAAAAATCTGAAACGAGAGAAGTAGAAGAATTTTTTGCCAAAGGACAAAAAGGTTCTTCAGCAATGCCTCATAAGAGAAATCCAATTGGTTCAGAAAATATGGCTGGACTGGCACGGGTGATTCGTGGACACATGGTGACGGCTTATGAAAATGTTTCTTTGTGGCATGAAAGAGATATCTCACATTCTTCTGCTGAACGAATTATTTTACCAGATACGACGATTCTTTTAGACTATATGTTAAATCGTTTTGGTAATATTGTAAAAAATCTAACGGTCTTCCCCGAGAATATGAAACGCAATATGGATGCAACATTCGGCTTGATCTACAGTCAACGTGTTATGCTTAAATTGATCGATAAAGGCATGACAAGAGAAGAAGCGTATGATCTTGTCCAACCAAAAACAGCTTATGCATGGGACAATCAAGTGCCGTTTAGACCATTACTTGAAGAAGATCAGACGATCTCTTCTGTATTATCAAAAGCAGATATCGATGATGCCTTTGATTACCACCATCATTTAAAAAATGTCGATACTATTTTTAATCGTGTTAGTTTAACAGATTCACCTAAATAAATGGTGAAAAAACAAGAGACTGGAACAATAATCAAAGAAGAATTTGATTATTGCCCCAGTTTTTTATTTGTGGGTACAAAAAGTACTCGTCCATGTATGATTAAAGTTTCTGGAATCAATCAGAAAGGAAGCGAAAGCCTTATGTTTAAAATTGATACCCTCAATCACACAATTTTAACATTAGATATAGAACAATTTATTCCTTAAATCACATTTTCGACCAGTACAAAGAGTTACCGAAATATATTGTGGCAGATGCAGGTTATGGCAGTGAAGAAACTGATAGGTATATTCAAGATGGTCTACATAAAATATCTTTAATCACTTAGAACAGTTACCACAAAGAAACCCAAAAGAAAGTGAAAAGCAACCCATTTCACGTAGAAAATTGGCATTACTTTGAAGAGGAAGAAGTGGACGTCTTTCCAGCAAAGTGTTTGTTTTTTTAGCGGTACAGTCAAAGGAAAGATGAAGGAATTAAGCATTCTAATGGTTCTAAATTTAAGAAAACGAGCGGAATACTTAGAGGCTGAAGGCACTATGATAGAAAAAAATAAGACTGATTTTGACCATACACATCAAAATCAGTCTTATTTTTTTAAAAGGACGATTGTCCCAGTCTCATTTTTTTATATGAAGAAACGAATGCGTTAGTGTTTTCCTTATTTGACTTATAAAGTGTTTTTTTTAATTGTAGCATTCAAAAAATCTCATGCATAAAGCGCATGATTAATATAATTAAAGTGCTTAGAATGAAGGAGCACTAATAATTCCTCAATAAAATCATAGCCAAATTCTTGCTGATCATAAGTCACTTTAATACGATAATGATTTTTAAATAATCGTTGTTCATGAATTTGACTTATTACAAGCTGGTGTGCATTACTTGTTTGATATTCAAAAGTTCGTTTGCGACATTCAGCGTGACGTTTTGCTGCCTGACGAATCTTTCGGAAGGTATAAAAGCTAGTATCTTTGTTGCATAAATAGACATCTTTAATCGACAATAGATCATTATATAAACGTGACGTTTCATCGGGTGTTAAATCCGTTAAAAATCTCTTTGCACAGGTAATGGGCTCTTCCATTTAGCATCCTCCTTGAATAATTATCCAGAACAATTCTAATTCTACTATAGCATCATTTATTCCAAGTGTAAACGCTTGTTTCTTCGCTTGAAAGAGGACGATTAGGGATAAAACCGAACATTAGACAATTCTAATGTGTGTAATGTACACTTTTGTGTTGGTTGCGAGAAAAAACCTTGTTAAAATTTAAAGTGAAAAAGCGAACAAATATAGTTATTTTCATTTAAAATGTAAAGAAAATAAGGAGATGCAGGAATGGAAAAGAAAAATTTGCTGTATGAAGGTAAAGCAAAAAAAATGTATCAGACTTCAGATGAACATGTGATTTGGGTAGAATACCTTGACCAAGCAACAGCTTTGAATGGATTGATGAAAGATCAAATCACCGGAAAAGGGGAACTGAACAATCAAATCACCAGCAAAATTTTCTATTATTTATCCGAACAAGGCATTGAAAACCACTTTATTCGTCAGTTGAGTAAAACCGAACAATTAGTGAGTAAGTTAGAGATTCTTCCCTTAGAAGTAGTTGTTAGAAATGTCGCTGCTGGAAGTTTTTCAAAACGCCTTGCTGTTCCAGAAGGGCAAAAACTGACTATGCCAATCGTGGAATTTTATTACAAAGAAGATCGACTAGACGATCCTTTTATCAATGATGAACATGTGAAATTTTTAAACATCGCTAATCAAGAAGAAATCGAAGAATTAAAACAGCAAGCAAAAAGAATTAATCAGGTATTGATTCAATTGTTTCAAAAAATTGATTTACAATTAATCGATTTTAAACTCGAATTTGGAAAAAAACAAGATGGCACAATCATATTGGGAGATGAAATTTCTCCTGATACTTGCCGTTTATGGGATCAAAAAACGAATGAGCATATGGATAAAGATGTCTATCGTAGAAAAATCGGAGAAATTGTTCCGGTCTATCAAGAAGTATTGACACGTTTGACTCAACTTGGTTTATGAAAGGAGAAAATAGCATGTATTTTGTGAAAGTTTATGTTACTTATAAAGATTCTGTATTAGACCCTCAAGGAGAGGCAGTAAAAAACGCCGTTCATCGTTTAGGCTATGATTCGATTGAAGAAGTTCGAATGGGAAAATACTTTGAAATTCAAGTTTCCTCAAAGGATGAATCCGTGGAAGAAACAATTGAAGCGATTTGCGACCAATTACTAGCAAATGTCAATATGGAAACATATCGTTATGAAATTAAACAATTGGAGGAAAGATAAGATGAAATTTGCGGTGATCGTCTTTCCCGGTTCAAATTGTGATGCAGATATGTTATGGGCGATTCGTGAAGTGATGAATGTTGAGGCTGACTATGTTCGCCATGATGAAACCTCTTTAAATGGTTATGATGGTGTCTTGCTTCCTGGTGGCTTTTCTTATGGTGATTACTTGCGTTGTGGAGCGATTGCCCGTTTTTCATCTATCATGAAAGAAGTGATTCGTTTTGCAAACGAAGGAAAGCCGGTTTTTGGTACTTGTAATGGATTTCAAATCCTCACTGAGGCAGGACTTCTTCCAGGAGTATTAAGACGAAATGAATCTTTACGATTTATTTGTAAAACTGTTCCATTGAAAGTAAATAACCAAAGTGCTTTTACTTCTGAATACCAAATGGATGAAATCATTCATTTACCTGTCGCTCACGGCGAAGGAAATTATTTTTGCGATGAAGAAACCTTACAAGAGCTTAAAGCGAATAATCAAATTATATTTACCTACATGCATGAAAATATTAATGGTAGTGTTGAAAGCATTGCAGGAATTACTAACAAGGCAGGAAATGTGATGGGGATGATGCCTCATCCTGAGCGAGCGATGGAAGCATTACTTGGCTCCGAAGATGGGAAACGATTTTTTGCCTCAATGTTAAAAAATTTTGAAAAAGGTGATTGCTTAAGATGAAAACGTTGAATGAGCCAAGCCCAATAGAAATTAAAGAGAAGAAAATCTATTCGCAATGGGGATTAACCGATGAAGAATATCGCATGATCGAAGAAGATATTCTCGGAAGAATGCCTAATTATACAGAAACTGGTTTGTTTTCGGTGATGTGGAGTGAACATTGTTCCTATAAAAATTCTAAGCCAATTTTACGAAAATTTCCGACAAGTGGTCCTCATGTTCTTCAAGGGCCAGGTGAAGGTGCAGGTATCGTCGATATTGGTGATGGCCAAGCGGTGGTTTTCAAAGCAGAAAGTCATAATCATCCTTCGGCAGTTGAACCTTATGAAGGAGCCGCAACAGGTGTTGGTGGTATTATCCGAGATATTTTTAGTATGGGCGCACGCCCGATTGCTTTATTAGACTCCTTGCGTTTTGGCGAATTGAATCAACCTCGAACGAAATATTTATTAGAAGAGGTCGTTGCTGGCATCTCAGGTTATGGGAATTGTATTGGGATCCCAACAGTCGGTGGCGAGGTAGCTTTTGATCCATGTTACGAAGGAAATCCGTTAGTTAACGCAATGTGTGTGGGTTTGATCGATCATAAAGACATCCAAAAAGGCCAAGCTTCCGGTGTAGGAAATTCAATCATGTATGTTGGTGCGAAAACAGGACGTGACGGTATACATGGTGCAACTTTTGCATCGGAAGAATTTAGTCAAGAAGAAGAGCAACAACGATCTGCTGTGCAGGTGGGTGATCCATTTATGGAAAAACTATTGCTTGAAGCATGCTTGGAACTAATTTTAGAACATGCAGATATTTTGGTGGGAATCCAAGACATAGGAGCAGCGGGCTTGGTTTCTTCTAGTTCAGAGATGGCTTCAAAGGCTGGATCTGGATTGATCTTGACACTAGACGAGGTGCCACAACGAGAAAGTCATATGACGCCTTATGAAATGATGCTTTCAGAATCACAAGAACGGATGTTAATTTGTGTGAAAGCTGGTTCAGAAGAAAAAGTGAAAGAACTATTTAGAAAATATGACTTAGATGCAGTCACTATAGGAAAAGTCACGGATGATGGCTTATATCGTTTGTATCATCATGGCGAAGAAGTGGCTAACTTGCCGGTGGATGCTTTAGCCGAAGATGCGCCAGTTTATATGAAACCTTCAAAGGAACCAGCACGAATTGAAGCGTTTAAACAACTTGGCCAATATCAACCAACGATTGAAAATGCAACCCAAGTGTTACTTGATTTATTAAAACAACCAACGATTGCTTCAAAGCGTTCCATCTATGAAACCTATGATTCGCAAGTGCAAACAAATACAGTTGTTACACCTGGAAGTGACGCCGCTGTCTTACGTATACGTGGCACGAAAAAAGCAATTGCTGTAACCACTGATTGTAACGCGCGCTATATTTATTTAAATCCGGAAATTGGAGGTCAGATAGCCGTAGCTGAAGCAGCTAGAAATATTGTCGCAAGTGGTGGGCGACCGCTAGCCATTACAGATTGCTTAAATTATGGATCTCCTGATAAACCAGAAGTATTCTGGGAGCTTGAAAAATCAGCAGACGGTATTGCCAAAGCCTGTGAAATGTTGGCGACACCAGTTATCTCTGGAAATGTTTCTTTGTATAACGAGACGGATGGAAAGGCAATTTATCCAACGCCAATGATTGGAATGGTAGGTTTAATTGAAGATCATCAACACATCACAACCCAATCATTTAAATCAGCTGATGATTTGATTTATCTTATCGGAGAGACCTATGACGATTTTAATGGAAGTGAATTGCAAAAGATGCAATTGGGCCGAATCGAAGGGGATATCGAACATTTTGATTTAGCGGTTGAAAAACAAAATCAAGAAACACTTTTAGCAGCGATTAAAACAGGAATGGTGACAAGCGCACATGATTGTTCAGAAGGTGGTTTAGCAATCGCGCTTTCTGAAGCAACTTTTGCCAATCAATTTGGTTTAAATGTGTCCGTTCCGCTAACGACAGCGCAACTTTTTTCAGAATCACAATCAAGATTTATTTTAACCATTCATCCGAACGATCAAGAAAATTTTGAACAAATGTTTGGTGAACGAGCAGTATGTATCGGTCAGGTGACTTCGGACAGTACCATAAATCTAAAAGCAAATGATGGGGAAATCCAGATAGATGTTCCAACAGCCAAAAAAAGCTGGGAGGAAGCAATCGAATGTCTTATGAAGTAAAAAGTTTAAATGAAGAATGCGGAGTGTTTGGTGTCTGGGGACACCAAGACGCTTCGAGTGTGACTTATTTTGGTCTGCATAGTTTACAGCATCGTGGACAAGAAGGTGCTGGAATTGTTTCAAATGATCAAGGAAAACTGCTAGGGCATCGTGATTTAGGGTTACTTTCTGAAGTTTTTAAAGATCAAAGGAAATTAGCAGCTTTATCTGGTCAAGCAGCTATTGGACATGTACGTTACGCCACTGCTGGCAATGGTAGCGTGGATAACATTCAGCCTTTTTTATTCAAATTTTATGATCAGTCTATTGGTTTAGCACATAATGGAAACTTGACGAATGCACATTCTTTACGAAAATCGTTAGAAAAAAATGGGGCTATTTTCCATTCTAATTCAGATACGGAAATTTTGATGCACTTAATCCGTCGTAGTGAAAAGACAACCTTACTTGATAAATTAAAAGAAGCATTAAATCAGGTCAAAGGTGGCTTTGCCTATCTTTTGCTTACAGAAGATGCCATGATTGCGGCACTAGATCCTAATGGGTTTCGTCCTCTGGCAATTGGACAAATGAAAAATGGTGCCTATGTTGTGGCTTCAGAAACTTGTGCGTTAGAAGTCATTGGTGCTCGTTTTGTTCAAGACGTACGACCTGGCGAAGTAGTAATCATTGATGATTCTGGATACACGATTGATACCTACACAGATGACACACAATAGCGATTTGTTCAATGGAATATATCTATTTTGCCCGTCCTGATTCAAATATTGCGGGAGTCAATGTACACACTGCTCGTAAAAATATGGGGCGTAATTTAGCCAAGGAAGCACCTGTTGAGGCCGATATGGTTGTAGGCGTTCCAAATTCCTCGCTTTCAGCAGCCAGCGGTTATGCTGAGGCTAGCGGTATCCCTTATGAAATTGGCTTGGTAAAAAACCAATACATTGCAAGAACCTTTATTCAACCAACACCTGCTTTAAGAGAGCAAGGAGTTAGAATGAAACTTTCAGCCGTACGAGGGGTAGTAGAAGGAAAAAAAATCATCATGGTCGATGATTCCATCGTTCGTGGAACAACGAGTAAAAGAATTGTGCGCTTATTGAAAGAAGCTGGTGCAAAAGAAGTCCATGTTCGAATTGCTTCTCCTCCGTTAAAGTATCCTTGTTTTTACGGTATCGATATTCAAACAAGGAAAGAGTTAATCGCAGCCAATCATAGCGTGGAAGAAATCAGACAGTGCATCGAAGCTGATTCTTTAGAATTTTTAAGTGAAGAAGGATTAATCCAATCCATTGGGCTTAAGGAAGAAGCGCCTTATTCTGGTTTATGTATGGCTTATTTCAATGGGGATTATCCAACGCCTTTATACGATTATGAAGAAAAATATCGTGAATCGTTGAAAGAGAAAGTGTCTTTTTTTTAATAAGGGAGGAAAAAATAAGATGAAAAATGCCTATGCGAATGCAGGCGTCGATGTCGAAGCTGGTTATGAAGTCGTAGAACGAATCAAAAAACACGTAAAAAAAACAGAACGTTTAGGTGTAATGGGCGCTTTAGGTGGTTTTGGTGGCTGTTTTGACTTAAGTCCGTTTCAATTAAAAGAACCTGTTCTAGTATCTGGTACGGATGGAGTGGGAACAAAATTGATGGTAGCAATTGAAGCGGATCAACATGAAACGATCGGAATTGATTGCGTGGCTATGTGTGTCAATGACATTTTAGCACAAGGAGCTGAGCCCTTATATTTTTTAGATTATTTAGCAACAGGCAAAAATGATCCAGAAAAATTAGAAAAAGTAGTGGCAGGCGTTGCGTCCGGCTGTGTTGAAGCGAACATGGCGTTAATTGGTGGAGAAACGGCAGAAATGCCGGGGATGTATCAAAAAAATGAATATGATCTTGCGGGTTTTGCTGTAGGAATCGCTGAAAAGTCTCAACTTATTACAGGAAGTGAGATAAAAATAGGAGATGTTCTTCTAGGACTTACTTCAAACGGTATTCATTCCAATGGTTATTCTCTCGTACGAAAAATATTGTTTGAACAACATGATTTTAAATTAACGGATGTCATCAATGGATTACCTCAACCACTTAGTACAGAATTATTAAAACCAACGAAAATTTATGTTTCTGCTTTACTTCCTTTATTGAAAAAACAACAAATAAAAGGAGCTGCCCATATCACAGGTGGTGGCTTTGTGGAAAATATCCCGCGTATGTTGCCAAAAGGCATGGCTGCCTCTATCCAATTAGGCACTTGGCCAGAATTACCGATTTTTGATTGCTTGCAACGTTTAGGTAACCTACCGAAAAGAGAAATGTTTGAAATATTTAATATGGGAATTGGAATGGTCCTAGCTGTCTCACCTTCTCAAGTGGAAGAAGTGCTAGAAAGTATTGAGGCGCATGGTGAAAAGGCTTATCGAATTGGTCAGGTGGTACCGTATGAAAAAGAAAATGTGTTATTTGTTGAGGAAGAAAAATGAAGATTGCCGTATTTGCTTCAGGAAATGGGAGTAATTTTCAAGCGCTAGTGGAGTATTTTCGCAAACAAAATCGAACAGATACCTTTGAATGGCTTTTTTGCGATCAGCCGAATGCGTTTGTGTTACATCGCGCGCAAAAACTAAGTGTGCCTTATAGTGCCTTTTCACCAAGAGAATTTCCATCAAAGAAGAAATATGAAGAAAAAATTTTAAATATTTTGGCAGAAAAAGAAATTGATTTAATTGTGTTAGCCGGCTATATGCGTATTATCGGTCCTGTTCTATTGGATGCATATGAAACGAGGATTATCAATATCCATCCTTCGCTCTTGCCCAAATTTCCAGGCTTACATGGCATTCGTGATGCCTTTGAAGCAAAAGTAAATCAGACTGGCGTGACGATCCATTACGTAGATAAAGGCGTTGATACGGGTCCGATTATCTACCAAGAAGCCGTTTCGATAACAAAAGAAGATACTTTAGAGAGTCTAGAAGCGAAAATCCATCAAACAGAACATCAAGCTTATCCAAAAGTAATAGAAAAAGTCATCGAAAAGATGAAAAAAGTGGAGGAACAAAAGAATGACTAGAGCATTGTTGAGTGTATCGGATAAAAAAGGAATCATTGAATTTGCTAAAGGGCTACAAGCATTTGGCATTGAGATCATTTCAACCGGAGGAACTAAGAAAACTTTGGACGAAGCCGGAATTGAAACGATTTCGATCGAAGAAGTGACTGGATTTCCTGAAATGATGGACGGACGAGTGAAAACTCTTCACCCGAACATCCATGGTGGTTTATTAGGTCGCCGCGATCTTTTTGATCATATGGACGCCATGAAAACATCTGGAATCTTACCCATCGACTTTGTCTGTGTCAATTTGTATCCATTTAAAGAAACAATCATGAAAGACGGGGTCACAGAAAAGGAAGCCATTGAAAACATTGATATCGGTGGTCCAAGTATGTTACGAAGTGCCGCTAAGAACCATGAGTTTGTTACGGCAATTGTTGATCCAGCGGACTATACAGGTATCTTAAATGAATTAAAGGCGAACGGAGCAACTTCTCTTCATACGCGTCAAAAATTGGCTGCAAAAGTATTTCGTCATACTGCTGCATACGATGCCTTGATCGCTCAATATTTGACGGAGCAAGTGAAGGAAGAAAAACCTGAAAAGTTAACCCTTACTTATGAACGCAAACAAGAACTACGCTATGGCGAAAACAGTCATCAACAGGCTGCTTTTTATCAATCTGCTTTGCCAGAAAGCTATTCCATTGCCCAAGCAAAACAACTTCATGGAAAAGAACTATCTTTTAACAATATTCGTGATGCAGATGCAGCATTAAGAATCATGAGTGAATTTCATGCGCCGACCGTAGTAGCACTTAAACATATGAATCCTTGTGGCATCGGTACTGCTGAAACAATCCTGGATGCTTGGACGGCGGCTTATGAAGCAGACCCAATCTCGATTTTTGGTGGGATTATTGTGTTAAATCGTGAAGTGGATTTAGCGACTGCAGAAGAAATGCATAAGCTTTTTCTGGAAATCATTATTGCGCCATCTTATACACCCGAAAGTTTAGAAATCTTAAAGACAAAGAAAAATTTGCGCTTATTAACCGTTGATTTTGCTTCACAACTTGAAAAAAACTCGGATGATATTGTTTCCGTATTAGGTGGTCTTCTTATTCAAGAAAAAGACACCTCAATGGAAGAAGCAAAGGATTGGCAAGTAGTAACGGATCGTCAACCGACTGCTGATGAAATCGCCGCCCTCTCTTTTGCTTGGAAAGCAGTCAAACACGTAAAATCAAATGCGATTGTTTTAGGGAACAAACAGCAGACACTAGGGATAGGAGCGGGACAAATGAATCGTGTCGGTTCAGTAAAAATAGCGATTGAACAAGCAGGAGAAAAGGCAAAAGAGGCTGTGCTGGCAAGTGATGCTTATTTTCCAATGGATGATTCCGTTGAATACGCAGCAAAACATGGAATTAAAGCAATCATTCAACCTGGTGGCAGTATTAAAGACCAAGCTTCCATTGACATGGCTAATAAATATGGTGTAGCCATGGTCTTTACAAATGTTCGCCATTTCAGACATTAAAATGATAAAAGGGAGTAGCAAATGAATATATTGATTATAGGATCTGGCGGGCGTGAGCATGCAATTGGTAAGAAGATTGGTCAAAGCCCATTAGTTGAAAAGGTTTATTGTGCTCCAGGAAATCCTGGGATGACAATAGATGGTATTCAGTTAGTTAACATAAAAGAAACCGATCATCAAAATCTAATTGCTTTTGCGAAACGCATGGATGTCACTTGGAGTTTTGTTGGTCCAGAAATTCCTTTGTTAAATGGAATCGTTGATGACTTTAAAGAAGCGGGCTTGAAAATATTTGGACCAACAAAAGCAGCTGCACTGATTGAAGGATCGAAAAGCTTTGCAAAAGAATTGATGGAACAATTCCAGATTCCAACTGCAGAATCGAAAACTTTTACTCATTATCCTGAAGCAAAGCGATATATTGAAGAAAAAGGAGCGCCGATTGTCATAAAAGCAGATGGTTTAGCAGCAGGTAAAGGGGTAGTTGTGGCAATGACGCTAGAAGAAGCAGTCGAAGCAGCCTACGATATGCTGGAAAAAGACCGTTTTGGCCAAAGTGGTCAGAAAATTGTCGTCGAAGAATTTCTTGTAGGAGAAGAATTTTCTCTGTTGGCATTTGTCAACGGGAAAGACGTCTATCCGATGGCTATCTCGCAAGACCATAAGCGAGCTTATGATGGCGATAATGGACCAAATACTGGGGGAATGGGTGCGTATTCACCAGTTCCACAAATTTCTGAAGAAATCGTTGAAAAAGGAATCGAACAAATACTAAAACCGGCTGCCAAAGCAATGATTGATATGAAACGTCCTTTTACTGGTATTTTGTATGCCGGATTAATTGCCACGACAGAAGGACCAAAAGTGATTGAATTTAACGCTAGATTTGGTGATCCAGAAACGCAAGTAATTTTACCTCGATTGAAAAACGATTTGGCTCAAGTGATTACTGATTTATTAGAAAACAAAACGGTTGACTTGGTCTGGGAAAAAGAAGGATATAACATTGGGGTGGTAGTAGCTGCTGAAGGTTATCCTGGTGATTATACAAGGAACATGTTGTTACCAAAATTTTCAGAAGCAGATACGACCGTGTATTATGCAGGAGTGAAAGAAGAACAAAAAAACTTGGTGGGCGCTGGCGGACGAATTTATTTAGTGGAAGCATTTGGTGAAACGCTTGAAGCAGCTAGAAAAAAAGTTTACGAAACGCTTCAATCAAAAAATACTGCCCAAACCTTCTATCGAAAAGATATTGGATTAAAAGCACTGGAAGGTAGCCACAAAGAAATTTAAAGTGTCGCTAAGGTGAACCATTTTTTTCTTTTACAAAGAAAAAAGTGGTTTACTTCTTTTTAATCCTTTTTTAAGATAAATATGTTAGAATCTAATGGGAAAGAAAGGAATGGTTTTCATGAAAAAAATTAAATTGGGTACTTCAAATCAAATGGTTTCGTCAGTCATTTTAGGTTGTATGAGAATTAACGGTGCAGAAAATCCCGAAAAAATTGTTGAAACTGCTTTTGATAACGGTATCAATTTTTTTGATCACGCAGATATCTATGGCGGTGGAGAATGTGAAGAAATCTTTTCAAATGTATTGGGAAAAACGTCCTTAAAAAGAGAAAATCTTTTTATTCAAACAAAATGTGGCATTGTTCCTGGTGTGATGTTCGATTTTTCTAAAAAACATATCATTGAATCAGTAGAAGGCAGTTTGCGACGTCTGAAAATGGACTATATTGATTCTTTATTGCTTCATCGACCAGATACTTTAGTGGAACCGACTGAAGTGGCTGAAGCATTTGAAGCATTAGAAAAATCAGGAAAAGTACGTTATTTTGGTGTAAGTAATCAAAAACCAATGCAAATTGAGCTATTAAAAAAATACGTAAAGCAACCATTATTAATCAATCAATTACAGTTTGGTTTAAAACATTCTGGGATGATTGACCAAGGCATTCACGTGAATATGACAGATGAAGCAAGTATTGATCATGATGGAAGTGTATTAGATTATTCGCGTTTAAATGACATGACAATTCAAGCATGGTCACCTTATCAATATGGATTTTTTGAAGGCGTATTTATTGGAAACGAGAAATTTCCAAAGTTAAATCAAAAATTAAATGAGCTAGCTGAAAAATACCAGACCACGCCTACGGGATTAGCCTCCGCTTGGATCTTGCGTCACCCGGCAAATATCCAAGTGATAGCTGGAACGATGAATGTTGGGCGTATTAAAGAAATTGCCCAAGCATCTGAGATTGTCATGAGCCGTGAAGATTGGTATGAACTTTATCGTGAAGCGGGCAATATTCTGCCTTAATCATTTAAAATGAAATGTCGTTAGTTTTTTCTTAACTAGCGACTTATACATAGATTGTTAAGAAATTAAATGAAAATTTAAGGAGTGTGGGGTAAAATGGAAAATAAAAACGAAAAAGGCCTGGACAAGGTTCAATACAATCAACGAGTATTAGAAAAAGCGCACAGGATTATAGAGAAGTATCCGAATAAATTAGTCAGAGAAAAGGAAATAAAAAAACTATCTACAGAAGCATATAACGCTAAACAAATGCGTAAACTTTCGGATGCCGAAAAATCAGATAAAACCCAGCAAAAAACCAAGGCTAACATAGCTAGTAAAATAAAAAATGAACCACAAAAAATGAATCAACTTGTCGTGAAAGCAAGAACAAAACAACTTATTAACAACTTTGGAAAAGAGTCAAGTAAAAAGCAAGAAGCAACAAAAAAAATGGACAGAACTTGATAAGGTAGACTCGGCAGGTGGTTTTTAACGAACATTTCACTTAATGGGTGTATTCATTTATATTTACGCATCTGAAAGTTTTTTATTTGTCTTTTCTCTTGATTTTTTACTATAAATACGGTAAATTACTTAAGGTGTTAAAAAAAGACGCCAAATAAGCAAAGAATGTTCGTGTTTTACTAGATTCGAACATTAGGAGGATCCTGTCCATGAAAGTGTTTGATTACGAAGATATCCAACTCATTCCTAATAAATGTATCGTAAATAGCCGTTCAGAGTGTGATACGACTGTCACATTAGGTAAACATACTTTTAAAATGCCTGTAGTACCTGCAAATATGCAGACAATTATTGATGAATCTATTGCCCAATTTTTAGCTGAAAATGGGTATTTCTATATTATGCATCGCTTTGAAGAAGCCTCAAGAATACCATTTGTGAAAAAAATGAAAGAACAACAACTCATTTCTTCTATTAGTGTAGGCGTAAAAAAAGAAGAGTATGTATTTGTTGAAGAGCTAGCAAAACAAAATTTAGTTCCAGACTATATAACAATTGATATCGCTCATGGACATTCAAATGCTGTAATTGAAATGATCCAACACATAAAAAAATATTTGCCAGAAACATTTGTTATTGCGGGCAATGTGGGAACACCTGAAGCCGTTCGTGAATTGGAAAACGCTGGAGCGGATGCGACAAAAGTTGGGATCGGACCAGGAAAAGTCTGTATTACCAAGATTAAAACAGGATTTGGTACAGGCGGATGGCAACTAGCAGCGCTTAGATGGTGTGCAAAAGCTGCTAGAAAACCGATTATTGCTGATGGTGGCATTCGGACACATGGTGATATAGCAAAATCTGTACGTTTTGGTGCAACGATGGTGATGATCGGCTCCCTTTTTGCTGGACACGAAGAATCTCCGGGTGAAACCATGGTTGAAAACGGTGTTGTTTATAAAGAATATTTCGGTTCTGCTTCAGAATTTCAAAAAGGCGAGAAGAAAAATGTTGAAGGAAAGAAGATTTGGATCCAACATAAAGGTTCTTTAAAGGATACTTTAATTGAAATGCAACAAGATCTACAATCTTCAATCTCTTATGCAGGTGGCAAAGACATCGAAGCCATTCGCAAGGTTGATTACGTTATTGTGAAAAACTCCATTTTTAACGGAGATACTATTTAATCATGGAAAAAGCAAAGTGTGTAAAAGAAGCACTTTGCTTTTTTTATTTCTTTCTCGGGCATTCTTCGATAAAATAGAAAATAACTTAGAAAAATGAGAAGCGGAGAAACGAAACATATGTGGAAAATCATTGATAAAAAAAAAGGGCCTGTGTATCGTCAAATCATGGACCAAGTGATGGAAAACATTGAAAAAGGACAACTAAATCCTGGGGATCGCTTGCCATCTGAAAGAAAACTTGCACAAGTTTTTCAGTCAAATCGTACGACAGTCGTTCGAGCGTTAGATGAATTGAGGGACCTTGGTGTAATTATTAGTCAGCGTGGCAGTGGACGTTATATTAATCAAACGCAATGGGGAAGATATGTAGTGCCTAGGGTTAACTGGCGTGAATTGTTTTCTCAACGCTACGAACAAATCGATGACGAGTATGAAAGACAAATGAATGCTAAGAAAAAACAATCGGATTTTCTTGATTTATTTTCTAGTGAAATGTCCAAAGAGTTATTGCCCAATGTCCTCTTTCCTGCCTATTCAATGAAAGATATTATTGAAAAGGAGCAACAAATGACTTGCTTTGGTTATCTTCCATTGATTAGAAAAATAAAAAACTATTTAATGGAAAAATTTCTTTTTGATTTTTCAAAAACGGAATTGTTAATAACGAGTGGCGGTCAACAAGCTATTTTTCTTATTCTACAAACAATTTTATCTAATGGGGATACTATTGCGGTAGAAACACCTTCTTTTTTCTATCGATTATCTTTATTTAGAGCCAGTGGGATTCGTCTATATGGCGTGCCTATGGACAAGGAAGGAATAGATTTAAATAAGTTAGAAGTGTCCATTCGAAAAAATAAATTAAAAGCAGTGTTAGTCAATCCCAATTTTCAAAATCCTACTGGAAAAGTCATGTCGCAAAAACGTCGGAAGGACTTAGTGACACTTTGCCGAAAATATCAATTACCGATCATTGAGGATGATGTGTTTAGTGACTTATCTTTTCATACGGTTGAACGTCAAAAACTTTCTTCGATTCATTCCATTGATCCAGAAAATGTATTGTATATCGGTTCACTTTCTCGTGTACTCGGACAAACAACAAAAATAGGTTGGATCGTTGGTTTGCGTTCTTTTGTGACTAGATTAGCAAAAGCACAAGAAGTAATGGAGTTTTCAATGAGTATATTTACTCAAATGGTAGCCACGACAGTCTTTGAAGAAAGTTATGATACAAAAATATCTACTGTGAGAGAAGAATTATACAAAAAAAGTCTTTTGCTGACAGAGTGGGCAAAAGAACAGCAATTCTTTGAAGTATGTCCAATAAACGGTGGCTATTATGCTTGGATTACTTGGAATGGAAAGAAATTAACGAGAGAAATTGCGGAAGAAATGATTCGTTTGGGCATAGGGATTGCACCAAGCTTTTTATTTGGGGAAGAGACGAATGGTTTGAGAGTGAATTTTAGCCGTATGAATGAAAGTCAATTGCCATTTTTTAAAACTAAAATGGCTAATTTAGCCCAGCAATTAAGAGAATAAATAGCGGACATAAACAAAATAGTCCAGTGCAACAGTTAAGGTTTTTCTTGACTGTTGCTTTTTAGTTGAAAAAAATACACATATAGTAGTAAATTAAAATAGAGACCTTTGTATAATTCGTCACGAACGACTCATTAGCTTTTCCTATAATTTAAACAAATGGTATAACAACAAGCTTATTTAATGATAACAGTAGAAGGGGGAGAGGATGAAACAAAGGTATTTTATTTGAAAAAATAGTAAACCGCTTTCTGCTTTGTGATTTTGTTCACTAAATGTGGAATGATGCGGACTGTTGTAATTTTTTTAAATCGTGAAAATTTATGCTTTTAGCTTGTGTTTCTCAAAAATACATGATAATTTATAAAAGAAGACAGTTAAATAGTGATACAGTTTTAATCGCTGTTTCAGTCGTAGAATGATGAGATTTCTTATAGATGAGAGAGGAATGTGTGACAAATGGCAAAAAAGAAACTACCAATCGACTTTCAAGCTTTGTTAGATGAAGTCAATTCAGATTTTCCAGTATATCAAGCTCTTGATCAAGATGGTAAAGTAGTAAATCAAGACCTTGTTCCTGATTTATCAGATGATCAATTAGTAGAATTAATGACGAGTATGGTTTGGTCACGTGTTTTAGATCAACGCTCCACTGCTTTAAACCGTCAAGGACGCCTAGGCTTCTTTGCACCAACAGCAGGACAAGAAGCAAGCCAACTGGCAAGCGCCTTTGCATTTGAAAAAGAAGATGTTTTATTACCAGGTTACCGTGATGTGCCTCAACTAGTCAAACATGGATTACCTTTATCTCAAGCTTTCCTATGGTCTCGTGGACATGCAGCAGGTAACTTTTATCCAGAAGAATTGAAAGCTCTACCACCACAAATCATTATTGGTGCACAATACATTCAAGCAGCCGGCGTTGCCTTAGGGTTGAAAAAAAGAAATAAGAAAAATGTTGTCTTTACTTATACAGGTGATGGCGGTTCTTCTCAAGGTGATTTTTACGAAGCAATCAACTTTGCCGGGGCTTATCATGCAAATGCAGTGTTTTATATCCAAAATAATGGATTTGCGATTTCAACACCACGTGAGAAACAAACGGCTGCGAAAACATTAGCCCAAAAAGCTGTAGCTGCAGGGATTCCAGGTATTCAAGTAGATGGCATGGATCCATTGGCTGTTTACACAGTATCTAAAATGGCTCGTGATTGGGCAACAAGCGGAAATGGTCCAGTCTTGATTGAAACATTGACCTATCGTTATGGACCACATACCTTATCTGGAGATGATCCAACTCGTTACCGCTCAAAAGATACGGATGACGAGTGGCAGAAAAAAGATCCTTTGATCCGTTTCCGTAACTATCTAACGGAAAAAGGATTATGGTCAGAAGAAAAAGAAGAACAAGTTATCGAGCAAACAAAAGAAGAAATCAAAGCGGCAATTGCTGAAGCGGATAAAATTCCAAAACAAAAAGTATCCGATTTCTTAAAAAATATGTTTGAAGTTTCACCTCAAACAATCAAAGAACAAATTGCAATCTATGAAGCAAAGGAGTCGAAATAATCATGGCACAAAAAACAATGATTCAAGCAATCACAGATGCCTTAGCACTTGAACTAGAAAATGACGAAAATGTCGTTGTTTTTGGAGAAGACGTCGGGAAAAATGGCGGGGTGTTCCGTGCAACGGAAGGATTGCAAGAAAAATTTGGTGAAGAACGCGTTTTCGACACACCTTTAGCTGAATCAGGAATTGCTGGTCTAGGATTCGGGCTAGCACTAGAAGGCTTTCGCCCAGTTCCTGAAATCCAATTCTTTGGGTTTATTTTTGAAGCAATGGACGAAGTAGTTGCACAAATGGCTCGTACAAGATATCGAATGGGTGGCACAAGAAACTTGCCAATTACGATTCGTTCACCATTTGGTGGCGGTGTTCATACGCCAGAGCTTCACTCAGATAATTTAGAAGGTTTGATTGCTCAATCACCAGGTATTCGTGTGGTTATTCCATCAAATCCTTATGATGCAAAAGGCTTATTGATTTCATCTATTCGGAGCAATGATCCAGTTGTCTTTTTAGAACATATGAAATTGTATCGTTCATTCCGTGAAGAAGTGCCAGATGAAGCTTATGAAGTACCTTTAGATAAAGCAGCGGTAACTCGTGAAGGAACGGATGTTTCGATCATTACTTATGGAGCGATGGTACGAGAAGCAATCAAAGCAGCAGATAATTTAGCAAAAGAAAATATTTCAGTAGAGATTATTGACTTAAGAACGGTTGCACCGCTTGATGTGGACACCATTATCCAATCGGTTGAAAAAACTGGACGTGTGGTAGTTGTTCAAGAAGCACAAAGACAAGCAGGCGTGAGTGCGCAAGTGATCTCTGAAATCTCAGAACGTGCGATCCTTTCATTAGAAGCACCAATCGGACGTGTGGCAGCACCAGACACTGTTTTCCCATTTGGACAAGCGGAGAATATTTGGTTGCCAAATGCAGCGGACATTGAAGCAAAAGTCAAAGAAATCGCGCAATTCTAAGAAATAAGAAGGGACGTAAGAAAATCATGGCATACCAATTTAAATTACCTGACATTGGTGAAGGAATCGCAGAAGGAGAAATTGTCAAATGGTTTGTTAAACCAGGAGATACAATTAATGAAGATGATACGTTATTAGAAGTACAAAATGATAAATCAGTGGAAGAAATTCCCTCACCGGTAACAGGAACAGTAAAAAATATTTTAGTTTCAGAAGGAACTGTAGCAAACGTAGGGGATGTGTTGGTGGAAATTGATGCACCCGGACATGAAGACAACGACTCTAGTGGTGACGCAGGAGTAGCTGCTAAAGAGCAAACGCCAGAACATCCAGCAGCTGAGCCAACAGAAGGTACAACCAATTCAGGCGATGGCGTCTTTGAATTTAAATTACCTGACATTGGTGAAGGAATCGCAGAAGGAGAAATAGTCAAATGGTTTGTCAAACCAGGAGACACGATCAATGAAGATGATACGTTATTAGAGGTTCAAAATGATAAATCAGTGGAAGAAATTCCTTCACCGGTAACAGGAACAGTAAAAAATATTTTAGTTTCAGAAGGAACTGTAGCAAACGTAGGGGATGTATTGGTGGAAATTGATGCACCTGGACATAACAGCTCACCTTCAACTACTTCAGCAGAAAAAGCACCTACAACGCAAATAAAAGTAGAAACTTCTGGTTCTGCTTCAGTTGTAGAGGCAGCTGATCCAAACAAACGTGTTCTAGCTATGCCTTCCGTTCGACAATTTGCTCGTGAAAAAGATGTCGATATTACCCAAGTAACAGCGACTGGTAAGGGTGGCCGTGTCACAAAAGAGGATATCGAAAGCTATCTATCTGGTGGCAGAACAAGTGAAAGTGTGCCTACGAAACAAGAAACACCAGCAATAGTTGAAGAAACAACAACTGAAACGAAAGTTGATAGTAAACCAGCAGCTCCTGCTAAAGCCTTCAAATCCAACTTAGGTGAACTTGAAGAACGTGTAGCGATGACGCCAACACGTAAAGCGATTGCCAAAGCAATGGTAAACAGCAAGCAAACAGCACCTCATGTCACATTGCATGATGAAGTGGAAGTTTCTAAACTTTGGGATAATCGTAAGAGATTTAAAGAAGTGGCTGCGGCTAATGGAACAAAATTAACATTCTTGCCATATGTCGTGAAAGCATTAACTGCGACAGTGAAGAAATATCCTATTTTAAATGCGTCAATTGATGATGCAAAACAAGAAATTGTTTATAAGAATTACTATAACATCGGTATTGCGACGGATACGGATCATGGATTATACGTACCGAACGTGAAAGATGCAGACCGTAAAGGAATGTTTGCGATTGCTGATGAAATTAATGAAAAAGCAAAATTAGCTCATGACGGTAAATTATCAGCAGAAGATATGCGAAATGGTACCATCACAATTAGTAACATTGGCTCTGTAGGTGGTGGGTGGTTCACACCAGTCATCAATCACCCTGAAGTGGCAATTTTAGGCGTAGGAACCATTGCCCAACAACCAATTGTCAATGGTGAAGGGGAAATCGTGGTGGGACGCATGATGAAACTTTCCTTAAGTTTCGATCATCGTATCGTCGACGGCGCAACTGCGCAACAAGCAATGAATAATATCAAGCGTCTTTTAGCTGATCCTGAGTTATTGATGATGGAAGGATGATAAACAAATGGTAGTTGGAGATTTTGCTGTTGAATTAGATACAGTTGTAATCGGTGCGGGACCTGGTGGCTATGTGGCTGCCATCCGTGCTGCTGAAATGGGACAAAAAGTAGCAATCATTGAAAGAGAATATATTGGTGGCGTATGTTTAAACGTTGGCTGTATTCCTTCAAAAGCATTGATTGCAGCAGGACATCATTATCAAGAATCCTTGGATTCGACTTTGTTTGGTGTCACAAGTGAAAATGTCAAACTTGATTTTGCTAAAACGCAAGATTGGAAAGACAACAAAGTAGTAAAAACCTTAACTTCTGGCGTTGGCTTTTTATTAAAAAAACACAAAGTGGAAACAATTGAAGGCGAAGCGTTTTTTGTAGATGATCATACATTACGTGTGATCCATCCTGATTCTGCGCAAACTTATTATTTCAATAATGCGATCATTGCCACTGGTTCTCGTCCAATCGAAATCCCTGGTTTTAAATTTGGCGGACGTGTGTTAGATTCTACTGGTGGCTTAGCTTTGAAAGAAGTACCGAAAAAATTTGTTGTTATCGGTGGCGGTGTCATCGGTTCTGAATTAGGAGCTGCTTATGCAAATCTAGGTGCAGAAGTTACGATTCTTGAAGGCTCTCCTCAAATTTTGCCGACTTATGAAAAAGACTTGGTAAAATTAGTGGAAGACGATTTCAAGAAAAAAGGTGTCACGATTGTCACAAATGCGATGGCTAAAGAAGCAGTAGACAATGGTGACAGTGTAACAGTAAAATATGCGGTTGATGGTAAAGAAGAAACAGTTACAGCAGATTATGTGATGGTGACAGTTGGTCGTCGTCCAAATACCGATGACATGGGATTGGAACAAGCGGGTGTCGAAGTAGGTGAACGTGGGTTGATTCCAGTGGACAAACAAGGACGTACGAATGTTCCAAATATCTATGCAATTGGCGATATTGTTCCAGGAGCTGCTTTGGCTCATAAAGCGAGCTATGAAGCAAAAATCGCTGCTGAAGCTATCTCAGGTAAAAAAGTAGCGGTCGATTACAAAGCAATGCCAGCAGTTGCATTTACTGATCCTGAATTAGCTTCTGTAGGGATGACGATTAAAGAAGCAAAAGAAGCAGGAATTGAAGCAACTGCTTACAAATTCCCGTTCTCAGGTAATGGTCGTGCATTGTCACTAGCCAAAACGGAAGGATTTATTCGCTTAGTAACGACAAATGAAGATAACGTAATCATCGGCGCACAAATTGGTGGTGTCGGTGCTAGTGATATGGTATCTGAATTAGCCTTAGCGATCGAATCTGGTATGAACGCAGAAGACATTGCTTTAACGATTCATCCACACCCATCATTAGGAGAAATTACTATGGATGCGGCAGAATTAGCGTTAGGATTGCCTATCCATATTTAAAAGATTATATTTGAATAAAAATCAAATGTAAAGTCAAAAAAAGAGCAAACAACCAATCTTAATTAGATGAGTTGTTTGTTCTTTTTGATTATTTACTTAGTTAAAAATAAAAAAACTTTCATTATAACAAAATTTTCTCTTAATTTATAGCCATTTTTTCTTACATCGCCTATTAACATGAACATAATTTTCAAAAAAAAAATTAAAATGTTTCTTATTTGTAAGCGTTTTCGTGGTAAGTTATTTTTAGAAAAAGAATAATAAACTTATCTTATTGAAAAATCTTAAGTACATGGAGATAAAAATATGAACGAACAGCCCAGACAGAAGAAAGAAGAAAGAAAAAAGAGACTAGCTAAAGCTGTAGAAGAGTATGTGAATGATCCATTCATGAGTATACGGAAAATTAGTAAAAAGTATAGACTGAGTTCAAATGCTGTTTCATTTGAGATAAAAAAAGGTATGGGAAGTTGATAAAAGAAAAAACAGTTTGGCTAAATGGTACAGTAGAAGAGAAAAAAATCTTTTAAATAATTACTTTCTCTATCCTTCTGTTTCTATTTCTATTGCTAACTATGTAGAACAAAATGCTAGACCTACTACAGCCTCTGAAGAACAGTTAAAAGTATTCCAAGAGAAGGTCCTTAACGATTCACCTAAGCGCATAGTAAGAAAATATTCTGATAAAGAAAAAGCAAATTATATTTCTATGTTCGATAAATATAAGCAAAATAAATTTGATAAAGGTAACGTAGCACTTACTAGGAGAATCACTGGGGTTCCAAAGGCGACTATATCGTATTGGTTAAAACAACCAGACTCAAATACCAATTTACAAAGTGAAAAAAAATTATCAGATCAAACAGGCGAAACCGAACCGAGTAATTTAAATTTGAATGTAGATTTAGATATTGATAGGGAAATAGAAGAACCAAGCCACCATGCATCCATAATTGAAAGAAAACTAACATTTGAGACACCGAATAAAGACACTCGTTTGTTAGAAGAAATATTTGGAGAACAAGAAAT
>NZ_BJWF01000031.1 GCF_007990225.1 Enterococcus villorum | reverse complement strand
AATACTCAGAGCTAAGCGGCTCTGTCACAACCTATCCACGGTGTTCGAAGACTTGCATCTGCGGCAATAAGTCCAAACAGAGGAAAAATATGAGGAGCTATTTTTCTCTGTTCGTTCTTATTGCTTGATGCAGACCAGTCTTCTCACAACCTATCCACGGTGTTCAAAGCATTGCTTCTGCGAAAATTAAGCCCAAAAATGCAAAAATATGGAAAGCTATTTTCGCATTTTCGTTCTTAATTCTTGAAGCAGACCATGCTTTTCACAACCTTTATCAAACAATCCATTCGCGTTTTTAATGATTTCGTGTTACATTCAGGGCAAATTTTATCTAAAAAATGGAAGTGATCACTATGGAGAATGAGGAAACAATAGCTGAGTTATATAATTTGATTTTAAATCCTCATACACGTGAATGGGAACGCAAGCAATTAATCGAGGCTAAAAATCAGTTAGCAAAGAGGAGACAAGTGAATCAAGTGTTGGATACATTAGAAGCTTCTTTGCGTCCGCTTGCGGTCAGAGAAAATTTGACCCCGGATGTGATGGATTTCTATTTAAAGATCACAAATAGTGTCAAAAATCCAACGACTTATAATTTTTCACAACATCAGATAACTGATAGTGATCATCAAGAAAGAGCTGTATTTGCTGGTGGCTGTTTTTGGTGTATGGTTGAACCATTTGAAACGAGAAAAGGAATTCTTTCAGTTTTATCCGGTTATACAGGTGGTCAGACGGAAAATCCAAGTTATGATCAAGTCAACAGTGGGACAACGGGGCATGTTGAAGCAGTGGAAATTATTTTTGATAATCGAATTGTTAGCTATGAAGAGTTGCTGGCTATTTTTTGGCAAATCACAGATCCAACAGATGCTTTTGGTCAATTCCAAGATCGAGGAACGCAATATCGTTCGATTATCTTCGTTGAAAATGATCAGCAAAAAGTACTAGCAGAAAAATCCAAACAACGATTAAGTGAATCAAACGTTTTTAAGAAACCGATCGTTACCGAAATTAGAGAAGCGCAACCTTTTTGGCCAGCTGAAAATTATCATCAACAATTTTATAAAAAGCAGCCAAAACGCTATAAAAAAATCATGCGTGGTAGACAACAACTACGTTTTTTCAATCACTTATCTAAATAGGAAGAAAAAGACCGCCAGATAAAATTAGCTGTTTTATGATAATTAGTGGGAATGAACATTTTTGATCACTAAAGTAGGAAAGAAATCGCCATTTCCTAGAAACAAAGGTATAATTTACGTATAACTTGTATTTTTGAGAAATGGGATAAACGAATACAGGTAACAAAAAAACAATTATTTGTTACCGCTTACCAAACTACTGCAGGAGGAAATCTACATGTATTCAGCACATCAAGATGGATACGAACACATGATTTACCGAAGAACAGGAAACTCAGGATTAAAACTCCCCTTATTATCATTAGGTTTATGGCAAAATTTTGGTGACTATGATCCAATAAGCAATCAACGCGAAATTTTAAGAGGAGCCTTTGACATGGGGATCACGCATTTTGATTTGGCAAATAATTATGGTGGTCCGGCAGGAGCAGCAGAAAAAAATTTCGGGCGTATTTTTAAAGAGGATTTCCAAACGTATCGAGATGAAATCGTTATTTCAAGTAAAGCTGGTTATCATATGTGGGATGGGCCTTATGGAGAATGGGGATCACGTAAGTCTATTATCGCTAGTTGTGACCAAAGCTTACGACGGATGGGTTTAGAGTATGTCGATATTTTCTATCATCACCGTCCAGATCCAGAAACACCTTTGGAAGAAACAGCAGAAGCATTGTCACAATTGGTACGTCAAGGTAAAGCATTGTATATTGGCATTTCTAATTATAATGGTAGAGATACCAAAAATATGTATAACATCTTGCGAAAAAAAGAAGTTCCTTTTATTATCCATCAAATGCGGTATAACATGTTTTCTAAAGAATTACTAGAAGAAGAGCTTGCACCAGTTCTTGAAGAAACAGGGCTTGGGGCGATTACATTTAGTCCTTTAGCGCAAGGTTTGTTGACAAAACGTTATTTACATGGCATACCGGAAGATTCAAGAGCACACCGAAAAGAAATACCTTTTCTTTCGGAAGAACAAGTAACCCCAACTTTGCACAAAATTAAGTTACTGCAAGAACTGGCAGAAACACGCAATCAATCACTTGCCCAAATGGCATTGGCATGGAATCTACGCCAAAAATCAGTTACCAGTGTACTTGTGGGTGCTAGCCGTCTGAGTCAGTTGCAAGAAAGTGTTCGCATGATGGATCATTTGTCCTTCTCAAAGGAAGAAGAACAGAAAATTGGAAAAATTTTACAATCATAAATCATTGAGCGTATACTTTTGGTAAAAGGAAATAAATGCGGAGGAAATATATGGCTCATAAAGATTATGTGTATCTAAAAACGATTGATGCAGAGATTCGTTCTTTTATCTTGAAAAAAAATGAAAAGTTGACCGTTGAATCAAAGATTCCTTTCATTACTTTTATGAACTATCACTTTGAGTACATAAAAGAAAAAATCCTTCAAGATCAAAATGAAACAAAAAAAATCAATCAACAAATGTTACAACAGTTAAACAACAAACAAATTATTAGTCAAAATTTAAACGCTACCATTAATCAAAAAGTAACTTTTGGACAAAAAGCAGCAGATGCCATCGCAAAATTTGGCGGAAGTTGGCCCTTTATCTTTATCTTTCTACTTGTTTTGGCTAGTTGGATTTTATTGAATTCTTTACACTTTTTTGGCGTATCATTTGATAACTATCCTTTTATTCTACTTAATTTAGTTCTTTCTTGTTTGGCGGCTGTTCAAGCCCCGATTATTATGATGAGTCAAAATCGACAAGCAGCGAGAGACCGCATCGCAGCTGATCACGATTATCAAACAAATTTGAAAGCAGAGTTAGAAATAAGTTTGTTACATGAAAAAATTGATTATTTAATGTCACAACAATGGCAACAAATGCTGGAATTACAACAATTGCAAATTGAATTACTGACACAACTGACTGAAAAATCTCCAGGAAATAAAACGACATCGTAAAGAGAAGCTGTCTCAATCTTAACAACAGATTCACCTTAAAATAAGCTGGCATTTCTAAAAGTTCTTTCTTTTTGAGAAATATCGGCTTATTTTTTGTGTTCTTTCTTTTCTTACGATTAATTACATAAGTTATGTTAAAAAAGCAATGTTTACACACTAGGTTTAGTGTGCAAATTTTAAAAAAGTGTGTATGTAAAATTTAATCATTTGAAAACGTTAGCACAAAAAGGAATAAAGCGCTTTAAAAGTTGGCACGATAATTGCTTTATATAAAAGTGTAAGAAACAAGAAAGGGAAGTGTGTTTTAATGGAAAAGAAAACAATTATGCTAGTATGTTCAGCTGGAATGAGTACGAGTTTGCTTGTAACAAAAATGCAAAAAGCAGCAGAAGAAAAAGGAATGGATGCAGATATTTTTGCAGTATCAGCCTCAGATGCGGATAATCAACTAGAATCAAAAAATGTAGATGTTTTACTTTTAGGACCACAAGTTCGCTTTATGCAAAATCAATTTGCCGAAAAACTTGCTCCTAAAGGCATTCCATTGGATGTTATTAATATGCAAGACTATGGAATGATGAATGGTGCCAAAGTATTAGAGCAAGCGGAATCTTTAATTAATAAATAAGACAATGGGGGAAACAACAATGCAAGACCAGAAAAATCTTGAAGCAATCATGGGTTTGATTATGTTTGGTGGCAATGCAAAAAGCGATGCAATGGAAGCGATTGCTGCAGCAAAAAAAGGAGACTTTGATTTAGCTGATACAAAAATCAAAGATGCTGAAGAATCTTTAGTGCAAGCACATCATTCACAAACTGAAATGTTAACGCAAGAAGCACAAGGGGATCATATGCAAGTGACTTTATTAACAGTCCACAGTCAAGATCATTTAATGACATCAATTGCTTTCACTGATTTGGCCAAAGAAATCATCGATTTATATCGACGTTTAGATGCTTAAAGTAAAACGGTAAAATAGAAAAGAGGAAGAAATATGGATAAATTTGTTGCATTTATGGAGAAACATTTTATACCAGTGGCATCAAAAATTGGTGCCCAACGACATTTAGTGGCCATTCGTGATTCATTTATGGTCAGCATGCCACTAATGATTTTAGGTGCTTTAGCTGTCATGATCAATAATCTCCCTATTCCTGGATTCCAAGAATTGATGAACTCAATTTTTGGTGGGGAAGCTTGGAAAGGCTTCGGAGCAGCTGCTTGGAACGGAACATTTGCTATTCTTTCAGTTTTAATTGCTTTCTTATTAGCTTATCATTTGGCAAATGGTTACCGTAAAGACGGCGTGTCTGCGGGAGTTATTTCTTTAGGTTCATTCTTTGCACTAGGCGGCGCATTGGGCATGAGCTCAAATGGTTTATTTATTGCTATTATTGTTGGGATTATTTCAACTGAAATCTTCGTTCGTTTAAGTGGAAATGAAAAACTAATTATCAAAATGCCTGATGGTGTACCACCAGCAGTAGCAAAAGCTTTTGCTTCATTATTACCGGCAATGATTACGATCTCATTGTTTTCTTTAGTCGCAGCGATCTTTGCTGCTTTTGGTGTGGATGATATCGTTGGCGCTTTTTATACAGCCGTTCAAGAACCATTTATGGGACTGGCAAACTCTTATCCATCTGCTTTATTATTAGCATTTATCACACCTTTCTTATGGTTCTTTGGTTTGCATGGTGCAAATATGGTCGATCCATTGATGCAAACAATCAACGCACCAGCAATTGAAGCAAATGTAAATGCCATTGCAGCAGGTCACAGTGCCCCATTCATCGTAAACAAACCATTCTTTGATAGTTTTGTTAACTTAGGTGGTACAGGTGCAACATTGGGTCTATTACTAGCTATTTATCTAGTAGGACGTAAAAACAAACCATACATGGTGGTCACAAACTTGTCTATTGCACCAGGTATTTTCAATATCAATGAACCGACAATGTTCGGTCTTCCAATCGTATTGAACCCAATTATGTTCATTCCGTTTATCTTAACGCCGATGGTCTTAGTATCTGTTGCTTATTTTGCTACTTCAACTGGCTTAGTTCCAGCTGCAACAGTGATGCCACCATGGGTAACACCACCAATTATTGGCGGAGTGTTAGCAACAAAAAGTATTGCGGGCGGTGTATTAGCTGCGGTAAACTTAATCTTATCTATCTTGATTTATCTACCATTCGTTAAAGTAGCGACTATTCAAGAAAGAAGAAAAGAAGCCTTAAATGGGTAAAAGCACATAGAATATTTAAATAAATATATTTTTTAAAACAAAGAAGCACATAGCATAAAGCAAAATGATGTTTAACAGAATCACTCTTTTTACGATTCATTGAATTTACAATAATAGAAGAAAACAGTTGCTAAGCACAGGAAGTGTCAAAGCAACTGTTTTTTTTTAATTTTTGTTCCTTACTTGCCTAGGGATAAGTGGCTCAGAAAACCAACGAAAATTAGCCATAATCTTTTAGAGGTTGTTAAAAAACTATTTTAATAACACTCGTGCTATAATAGTGCAAATATATAGGGAGTGAAGGACAAAATGGAAGGGTACGAGTTAATAAAACTAAGAGAACACCCCGAATGGATTGAGCAAGCAGCGCAGTGGTTTACTTCAAAATGGCACCTACCACTTTCTTTCTATCAAGAAAGTATGGCAGAATCGTTGCGACTAAAAAACGTGGTGCCACAATGGTATATCTTCATAACAGCAGAACAAAAAATCGTAGCTGGTGCAGGAGTGATTAACAATGACTTTCATGATCGTTCAGATTTGACGCCGAATCTATGTGCTTTATTTGTAGAAAAAGAGTATCGTAATCAGGGAATTGCCAAAGAGATTTTGGCAACTATTCGAAAGGATATGGAAAAATTAGGCGTACAGCAACTCTATTTAGCAACTGATTATAGTGGATTTTACGAAAAATATGATTGGCAATTTTTAACTATGGCGCAAGACAATGAAGGAATACCTGTTTATTTATATCAAATAAAGACAAAAGAATGAGGGGCACTCAGGAAAAGAAGACGAGGAATGTGATTTGTAGCAAAAGTGAAGGACAAAAGGTAAAAATCACTTGTGGTGTTTCTCGCTTTTGCCCTTCATTCTTTAGCAATTGTTCTGCGACTTTTGATCAAAAATCAATTTTGTAGGGACAATTTATCCTCCAATGACCACCCTAATGATTGCCACGTCACTGCTTTTATAAAAAAACTTATTTCTTTCAATGTAACACGTCATATACTTGATATATCAATAGATATTTTCATTCTAAAGGAGGATTATTTTTATAATGAATCGCTTTCGCTTAAAGAAAGAATATATTTAAAATAACACTGTTATTATTTATTTTTCGTTGAGCAGTACTTTTATTCGAAGTATAATAAATTTATATTTGTTTTTTTACTCACTATTGTTACAACAAAAATTTCAAAATGGAGGGCATTGTGGAGAAAGAAAAAAAAGATTTTAAGTTAAGAAAATTAATTGCAATGTTGATGTGCATAATTGCTTTGTTTATGATAATTGCCTCAGTTATAGTTAAACAAACCTTTTATGATCAAAATTTTTTATTAAATCAGATCGAAAAAACAAAGTACAGTGAATTAGTTGTAAAAGAAACGAGTAAAAATTTTAGTGAAGAAAATAAAGTAGAAAGTGAGTTTGCTGAAGTGATTGCCACTTCAATTTCACCGACCTTTATTAGTAAGTCACTAAAAACTTTTGTGCAACATACATATAATGAAAATGACGAGGATGAACAAAGTGACTTTGAGGACGTAGAGCAAGAAATAACTCGCGCAATTGATGGTTATGCCAAAAAGCATCAACTAACCATTGGGAAAGAAGAGGAAAATAAAATTGAATCAATGAAGTTTGAATTTATCTATCAACTTCAAAAAAATATAGGTGATCAGTATTTCGTTATTTTTATTGAAAATATTTTATCAGCTAAAGCAATTATCCTCCCCACTCTTTACATAGGCATCATACTTTTTGTTGTTTTCTCTTTCTATTTGATTTTCTTAATAAGAAAGCCAAGTTATCTCTTATTAAGATATAGCGCAATTGTTTTAGGGGTTTCGGGAAGTATGTGTTTACTTTTAGCAGGATTACTGTACATGAGGGATTTTTTTAAAAATATCGCTTTTCGCTCGCAAGCGATCTTGCACTTGATGACGAGTTATACAGAAAGTATTCTTTTATATTTTATGTTCGTAGGAACGATACTTGTAATCATCGCAGGAGGAATAGGATTAATCAGTGAAGTGATTCGAAGAAAACGGAATGAACAAACTATCGTGAAAAAAGAGAGATTATAGACGGATCAATGAACCGTTTCTTTCGTAAAAGTATGAGATGAGTATGATAAAAAAGCATCGATCGTAAGTTTCACAAAAAACTGACGGTCGACGCTTTTTTATTGTTCCTATCGGTCATGGTTAGGGGAATTATTCAAACATTTTTTTGCAGCACGCATCAAAGTGGGGATATCTTTGTCGTAACGTGGTGTTTTTACTAAACGAGACATTGGGATTCCGGCAAAATGAAAGGCAGCAATTTCACCAGATCGTACAGCACTTTGTTCCGTAAAAATCATTTGGTAAGGTTGTTCCACAAATTCTCCGGTGAACGCTAAGTTTGTTGAATGTTGAGGAATAACTTTAGGACGATCGCTTTTTGCACGATTGTTAAACAAAGCGGAAGCATAAGGCATATATACTGGGATATTATTGATGACACTTTCAAAAATTTCGGTCTCTTTTGTCCGTATATTTTCGGGTCCAGGATCAACTTTAGAGAGTTGTCCAATTAATTCTTCTAGCATTTCTTTTCCGTTCATCTTAATATATTGTTTATCCACAAATTCTCCACGGCGTCTAGGATATAAGAAATAACCCCAAATGACGGTTTCGTTTGGTTTTTGTGAAGTAAAGTGTGGTTGATGATGAACAACGATTGACATATTAACATCTTTTTGTCCGAGTGGCGTGATTGGTGTGGTTGAAATAAATGAATTTAACGCATTACCAGGTACTTGTGTAGTGATGCGAGTAATTTCATTTAAAAGTAAGTGATTTTTAGTTGTTAAAGTAAAACTTACCCATTCACTGGCATCACGATCAGCAAAAAATTTGTCTGGGTTGCCTAAGTTATAGAAACGTTCACTTGCTTTTTTCCATAAACCTGAAGCCGCACCATAATCCATATTTTCAACAGCAGGGGTCTCATAATCACCTAATGTGGCGGAATCAGTAATTGATCCATTTGTGAAAAGTACCGCTGTATCACCATCTACATCAACGTGTTCTTCTTCATTTGTCCGTGTATTGATCATTTTTAATCCAGTAACCGTGATTTCATCTTGCATAGGTGTTTCTTTAAATTCCCAGTCTACGACACGACGATTTAAAATGATTTGACACCCTTGTTCTTTTAAATAATTGATCAATGGCAACATAATACTTTCATATTGGTTGTAGCGTGTTCGGTTGACGCCTACCAAATGCTCAATTTGTGTAAATTCATAAATCATTTGATGCATGTAACGGCGTAGTTCTTGGGCAGAACTACGTGTACGAAAAGCAAAAGTCGTTTCCCACATAAACCAAAAATTTGTTTCAAAAAAATGAGGGTCATCTTTGAAATATTCTTCAATCGTCACATTATCTAATTTTTCTTCTTCTGAATCAGGCATAGCAATTAATTTGGTCAATAATAAGCGATCTTTATTATTGAAGCCTAGTTTCCCACCATCGATAATTCCTTTTCCGCCTTCCATCAAACGTGCTTTATCAAATGTACGATGCTTGGCATCAAAATCTCTTGTATCTTCTTCTGCGGTCATTCCTGGTTCAGTGACAGAAGGGATGCGACTCAATAAATCCATCAAATCGACATATGTCCGATAATTGAGCATACGTCCACCACGTGCCACATAACCTTTTTGATTTTCTAGAGGATGGTTTTTGTTCCAGTATTCATCAACTACCGTATTAGTTGGGGCACCATCATTTGAGCCATGATCATCTAGAGAATAAAATGTAATCTGATCACCACGCCATTTTCCTTCTTGAATCAAATAAACAGCAGCTGCCATATTGGCGATACCTGCACCAATCATTATTGCTTTACTTTTTCTCATTGTGATTCCTCCAATGTTTTACAAGTGAACAGTTCCATACATTATTTCTTTCTAGATAGATTCATATTCATCATACAGATGGCTGTCATCTTCTAATAAACCAGTTTTTTTCCCAAGATAAACCGCACCTAATGTAAGTAAACCTAGTCCAATTCCTACCTTGATCCATTTTTTACTCATAAAAAATCCCTCCATTCTTATTTGGTCCTTCTATGTAAAAGCATAGAACCTTTTATTTTAAATGCCAAATGATAGGGTAAGTAAAAAAAACATTTTTGGACAGATTGTTAGTAGTGTCTAATTTTTTATAGGAAAAATTTTTGTAAAAGAATATACCACAAGAAAAGTAGTTTTTTCATTTCAAAGAAAAATTTGTCAGAAGAAGTATAAGAGGTGGGAGAAAACAAGGCTTTTTTATTTGTTATTTATTTTATATTATTTTTTATGAATGTGTGTGATTTATAAAAAGATTTTAAAAGGAAAAATGTAGATAAATGCTTGATTTTATTACTGTAGTTATTTAATTTTGTTCAACTTAGATAATTCATGTCATTTGATACAACGGATGAAAAAAACAGTTATTATAAAATTAGTTTGTGTTATAGTATGGGTATCAATTTAGCTGGTTGTTTGACATTATTTGGACAAAATAAAAAAGCACCGAGAACAGTGCTTGCTTCAATAGCTGGATACGGACAAAGCCTTATTTTAACTTGCTATGTTGATTTGAATGCTACCAACAGTTTTATTATACTAAAAATTAGAACGGTTACAAGTGGGAAAGATAAAAATTTACATAATGGTAAAAAAGAAAAGGCAAATTCATTAAAGTGCACATGGTCACAAATTTTAATAATGAAAGGATAAGGAAAAGATGAATAAAGCATATACGTTAGGATTAGATATCGGGACCAATTCAGTAGGGTGGGCAGTTGTAACAGATGATTACCGCTTGATGGCAAAAAAAATGCCTGTCCATAGCAAGATGGAGAAGAAAAAAATAAAGAAAAATTTTTGGGGCGCACGCTTATTTGATGAAGGGCAAACAGCAGAAGAAAGAAGAAATAAGCGCGCAACTCGCCGTAGATTGAGACGTAGAAAATACCGCATATTGGAATTACAGAAAATTTTTTCAGAAGAAATCTTAAAAAAAGATAGCCATTTTTTTGCACGATTAGATGAAAGTTTTTTAATTCCAGAAGACAAACAGTATGCACGTTTCCCTATTTTTCCAACATTACTAGAAGAAAAAGCTTATTATCAAAATTATCCAACCATTTATCATTTGCGTCAAAAATTGGCTGATTCTACAGAAAAAGCAGATATTCGGTTGGTTTATCTGGCTTTAGCACACATGATAAAATACCGAGGCCACTTTTTATTTGAGGGAGAATTGGATACGGAAAATACATCTGTGGAAGAAACGTTTAAAGAATTTATAGATATTTATAATGAACAATTTGAAGAAGGTATCATCTTCTATAAAGATATCCCTTTGATTTTGACAGATAAACTATCTAAATCAAAAAAAGTAGAAAAAATCCTTCAGTATTACCCTAAGGAAAAAACAACTGGCTGTCTTGCACAATTTTTAAAATTGATTGTTGGGAATCAAGGGAATTTTAAACAAGCATTTCATTTAGATGAAGAGGTTAAAATCCAAATTTCAAAGGAAACTTATGAAGAAGATCTTGAAAAATTATTGAGAAAAAGCAATGAAGAAATGATTGATGTGTTTCTTCAGGTAAAAAAAGTTTATGATGCTATTTTGCTTTCTGATATTCTTTCAACAAAAATGAAGGATACAAAAGCAAAATTGTCAGCAGGAATGATTGAACGCTATCAAAACCATAAAAAAGATTTAGAAGAATTAAAACAGTTTGTGAGAGCCCATCTTCATGAGAAAGTGACTGTTTTTTTCAAAGACAGCTCTAAAGATGGTTATGCTGGCTATATTGATGGAAAAACAACGCAAGCCGACTTTTATAAATTTCTCAAAAAAGAGTTGACTGGTGTTCCAGGAAGTGAGCCAATGCTGGCAAAAATCGATCAGGAAAATTTTTTATTGAAGCAACGGACACCGACAAATGGTGTTATACCTCATCAAGTACATTTAACGGAATTTAAGGCGATTATTGACCAACAAAAGCAATATTATCCATTTTTAGAAAAGTCAAAAGAAAAAATGATTCAGTTACTAACCTTTCGTATTCCTTATTACGTGGGACCTTTAGCACAAGACAAAGAAACCAGTTCATTTGCGTGGTTGGAAAGAAAAACAACTGAAAAAATAAAACCTTGGAATGCGAAAGATGTCATTGATTATGGCGCTTCAGCAACAAAATTCATTCAGCGAATGATTAATTACGACACATATCTCCCAACAGAAAAAGTTTTACCTAAGTATAGTATGCTTTACCAAAAATACACCATTTTTAATGAACTAACAAAAGTCGCCTATAAGGATGATCGAGGGATAAAACATCAATTTTCAAGTGAAGAAAAGCTGAGAATCTTTCAAGAACTTTTCAAAAAACAACGAAGGGTCACAAAGAAAAAATTACAACATTTTCTTTCTGCTAACTACAATATTGAAGATGCAGAAATTTTAGGTGTAGATAAAGTATTCAATTCTTCTTATGCGACATACCATGATTTTTTGGAGCTAGCTAAACCATACACAGAAAAAATAATAGAATTGTTGGAACAACCGGAAATGGAAGAAATGTTCGAAGATATCGTGAAGATAATCACTATTTTTGAGGATCGAGAAATGGTTAGGACACAATTAAAAAAATACCAACGTATTTTAGGTGAGGAAATTTTTAAGAAACTAGTAAAGAAAAAATACACGGGATGGGGACGTTTATCCAAACGATTGATTAACGGAATAAGAGATCAGAAAACCAACAAAACAATCTTAGATTATTTGATCAATGACGATGATTTTCCTTATAATCGTAACCGCAATTTTATGCAACTGATCAATGATGATCATTTGTCCTTCAAGGAAGAAATCGCAAAAGAATTAACTTTATCAGACAAACAATCACTATTAGAAGTTGTTGAAGCAATCCCTGGTAGCCCAGCTATTAAAAAAGGAATCTGGCAAACGCTTAAAATTGTTGAGGAATTAATTGCGATCATTGGCTATAAACCTAAAAATATCGTGATTGAAATGGCCCGTGAGAACCAAACAACTACAGGCGGGAAAAATCGTTCAAAACCACGGTTAAAATCATTAGAAGAAGCGTTAAAAAATTTTGATAGTCAATTACTGAAAGAACGACCTGTAGATAACCAATCCCTTCAAAAAGATCGTTTGTATCTCTATTATTTGCAAAATGGAAAAGATATGTATACAGGAGAATCGTTAGATATTGATCGACTTTCTGAATATGATATTGATCACATCATACCAAGAAGTTTTATCGTTGATCATTCACTTGATAATAAGGTGCTAGTTTCCTCTAAAGAAAATCGGTTAAAAAAGGATGATGTTCCAGATAGTAAGGTAGTTAAACGTATGAAAGCTTACTGGGAAAAATTATTAAGAGCAAACTTGATTAGTGAACGAAAATTCTCCTATTTGACGAAATTAGAATTAACAGACGACGACAAGGCAAGATTTATTCAACGACAATTAGTTGAGACTCGACAAATCACTAAACATGTTGCTGCTATTTTGCATCAATACTTTAATCAAACCCAAGAACTCGAAAAAGAGAAAGACATACGGATCATTACCTTGAAATCATCTTTAGTTAGTCAATTTAGACAAGTTTTTGGTATCCATAAAGTGCGAGAAATCAATCATCATCATCATGCTCACGATGCATATTTAAACGCAGTGGTCGCTCTTGCATTATTGAAAAAATATCCTAGATTGGCACCTGAATTTGTATATGGAAGTTTCGCTAAGTTCCATTTAGTAAAAGAAAATAAAGCAACAGCCAAAAAAGAATTTTATTCGAATATCTTAAAATTCTTTGAAAAAGAGGAACAATTTTGTGATGAGAATGGGGAGATTTTTTGGGACAAAAGAAAGCATATCCAACAAATCAAAAAAGTGATCAGTTCACATCAAGTCAATATTGTCAAAAAAGTAGAGGTTCAAACAGGTAGTTTTTACAAAGAAACGGTAAATACTAAAGAAAAACCAGATAAATTGATTAAAAGGAAAAATAATTGGGATGTGACAAAATATGGAGGATTTGGCAGTCCAGTAGTAGCTTATGCAGTGGTATTTACTTACGAAAAAGGAAAGAACCACAAGAAAGCAAAGGCAATCGAAGGAATCACAATCATGGAACAAGCTTTATTTGAAAAAGATCCTATTTCTTTCTTAATAGAAAAGGGATATTCAAATGTCAACCAGTTTATCAAATTACCTAAATATACTTTATTTGAATTAGCAAATGGACAACGCAGAATGCTTGCTAGTCATCAGGAATTACAAAAAGCCAATTCATTTATCTTACCAGAAAAACTTGTGACACTCCTTTATCATGCGAACCATTATGACGAAATTGCCTATAAAGATAGCTATGATTATGTGAATGAACATTTCTCAAATTTTCAGGATATTTTAGATAAAGTCATTATTTTTGCAGAAAAATATACGTCAGCTCCTCAAAAGTTGAATCAGATTATTGCAACGTATGAAAAAAATCAAGAAGCTGATAGGAAGATAATGGCTCACTCTTTTGTCAACTTAATGCAATTTAACGCATTAGGTGCTCCAGCAGATTTCAAGTTTTTCGATACTACGATTACAAGAAAAAGATATACAAGTCTAACAGAAATATGGCAGTCAACCATTATCTATCAGTCGGTTACTGGATTATATGAAACGAGGAGAAGGATGGCAGACTTATGGGATGGCGTACAGTAATCGTCAATACACATTCAAAATTGACGTATATGAATAATCATTTAATTTTTAAAGACACAAAAAAAGTTGAAAAGATTCACCTTTCAGAAATTGATGTTTTATTTTTAGAAACAACGGATATCACGCTGACAACGATGCTGATAAAACGTTTGATAGACGAAAAAATATTGGTTGTTTTTTGTGATGATAAGCGTTTGCCTACAGCTAAATTGATGCCATTTTATGGACGCCACGACAGTAGTTTACAATTGGCAAAACAAATGCAATGGACAACAGAAGCAAAAGGAAATATCTGGACAGAGATCATCGCTCAAAAGATCCAAAATCAAAGCTGTTTTTTGCAAGTAAATGGTTTTCATGAAAAAGCTCAAGCCCTTTTACGTTTACATGATGGACTAGAAATATTTGATCCAAATAATCGGGAAGGACATTCAGCAAGGATTTATTTTCAAACATTGTTTGGCAATCAATTTACCCGTGAGGCTTCGACAGAAATCAATGCCAGTCTAGACTATGGATATACTTTAATTCTGAGTTTATTTGCAAGAGAAATCGTTAAAAATGGATGTATGACACAATTTGGGTTAAAACATGCTAATCAGTTTAATGATTTTAATTTGGCCAGTGATTTGATGGAACCTTTTCGTCCTTTAGTAGATCAAATTGTATTTATGTATCAGGAAAAAGCATTCCCAATTATCAAAAGAAGGTTGTTTGATTTGTTTTTGACAAAATATACGTACGGTAAGAAAGAGATGTTTTTAACAAATATTGTATCTGATTATACGAATAAAATAATCAAGTCGTTGAACCATAATGAACTGAAAGGAGTTCCTAAATTTAGGATATGAGTTATCGTTATATGAGAATGATATTGATGTTTGACATGCCTACTGATTCCAGTGATGACCGCAAAGCTTATTGAAAGTTTAGGAAATTTTTGTTGAGTGAGGGTTTTATTATGCACCAGTTTTCTGTATATAGTAAGTTGTTGTTAAATAATACGGCTAGTCAAGCAATGCTAGGTAGACTGAAAGTAAATAACCCTAAAAAAGGCATGGTTACATTATTAACTATCACTGAAAAACAATTTGCGCGAATGGTTTATCTAAATGGTGAAAGAGACGTTAGCATAGCTAATTCTGATCAACGTATAATATTTCTGGGAGAGGACTTAGATGATGAATCTTAATTTTCCTTTATTGGATCAACCAGTAAAAATTAAAAATGGAACATTCTTTATTATCGAAGATGTCACTGTATTTGCCAACGTCATCGCATGGTTTTATCGCTATGAGGGAGAGGGGAAACTAAAATTATTTAATGATCAGTACCAGAAATTAAAAGCCACCGAAATAATGATTGTAACAGATATTTTAGGATTTGATGTAAATTCATCAGCGATGCTAAAGCTTATTTATGCAGATTTAGAGCAACAACTAAACGTAAAGATTGAAGTGAAAACAAAAATTGAACAATTGACCACCACTCTAAGTGAGCTGATTGACTATGAACTTTTGGATCATGATTTGGACTTGGTACATGATGAGATGACTATTTTAGAATTGTTTAAAGTGCTGGGTATAAAGATCGAAACAAAAAAGGTTACCATTTTCGAGAAGATGTTGGAAATTCTACAGGTGTATAAATATCTTTCCAAAAAGAAATTATTGATTTTTATTAACAGTTGCGCCTATTTAACAGCCGAAGAAATAGAAGAGTTACAAAATTATATCTCTTTGTGCAACATGGATGTTCTATTTCTTGAGCCTCGCAAAATTCAGGGAATAGCACAAACGATTTTAGACAGAGACTATTTTTTAACCTGAAAAATATGTTACAATGAATTTAAGAAAAATGATTTAAAATAATCTACAAGCATTCAAGACGAAAGTTTTGCTATGGACGAGTAGCTTGATGACAAATCAACGTAGAATTTTTTTCTGCGAGGTTTTAGAGCTATGTTGTTTTGAATGCTTCCAAAACTTCGCGACTTTAAAGCTGGCGATGTGGTTTGTTTTAGAGCTATGTTGTTTTGAATGCTTTCAAAACGAGTTTTTTGAAGATCTTTAATGGCAGGGCGTATAAGTTCTAATTATTCTACTAACCCTGATAAAGAAAAACGGGTGCGGAAATTTGCATAAATTTAATGATTGTCATGTGCCATATGCCTTTTGATCGTTTTGTTTTAGAGGAGGTAAATATGCTATAATTAAGAAGTAGAAAAGTGAAAAGATGGTGGCTAATCTCTTGAAAAAGGGGTGATGCCTATGGTTCATAGCTTTGTCCCTAGAAGGGAGTAGGCAAGTGTCAACTTTTGAAGCAATTCAGCTGATGATCGCTTTTGCGACGTTAGTTTTGCTGATAATTGACCATACAGATCCAAAAAAATAACCATCTAACACTTTGACCGAGAGTAGATGGTTTAAATAAAACATTTATTTTGAGTCACCGTCTTTTTAACGGTTCTACATTGGGGCTATGTTTGAGCATAGCTCCTTTTTTATATATCTAGTGTACCATATTTCTTACGGAAAATACAAATAGCTTGCTACTGTTTTAAAGCGATGTTTCTTTGAATGCTTCCCAAATTAAGCACTAGGTCAATAAGAATCATCGCTGGAATATACAATCTGTTAATTGGAAAGAACAAACAAAATGGGACAATAGTCAGAAAGAACCTGATTGGTGCCTTGTTTTGATTTATGGAAAATAAGGTCACCGAGTTTAAATTAGTGTCAACTAGTGCTCAGATTCACTTGAAGATAATAAAAGCTCTAATACTCTTTCTCATGAATGTGACAAATAAAGCCTGAGTTAAAAATTGGTAAGGGAGTTTTGCAAGGAACTGCATAAACTACCGAAAAGAAAATTGCTATTGTGATATAGCCATATTGATTATTTTTTTGAAAATAAACGATAGCGACTGATTTATTTTTCATATGGGTGGACACGACCATCGTGGATTAGTAACATAGAAATGAAAGGCGGTTAGATTCCCATGTTTGACTCAAGACTTATTTTTTATTCAGAATGGGTGATTGCAGCTTTAAATATTGCTTCAATCATTATTTTATTAGTAGGTGTCTTTTTAGTTTTGAAAAATCTTTTTAATTGGCAGACTCGTAAAAAAAATTATGATCAACGTAATTGCCGAAATGCAGAGATCCGTAAGCTATTAGCTAGCTATATCTTATTAAGTTTAGAAGTATTAGTAGTGGCAGATATCATTGAATCCGTGATTAAACCAACCTGGATAGATATTTTAAAATTAGCAGTCATTATCATTATTCGCACGATTATTTCTTATTTCTTGAATTTAGAAACACAAGATAAAAAGAAAGTGAAAGCAGGAATTAGTAATGGAAATTAATCTTATCGAACAATTAGCCCCTTATTTAGAAAAACTGGTGATTCTATTGGATGTGCTGGCCATCCTCATTATTTTATGGGGAGCATGGCTAGCGATAAAAGATTTCCTCGCTTTTTCTTTTGCAAGCATAAGACAGAAAACGGAACGAATCAATCAAAATAATGCCATTAAAAAAATGTTAGGTGGGTATATTTTGTTGAGTCTTGAAGTGCTAATTTCAGCTGGGATCATTGAATCAATTATCAAGCCCACCTTACAAGATGTTTTCCAACTAGCCGCTTTAGTCGTTATCCGTACGATTATTTCTTACTTTTTAAATAAAGAAATCAGTTCAGATGATCAACAGGAGTAAGAAACGAAAACGAAAATGTGATGAATTAAATAGTAAGCATGTATGAAAAAACGGTTTGAAATGAACACTTGCCAAGTTTAAACTGGGTACAAGTAATCGCAAAAGTAGGAAGTATAAAAATCTCGAAACATTTTTATGTTTGGAGATTTTTTGTTTAGCTAATTAAAAATAAACTCTTTTTCCATGCTTTGTAACAAAAATTCATTTGGAGAACTGTGATTTTTTACAAGAATTTATTTAATTGCTCGTATAATGGACTCTTCAATAGTATCCACTGAAATAGGAACAATCGTGGGGATTTTATTTGCTTCTGGAGTATAAAGAGTTCTTTCACATAAAACTCGGTGATTGTCCTTTCTGGCAAAGTTTTTTAAGTCCTCATTTAAAAAACTGTGAATAACAGGTTCTACTTTCATATCAAAAGTTTTGACTGCTTCTAATGCTTCACGGTAAATTAAATAGTTCACATCTGAATTGGTGACAATACAGACATGAAACTCTGTTTTAGTAATACGTAAAATACCACTTAATTCAATGACAAAGGCATTCAAACAATTGTTATTGAGACGTAATTGATAAGGCAGTTGAGTAAGCCACTGCTTAAATAGAGGTTGTATTTCTACTAGTAAATCTTGTTGTTCAGGAGTTAAAAGGTAAAACTTTTCAGGCATAAACAATTGATAGTTTTGCCAGGCGGAGCGCATTAAACGAATGATGGCACGTTCAAAGGCCTTGTTGCCAATAAATGTTCGATTAAAATAGTTTTCAAAGCGAGTAATTAGTTGCTTAATCTGTGCATTCTCTTCAATAAATACTTGATGCAAGCGAAGAAAATCTTCTTCAATTGCTTGATAACAATCTGCTCCATAATCACATAGATTGAGTAAAATCAAGAGAAAATAAAGTTCGGTTTCTTGATAAAAGTTTTTTAATTGAGAGGTTTGCCAAGTGGTCATGGCATATTGATAAATCGGTCGTTTTTGAAGTTCCTGCAAAAAATCATGATCAATCGTTACAGGAGAATTTTTTTGATACAAATAACCAATGATAAATCCTATTCGCAAGATTTCTTGGCTTTCTTTATTGTAGATCCGGCCACTATTATAAGTGAGGGTATGGATAAACTCATCAATCGCTGTTAGATAGCCAGCGGGAAGTGTGGTCATGTTCAGTGTTCCTGTTCGATAAGTTACATTTAATAACAATAATCTTCGTTCGATTTCAGTAAATTCAGGGGAACCATGTATGATTTGGATACCACAGTTTTCAAAATAGGACAATACTTGTTTTTTGAGGGAATAAGCTTTACTAACAGAGATATATTCGATTTCAGTTAGTTGAATATAATCCGGTTCATTTTCAAGATATAACTGACAGGTTTTAAGGAATAAAGAATGGCGAGCTATTTTTTGCATCAAAAGAAACCGTGGAATCTCTGGAGCAAAATACACTGAGCAGGTATCTTTTACTCTTTCTTCGTAAATAATTTCATTTTCAAGTTCCTTTTTTAGTTCCTTGACATCGTTGAGTAAGGTAGGTTTGCAGACTTGTAATAATTTTGATAATTCGTCTAAATTGATTTTTTTCTTCGTGTAAAATTGACCACAAAGAAATAATTGGCGTAAGCTACTTTTTTCCAAATAGGCTTCAATCATTAAAACTCCTCCGCTTAATTTGTGGAATATTGAACAAGTTAAGATTCATTATGCCATGTTTTTTGAACGGAAACATCTGTTTTTTTTGATAGGGCATTTGAAAACCTTGTATACACATGTTTTTTTGTTATAAAACATAAAATTATAAAAAAACAGAAAGAAAAATTTTTTTTGAAAAATAAGTGATGAAAAATAAAAATTGGATGAGTATACGGATGAATAAAATGATTTTTTTTTTAATATCCGTTTTCTAAAATTAATTAATCTTAAAATTCCAAAGTGTTTAATTTATCAAATACTAAAATATTCGTTATTATGAACTGAATATTCTGAATAATAAGATTTTAATTGCTTTTTTCTGAAAAAAACAATTTTTCTATCATGTTATAAAAAAATTTTTCTCATTTTTTGCTCAATCATTTTCGATATAAATGGCAATAGTATTTTCTAACTTGTAATTGAGATATTGTACTGGTCGAGTATGCCCATTGCTTCTCTTTTTTTAACCTCCCTTATTTATTTCAGGGGTCTCTGAAATAATTGACCGTTGTTTCCCTCTTTCCTCCCTATAATAAAGTTATCACAAGAAAAATAGGAGGGATGGCAATGAGATGGTATCAAGAATCCACTGAAGAAGTCATGCGTTCACTTAAGACAGAGGTAGAAGGACTAAATCGTGAAGAACGTAGCAACCGTTTAAAAGAAAATGGTCCTAATCAAATAGATTAAAAAAGAAAAGTAGTCCGTTACGGAAGTTTTTGAAACATTTGACAGATCTGTTGATGATCATTTTAATTGTCGCATCACTTTTAAAATTTTTGACAGGAGAAGTCGTAGAAGGAAGTATTATTTTAGCGGTTGTTCTCGTTAATTGTTTTGTCAGTTATTGGCAAGAACGTAAAGCAGAAGAAGCGTTAAATGGATTAGAAAATTTACTAGGACAAAATGCCGTAATTTTTACAGAAGGTGTGAAACATTCGATTCCAGCGAATGAATTGGTTTTAGGTGATATTGTGGTATTGGAAGCCGGAGACATCGTGCCTGCGGATCTTCGCTTGGTAGAAGTTCATGATTTTATGGTAGAAGAAGCCGCTTTGACGGGAGAATCAGAAGCTGTTGAAAAAAGCCATGAACAATTATACACGAACCTTTCTTTGGGAGATCAAAGAAATATGGCATTTTCTGGCACGCTCGTTCAATCGGGTACAGCGCTAGGTGTAGTGGTTGAAACTGGCGATACAACCGAAATTGGGAAAATCAATCAAGCTTTACAATCTGTTCAGCAACAAACCACACCATTGGTTAAAAAGATCAATCAATTGAATAAACAAATTTTCCGTGGGATTCTCTTTCTTAGTTTGTTTCTTCTTTTTTATACAACGTTTAGGTATGGACTAGAAGTAAACTTCTTATTCTCAACGATTATTGCTTTGATTGTCTCAATGATTCCAGAAGGATTACCAGCAGTATTGACGATGATTCTATCATTAGGAGTCAAAGAAATGGCAAAAGAGCAAGCAATTATTAAAGGATTACCTTCTGTGGAGACACTAGGATCAATGACTGTGATTTGTTCGGATAAAACAGGAACCCTAACAAAAAACGAAATGAGCGTTGTCGAAACAAAAACCGAGCAAGAAGAGAAATTGCTGGCGATCATGAAAAATTGCCAAGAAGTCCAAACAAAAGAAAATCAAAAAGTAGCAGATTTAACTGGTAATCCAACTGAACTTGCTTTATTACAGTACACAAAAAACCGTCAATTACCCCTGCAAGAAGTAAAAGGGAAAATTCCCTTTAGTTCAAATTATAAGTATATGGCAACGATGCACGAACAAGAGGCGCATCAGGTCATTTATGTAAAAGGCGCACCAGAAGTTTTGTTATCAAAAGCCAATCTAACCTCAGTTCAAGAAAACAAGTGGCAACAAGAAGCGAAGAAACTAGCGCAAAAAGGGCAACGTGTTTTAGGATTTGCTTATAAGACGATTCCTAACAACCAAGAATTGACACATGAACAATTAACTGAACTAACTTTTGTCGGTCTTGCCGGTATCATCGATCCACCAAAAGAAAGTGCTATTCAAGCAGTTAAGGAATGTCAAACGGCTGGAATATCAGTAAAAATGATTACTGGAGACCACAAAGATACGGCCAAAGCGATTGCAGAACAACTAGGCTTAAAGCATACGCAAAATGTGTTAGAAGGGATTGATTTAGATCAATTATCCAATGAAGAATTAATAAAAAAAGTAAAAACAGTGGATGTCTTTGCTCGAACGACTCCTGAACACAAATTACGCATTGTCCAAGCTTTACAGAAAAATGATGAAATCGTAGGAATGACTGGTGATGGAGTGAACGATGCTCCTGCCTTAAAACAAGCAGATGTCGGCATTGCAATGGGCATTAAAGGAAGCGAAGTCAGTAAGCAAGCAGCTGACATGGTGTTAGGTGATGATAATTTTCATACGATCGCAAAAGCTGTAAAAGAAGGGCGCAGAATTTTAGATAATCTACAAAAAACCATCAATTTCTTTTTACCAACAGCATTAGCGCAAGGTCTGATTATTATTGGAGCTCTTTTAGCCAATCAACCGTTACCACTAACCCCTGTGCAGATTTTATGGGTAAATATGGTCACTACAATCACTTTATCCTATGCGCTAGGTTTTGAAAAGGCTGGCAAAGACACAATGTTGCGTTCCCCAAGAAACCCGAAACAAGGGATTCTCACAAGCTATAGTTTCTTTAGAATTGTTTATGTCTCATTGTTGATCATGGTACCAGCCTACATGTTAGCAATGAGATTTGAAGGACAAGCTTTACAACAAACCATGCTCTTACAAAATATTGTAGCTGCTCAAGCCGTTTATATGATTAACTGTCGAGAATTATTCGAAGCCTCTTTAAATAAAAGTCTTTTAGAAAATAAAACATTGTTCTACTCTTTGGGTCTACTTTTCCTATTACAAATCATGGTCATCTATTTACAATTTGCCCAACAAATAATCGGCACAACCAATCTTTATTCAGCAGAACTGCTACCGATCCTTTTCAATGTTTTATTGCTGTTTATTTTGGTAGAAGTAGAAAAACAAATTAGTAAGAGATTTGCGAATAAAAGAAAAAAAGAATTACGAACGTAATCTAAATAAAACAATTGCACATTAAAAAATAAAGTTTGAATTTATAAATAAAAGCAGTCAGCTTTGAACAAAGAAGCGCTAAATTTTTGAAATAGCTTTTCATATTTTAGAAATTTAGCGCTTGCTGTTGTGTCGTTGCTTCTGGAACACCTTGGGATATTGTGAAAAGGCTGTTTTTTATGAAGCAATAAGGACAAACTTTTGGCTTTCGTTTATTCGGTTTAAAAATTTAATATAGACTGATGTTTCCACCTTTTATCAGCTTTATTTAGTCTAAAATTTTATGATTGTTACTTATATTTTGCCATGGTGTTTCATTTCTATTGGTCATAAATAATATCTTGTTGTTAGTTCATTTAAACGATCAAGTTCGTTTTTTGTTGGAACTGTTGAAAGGTAAAAAACAGGTATCGGGGGGGCATCAATCGGAATATTTGAAACCAATAAATCATTTTTCTCGATGGTTATTTCTGCTAACTGGCTTAATTCTATTGGTTTTAACGAGACTCGTTTTCCTAGATAAGCATGGATTTCTTGCTGTAGAAAAGCTTTCCATGAAGGTTCTCCTTGGAAAACAAAGTAAACACTCACTTGATTTGGTTTGATCGCTAACAACGTTTGCTGGATCAATAAAGAAAGTAAATAAAAGAAATAGTCTTCATTTTTAATCCTAACTGTTGCTGTTTTTACTTGTTCCAATAAAGCGAACTTATAAGGAGATAATTCTGGGTAATGGTTATCATACTCTTCTAAAAAAGAATGATATTGTTTGGTTGTTTGTTCGATCAATAAAGGAGATTCATGATATTTCAAGAGTAACAAAATTAAATTTTCAGCTAGTTTGGTTTTTGTTAGTGATGCTAGAGATAAGCGTTCAGCAAGATTAGTCACAAATTCATTAATATCAGGAGCAAAAGGATACTGATGCAAAATAGTCATGATTATTTCTGGATAAAGATTATTATAATTCCAACTGTCCAAAAAACATGAAAAGGCAAAAACTGATTCTTGACCTTTCAGATATACCCCTTCAGTTCGGTATAACTCTTCTAATTCAGGTGCATATAGGGCGTAAAGTTTATCTTTTCCAGAAAATAAAGTGAGGGAAAGGTGACAGCCGGCTTTGATACGCATCGTGTTAATAAAAAACCAACAAATACCAAAAATTTCCTCGGTAGCAACTATTAGTTCTTTTTGTCGCAAACTTTTCAAAAAACGAAAATAATGAGACTCATGGATCGAATAGTCTTCAAAAAAGTAATTGTTGTGGGTGAAAGGCATCAATAAACGATGATAAAAAATACGAATATTCTCTTCTTCGCCAGAAAACATGAGATATCGACGATTTAATTGTACTTGAAGTTCATAATTGATTAATTCTTGATTTAATTTTCTGATATGACGATTCAATGTTTCGTAAGATAATCCATTTCTGTCTAAAAAGTCAGAAGTGGTGATTTTTTTAGTCGTTAACAATTCTTTTAGTAGTTGAACGCTAATCGATTGCATAAAAAAGATTTCCCAGAGTTCATTTGTCAATAAATTCTGTTCATTTTTTAAATGAATACCTGCTTGATCACTCGTAATCGCCCATCCTGGTGGTAGTTGACTCTTGATCAATTGAAGGTCAGAAAAAATCGTTCGTTCTGTGGTTTTAATTGTTTCAGCTAATTCATTCACCGTAATTTTTGGGTGATTGAGCAATAATTCAATAAGTGAGACGTGTCGTTGGATATCTTTTTCGGTAATAATTTTTTTCATTAAAGAATACATACGATGCTCCTTTTTAGTAAGCAAATAATTTCAAAAATAACGCTTACAAGTGTTGTTCTTTGAGTTTAGTATAATGAAAACAAACAAGATTGTAAAAATAAAATCTTCGAAAATCATTCATTACCAAAACTTCGCTGGCTTATTGTTCTTTTCAGTCAAAGTAAAATTCACCTAAATTTTACTTGGAATAAGAAGAGTTTTTTAGAAAATATTAGCTATCTTTTCTTTTACGCTATTTCTTTTATTGCAATGGTTATTTTTTTAATTTAAAGCTTTACTGTCTTTCTTGGCAAACTTGCAATCAAGCCATTAGCAGATGTAGTATGCAACTACTTCTACCATGTTTGCAAAAATAAAATCAAGTAGGTGTTTCATTACAGCATCTCATCCCCTTATCAGATTAGAAAGAGGGAGCAGACAGAAAGACGATTATAGCGTAATTGAAATTGATTTTTGCTATAATTTTAACGAGATGATTGCAACGGAATAATATAGTGGTTTACTTGATAAAATTCGAGTGATCAAGACACAGCCGTTGCTTGTGCAATTTATACTATACTGAAAGCATACACATAGAACAAGTCGATAAGGAGCGAGGATAATGGAGTCAAAATTAGCGTATTATCAACGGCTATTAGCAATTGCCCAAGCAGGATTGCTATATGGAAAAGATGTTTTTGATAAAGAAAGATATGAAGAGTTGCGAGAAATTGCATTAAAACTACTTAGTGAAGTCAGTCTTGAAACGACAGAAGAATGGCGAAGTTTAATTGAAACACATGAAGGCTATCCGACACCGAAAGTGGATGTACGAGCTTGGATCAAACAAGAAGAGAAAATCTTATTAATTGAAGATAAAAAAACACAAGAATGGGCATTGCCTGGTGGATTTGCGGAAGTTGGATGTTCGCCTAAAGAGAATATCAAGAAAGAAGTGAAAGAAGAGACTGGATTGACAGTATCTGTAGATCAATTATTGGCGGTTTTTGATACGAATTTAAGAAAAGATATCCCACAAGCGTTTCAATACTATAAACTCATTTTTTCTTGTCATATTCTATCAGGTGCATTTGTGGAAAATAATGAGACATCGAATATGAAATTCTTTTCTTTAGATGAGTTACCTAAACTTTCACTTAAAAGAACAATTACTAATCTTAAACGAAGCTTCCTTGCCTTATTGTGACTAAAAAGAAATAAATGGTGTTCCCTCTTTTGAACAAAAGGAAATAGAGAGGGAACTATTTTTTGTTTATTTTTTTTGTTGCAAATGCAACAAAAAAGAGTAAAATAAGATAAAACTGACATAAAGGAGGATGAAATGGACGAAATTGTAAGAGATATCGGGGCTATCTCTCGAGCGTTGGATTCTATCAGTAATATCGAGTTTAAAGAAGTTGATCTGACAAGGGGACAATACCTTTATTTGGTGCGGATTTGCGAGCATCCGGGAATTATCCCAGAACAACTTGCTGAAATGATCAAAGTCGATCGTACCACGACCGCTCGAGCGGTAAAAAAGCTTGAAATAAAAGGGTTAATCCAAAGTATGGCAGATAATCAAAATAGAAAAATAAAAAAGCTCTATGCCACGAATAAAGGAAAAGAAATCTATCCATTGATCATCCGTGAACATCATTACTCCAATCAAATAGCCGTGAAAGGATTAACCACACAAGAAATCAAACAATTGCAAAAACTATTAAAAAAAGTTCGCGAAAATGTGAGCGAGGACTGGAATTTCGTAAAAAAAGGCAATAAAAGAGTGTATTGAAAGGAGTGTATGTGATGAAAATTGAAATGAGACGAATAGCTATTCAAGAAGTCGAAACCCTTCAAGCGGTTAGCATCGAAACTTATCGAGATACTTTTGGACAACATAATAGTGAAGAATTAATGATGACTTATTTAAACGAAGCTTATGAAATCAATAAATTAACTCAAGAACTCCAAGATAAAAACACAGAATTTTATTGGGCATTACTTGATGGACAAATTGCAGGCTACTTGAAGTTAAACATTAACCAAGCACAAACGGAAGCGATGGGCAATCATTTTTTAGAGATTGAACGTATTTATATACGCCCATCGTTTCAAGCAAATGGCATTGGTTCTAAATTCATTGAACTAGCTGTGGAAAAAGCACGCGAGAAACAAAAAGAGGCCATATGGTTAGGGGTCTGGGAGCATAACTACACAGCGTTAAATTTTTATAAAAAACACGGATTTAGCCATCACAGTCAACATATTTTTTATATGGGAGATGATCCACAGACGGATTACTTATTTGTTAAAAACTTAAATGAATAAAGGAGCAATCAAAATGGATAAAATTATTGTTGATCCAAATTTCTGGGAAGTCTTTCCCGATGCGACTATTGAAGTACTAATAGTTAATGGGATGGATAACCATGTAAATCAAGAAAAAGAAGGAAAGTTTTACCAACTACTTAATCAAGCAGCCAAAGATGCGACTACTTATTTGACAGAAGAGCCTTTTAGTCAAAATGAAGTGATTGCACAATGGCGCCAAGCTTTTTCACAATTTAAAACCAAAAAAGGCGCTCGGTCTTCGATTGAGGCTTTATTGAAAAGAGCTAATCAAGGGCGTGAATTTTTCCCGATCAATCCATTAGTGGACATCTATAATAGTATTTCATTAACATTTGGTGTTCCATGTGGAGGAGAAGAAATGGATAAGATAAAAGGGAATCTGCATTTAGGAAAAGCCAAAGGGGGCGAAAGTTTTTTACCTTTAGGCGCAGAGGAAGAGGCACCAGCATTACCAGAAGAAATCATTTACTATGATGAAGAAGGGGCTATTTGTCGTTGCTTCAACTGGCGAGAAGCTCAACGAACGATGTTAACTGAACATACGACAAATGCCGTTTTAGTGATCGAGTCGGTGAATCAAGAACAAGCTGTACGTGGACGTGAAGCAATTATTGAACTGAAAAAGAACATTGATCAATTCTTTCATGTAACTAGTGAAACACATACTCTAACGATCAATCAGTCTGAAATCAGTATGAAGTAATAAAAACGAAAAATGCGTGTGCAAATGAACGAATAGACAATGAAAACCCGGCAAATTTCGTCGGTGGTTGAGTCATTCAGAGATGAATGATTCAACCTTTTTTTATGGTGATGGCTTGTTTTTATCGTTAGTCGAACGAAAAAAGTTTAGATTATCCGCTTTCATGATATACTGAAAGAAACAATTTGTAGCCATAAAAGGAGGATTAGGGATGATTGGTAAAACGAGAGTGATGCTTTATGCAGAAGATGTTGAAATTCTTAGTCGCTTTTTTATTGAAAAGCTAGGGGCAACCATTAGTGAAACGATTGATTTACCTGAAGCATGCCAAAGTACAATAGTGACTATTTCATCATAATTTGAACTAGGAATTTTTCCAAAAATCTTTGTTCAACAATTTTCTCCAGAAGTATTAGGTCCACCACCCTCCATTATTTTCTTTACAGAACAATTTGAAGAAATGTATGAGAAATTAGAGAATGCTGGAGAAATCATGGAAAACAATGGGGTTCAAACTTTTAATTTTTCTGATCCAGAAGGAAATTATTTTGTGATAGGTAAGTTGTGACACTTAAGTAAAAATCAATTAGGTAAAATATTATAAATCATTTGATAATAGTTGTTATTAAGGAATTTAGAATGATTCTTCATGAAGGCATTTAATGAAGAAAGTGGTTTAAATAGTGACTTATTTTAAAAATTTACATTTTATTTATCTTACGTTTGCCTTTATTTTATTTGAAGAGCTATTTGTTTTTTTTTACATTAGGATAACTGGATACGATAGGAACTATTTCTATTAATCGCTGTGGCTGTTGACTACGTTTTTCGTTTGTTTGATCACTGCCTGAGTCAATCAAAATAGTGTATTATCTTGTGCATAGAAATAAATGATCGTTTTCTCAAAAAAAGGAGGGATTTAGTTGAATCTGACAGAAAAAGTAGAACTTTATTTAAAAGAACGTCGCGGAAAAAGAAGTGAAAAATTGCGGATGAAAAATTTGAAATCTGGTAAAAAACCGGCAAAAGGCTGGGGGAAAATGGTTGATACAGGATTTGGTGGATTAAACTCTTTGACTCATTCCAGTGAAATTGGAAAAAGTTGGTCTGCGGAAATAGATACTAAAAGATTTATTGCGGAAGAACAAAAGAGAGTTGCAAAAGAACATATGCGAAAATAAGGGATTTCGTTAGGCGATATGGGGAGTATGACGTTGAAATTTCTACATAAGAAACAAATGGATAAAGTTCGGATTTTGCTTGAAATCCGACTTTTTTGTTTACTTATGTTCCTATTTAGTATATGATTAATCACGTTGTTTTTTTATAAATCAAAATTTTAAAGGACTTTTTTATAATTGTTCGGGTTTAGGGGGATGGAAAATGAAGGGAAAAATACTTTCCTACTTCGAGATTGAAAAACTTGGTACAACGGTAAGAAGAGAGGTACTTGCTGGCTTTACAACATTCATTTCAATGGCCTATATTTTATTTGTCAATCCAACCGTTTTGGGCGCTTCTGGTATGGACGAAGGCGCAGTGTTTACAGCTACTGCATTAGCAAGTGCGATTGGTTGTATTTTAATGGGTGTGTTGGCACGCTATCCAATTGGCACCGCACCTGCTTTAGGGATCAATGCTTTTTTTGCTTATTCTGTTTGTTTAGGCATGGGAATACCTTGGGAAACAGCCTTAGCAGGCGTGTTTGTCGCTTCATTGATTTTTATTTTAATCACGATTTTTAAACTACGTGAAATGATCATTGATGCAATACCAGCAGATTTAAAGTATGCGATTTCTGGTGGAATTGGGTTATTTATTGCTTTTCTTGGTTTAAGTGAAGGTGGAATTATTGTTTCAAATGAATCTACTTTAGTTGGTTTAGGTGCACTTAACGTTGGTTCGACATGGTTAACTATTTTTGGATTAGTTGTTACAGCGATTTTATTGGTTCGCCGTGTGCCTGGTGGGATTTTTATTGGGATGGCTGCTACTACGATTCTTGGTTTGTTTACGGGATTGATTCCAATGCCTTCTCAGTTAGTTTCAGCTGCGCCAAGTTTAAAACCAACCTTCTTAGTGGCGTTGAAACATATTGGAGATATTAACTCATTACAAATGTGGGTCGTTGTCTTAACCTTCTTATTGGTCACTTTCTTTGATACAGCAGGTACGCTGGTTGGTCTGGCAAACCAAGCAGGCTTTATGAAAGATAATAAGATGCCACGAGTTGGAAAAGCCTTGGCTTCCGATTCGACGGCCATGCTTGCTGGCTCTTTATTAGGCACTTCACCAGTTGGCGCTTTTGTTGAGTCTTCTGCAGGGATTGCGGTCGGTGGACGTTCTGGCATCACAGCCATTACAACGGGCTTCTTTTTCTTATTAGGCTTGTTCTTTTCACCATTATTATCTGTCGTAACTTCTCAAGTAACTGCGCCCGCTTTGATTGTAGTCGGTGTCTTAATGGCTCAATCGTTGCGTCAAATTGAGTGGGAAAAATTAGAAATCGCCATTCCATCATTTTTGATTTTAATTGGCATGCCTTTGACTTATAGTATTTCAGATGGGATTGCTTTAGGAGTTATTTTTTATCCAATTACCATGATTGCAGCAAAACGAGGCAAAGAAGTTTCTCCTATTATGTATATTCTCTTCTTTGTTTTCATTGGTTTTATGTGGATATTAAACGTCAATTAAATTTGGAAAGCACGACATTTCAGCGAACGGGAAAATATTTTTGACTGTTCTTTATAAAAGAAAAGAGAATGATGACTACGGTCATGGTTCTCTTTTTTTAATCAAAAATTGTTAACGGTAACAATTAGAGGGAGAAATCAATGGTATCAACGATTGTCTGTGTTGAGTAAGATAAATCAAAGAAACAGCTATTTACTCTCTTTTTTGAAAACGTTACAATTTCTAAAAGATAAACATTTATGATTCAATGGAGGTAAATATGGAAGAAAAATGGTGGCATCAGTCAGTGGTCTATCAAGTCTACCCCCGCAGTTTCCAAGATACAAATGATGATGGGGTGGGCGATTTGCAAGGAATAATCTCAAGACTCGATTATTTAAGCTATTTGGGCATTGATACTATTTGGTTATCCCCTGTTTATGAATCACCTAATGATGACAATGGATATGATATTAGTGACTATCAAGCGATTATGGCAGAATTTGGGACAATGGCTGATATGGAACAATTGATTGAAGAGGCAAAGAAACGAGACATTAAAATAATCATGGATCTAGTCGTCAACCATACATCAGATGAGCATGCGTGGTTTGTTGAAGCACGTAAAAATAAAAACAACCCTTATCGTGATTACTACATTTGGCGAGATCCTGTGGCTGGTAAAGAACCTAACCAATTACGTTCGATCTTCAGCGGGTCTGCTTGGGAATTTGACCCAGAATCCGGCTAGTATTATTTACATCTATATAGTAAAAAACAACCTGATTTAAATTGGGAAAATGAGCAGCTACGTCAAGAGATTCATCAAATGATGAACTTTTGGATTGAAAAAGGAATTGGCGGTTTTCGCATGGATGTCATTGATACAATTGGGAAATTACCAGATCAAGAAATAACAAGTAATGGCCCTAAACTACATGAATACCTACAAGAGATGAATCAAGCGACTTTTGGCACAAAAGATTTGATGACCGTAGGAGAAACCTGGGGAGCAACCACAGAAATCGCTAAACTTTATTCAGACCCTAAAAGAAATGAACTGTCCATGATTTTTCAATTCGAACACATTGGATTGGATCAACAAAGTGGGAAAGATAAATGGGACCTAAAACCATTGAGCATCCCTGAATTAAAACAGGTTTTATCAAAATGGCAAACTTCTTTAGGCGATGATGGTTGGAATAGTTTATTTTGGAATAACCACGATTTGCCAAGAATCATTTCACGTTGGGGCAATGATCAAACATATCGTGAGGAAAGCGGAAAAATGTTTGCTATTTTGCTTCACATGATGAAAGGAACACCTTATATTTATCAAGGAGAAGAAATTGGAATGACGAATTACCCGATCAGTGAAATCGCTCAAGCCCAAGACATTGAAACCATTAATATGTACTATGAACGTTTATCTTTGGGTTACGCAAAAGAAGATATCTTACGTTCAATTAATGCCAAAGGTCGTGACAATGCACGAACACCGATGCAATGGGATAGAAGCCCTAATGCTGGTTTTACTAAAGGAATCCCTTGGTTACACGTCAATCCTAACTACAAAGAAATCAATGTCCAATCCGCTTTAGCAGATAAACATTCCATTTTTTATACGTATAAAAAACTGATTGAGTTACGTAAACAGCATGAAATCATTGTATGGGGTGAGTATCAGCTCATAACAGAGACACCCGATGACGTGTTTGCCTATTATCGTTTGTATAAGGAGGAAAAATGGCTGATTGTTTGTAACATCTCAGAGAAAACAAACCAAATGACTCTTCCAAGTGGTGATTTTTCGCTTGTTATGTCGAATTATCCGCAAGAAGAAACATCAAAAGGAAAAATCACCTTGCGTCCTTATGAAGCATTTGTTTTGAAAAGAATGGAACAATAAAGTACTGATCTCATGCTTAAGGATAAGCGTATGATAAAAGAAACGTGAGATAAATGTGCAGACACCTATGAAAGTACTATTTGGTTTGATCCCTAAAAAAGAAGAAGAATCGGTGCTTTTTCGAGTTCATGAAAAAGCGCCCTTTTTGATTTCTATTGCAGATATTTTAGAAAAATATAAAGTAGAAGCAATTCTTGTAAAAGATTATGAAAAAGACAAAGAAGTATCTATTGATTTATTTTCAATTTTTTATATTGAGTACATTGATTGAAAATATTTTTTCTATTCACAAAATGCTACATACAAACGTAGATTAATGCTGACACAGCTCTTAAAAGAATTACCTGAATCCTTTATTTAAATATCCAAAACGACTATTTTAATTGGAACAATCTTATGAATCAATAAAGTTAGCCAAAACAACAAATTTTTTTGAGTCGTATTATTAAGTTGGACATATTAAAAGACACCTATTACTTTTTTATCCATACGAGTTCTAAAGTATTTCAATAATGAGCAATGTTAATCATAATCTGTCATTTTTTTTACTTTTTGGAGCAGTGAAAATGAAGAGGGTACCTGTTTAAGCGATACATAAATGAATGAATTTAGAAAAATTATGAAAAGAAACCTTGAAACTTTTTATAGATAGGAAAACGTTTTTATGATACGCTATAGACAACAAATTCAGAAAAAGCGTTTTCTATCGATGGAATAGTTTTTATAGTTATTAGGATTTTTTTTGTCTAACTTTTTATTTTTCGTAGGATAAGTGAAAAGTATGAAATGAAAAGGAGATTGATAGGATATGAGACTAAAACACAGGATAATTAACGCTCTTCAATTAACGAGCATAGTAAATGGAACAGGAACACTTAATCTAGAGAACCAAAACCAAGGGAAGAACTTAGAAGAAATAGCAGATTTAGGAAACAGGCTTGACTTTTTATCGAATGACATTCAATCACAACAAAACCGACACACAGAATATAGAAATGAGATGGCCTCTCAACCATCCACCAAATCTTTAGATCTAATGCCAGACAATGATTCC
>NZ_BJWF01000030.1 GCF_007990225.1 Enterococcus villorum | reverse complement strand
TAGTTTGAAAAGAATCGCTATTTGATGAAAGCTCGGAAAAATTACTCTAGCAATCATTTTTGAAACAGTTCCTTCATATGAAGTGAACTTGAAGTAGTCCAGTACAAAATATACGAACAAATTTTCGGTTTTTGATGAAAAAAATAGTTGGAAATGGTATGATAAAATAGTTAATTATTTTAGTAACTTACGTTTATTTTGCACAAAAGGAGGATGTTTAATGGTGAAATTTATCCATGCAGCTGATTTACATATGGATCGTTCATTTGAAGGATTGGTTATTTTAGATAAACAGGTGCAAGAAAAACTAGTAGAAGCAAACTTAAAAGTTTTGTCTAATATCATAGAAAAAGCAATATTAAACGAGGTAGATTTTGTTTTACTTGTAGGAGATAGTTTTCATCAAAATCGACCTTCGTTAAAAATACAGAAGCATTTTTTTGATCAAATAGAGCGGTTGAATGAAAAAAAAATTGATGTCTTCATGATATTTGGAAACCATGATTATTATCAAAAAGAGCGCTACTGGTTTACATTTCCTGAAAATGTCCATCTTTTCTCTTCAGAAGAAGTCGAAACAAAAGAATTCATTACTAAAAAAGGAGAAAAAGTGGCTATCAGTGGATTTAGTTATCAACACCAATGGATTCAAATAGATAAAGTAGCTGAATTTCCTTTCCGTGAAGCAGTAGATTATCACATTGGCATGTATCATGGTGAAATTGGTGGGGAACAAAACGGCAATTATGCGCCGTTTCAACCTTCTAGCATGCAAGAAAAAGGATATGATTATTGGGCGTTGGGGCATATCCATGTACCGATGTCGTTAAATGAAAAAGGTACAATTAATTATCCAGGAGCTCCTCAAGGTCATACTCAAAAAGAACAGTTAGCAGAGTCAATTTTGCTTGTGGAATTAATCGCTGGAGAATGTCATACACAATCTTTAGAAGTAGCAGAAGTCTATTGGAAAACAAAAACGATTTCTTTACGTCAGGCACAAACAACGCAAGATGTTTTAAAAGTCATTCAAGCCCAATTAAATGAAGAGGAAAAAACAATGACTTTGTTGGATGTAAAAGTGACGGATTTTGATCATTTAAAACAAGAAGTAATAGAAAGAATCCAATCAGGAGAATTGTTGGAATACCTAACAGAAAAATTCACTTCACATTTATCAAACTTGCTTATTTGGCGTATATCTATCCAGAGTGAAGAACTAAGAAATCGCATACCTCTAAAAGTATCTCCCGCATTAATTACGCAAATTTTTGAATCGTATCAGGCAGATGAGGATTTTTATCAAATTTTAAGTGAGATGTATAGTCATTCAGAGGCCGCTCGATTAATGAATGAATTGCCAGACTATCGAGAACATACTTTAGCTAAAGCAAGAAAGCTCATTGAGGAAGATTTTGTGTTCGAGGAGGAAACGATATGAGAATCCTACGAATCGAAATTGCTGCATTTGGTAAGTGGAGACAGAAAAGATTTGATTTTGTTTCAGGAAATCAATTAATTTATGGAGAAAATGAAGCAGGTAAATCGACTATTTATCAATTTATTCAAGCCATATTATTTGGATTTCCTTCAAAAGGAAAGAAAAAAAAGGATTACACACCTAAAGACGGCTCAGCTTATGGAGGAAAAATTTGGCTGGATCATCCTGTATATGGAACCTTTGTTGTGGAACGGTATAAACAACAAAATAGAGGAAAAGCGAAAGTGTTACTCGATGAACAACAAGGTAGCGATGAACTATTAGAGAAATTACTTGCTCCTCTAACAAAAGATTTGTTCCAACAAGTCTTTACTTTTCAACAAGAACAGTTAACGGACTTAGATCATTTACGTGAAAAGGAATTACATGATGCTTTAATCTCATTAGGGATTACGGGCAGTTCTCACGTATTTCAAAAGAGACAAGATTATTATCAACAGGCACAACAACTTTTTAAGAAAAAAGGTCAGAAACTGTTGATCAATCAAAAATTAAATGAATGGAAGAAACTTCAAGAAAAAATACGACAAAAACAAGAACAAGAATCGGTTTTCAGTCAGCTTGTTCAGCAAGAACAAAGTTATGAAAAAAAACAGTCAGTTATACAAGCAAAATTGAAAGAAATAAATGAAAAAATTTCTCATAACAAACAACAGGAATTGAACTATTCATTATATGAAGAATGGCAAGTACTACAAGCTAATACGTTATCTCAGGTACCTAAAGAAGAGTTACTTTTAGAATTAGAAGAATTTTCTCGGCGATATCAGCAAATGACAGAACGCTTAGATGAACTAGAAGCTACTTTAGAAAAACACAGTGGGATGGATCAACAATCTGCACGGTATTATTTTTATTTAGAACAAGAAGAAGCTCTAAAAAATTTGCAAAAGCAACAACCACAAATTGAACAATGGATCAATGAATGGCAAAGGCTACAAATTGAAGAAAGAGAAACAGCAGCAGAATTAAAAATATTGGAACAAAGGTGGCAGTGGCAAAGAACACAAACGCCACAAGAATTTCTCTATATAGAAGAATGGCAAAAACTCTTTTCTCAAAATCTTGTCTTGCAAGATCAAATGAACCAGTTGACGATTAGAGCATCAATCGTCTTGGAACAAAAACGTTTACTTGAAGAGGAAGTGAATAAACTAGAAGAAACTTATCCAGAATTATTACAGACGCATTTGCCAAAAAATCAAACAAAACGTAAAATACCAATCCTCATTTCTGCTAGTTTATTATTTATTTTAGGTATTTTTATTCCAATGCCTTGGAAGCTATTTTTCTTTTTAGCTGCCTTAGGAATCCTGGGATACACATTTTATTTTGAAAAAGGAAAAACAGGACAAAAAAATAGTTTATCAGAAATCAAAGGGATGTGGCAAGAAAAGTTAGGACAATTAGATAATATACTTGCACAAGTGGAAGAGATCAACCAAAATCAAAAAAATAAAAAAAGTGAACAACAAAGGTTGCAAAAACAGGTCTTAGAGTTTGCAGCAAATCATCAATTAGGCACAATGAATACCTTAGAAATGATGAAAGAATACGGCCAAGAAGTGTCTGATTATCAAAATCTATATGAACGCTTTATAAAAAAACAAGAGCGAGCAAACGAAGTTCGACAACAATTAGTGAAAGCTAACGGAGAATTTGATTTAGCCAAAGATTGGTTACCGTTACAAGATAAGGACATTGCTGAAAAAATGAAGCTCTTATCACATTTTATTCAAGAGATGGAACAGTTGAAGTTTGCTAGAAGTTACCAACAAAACACGCTATTAAAACAAGAAATAAATCAACTGAAAAAGAAACAAAAAACTTTATTAAATGACTATAATGAACGAATGAAACAAGTGGATCTCACTTACCCATCTGAAGTGCCTGCCTATTTACAAAAAGTAAAACAAACAAAAACACAGCTTCGTCGTCTGAAGGACTTAGATCGTTTGTTAACTCCACTTTTTCCAAAAAAACGGACAAAAGAACAGTTAAGAAACGCCTTAAATCAATATCAAGAAGAGCAATACCAATATCAATTAGAAGAAAAAGAAATGATCGAGCAGCATCAACGTTTAAAAATACAAGTGGAAGAATTGCAAAAAGATGGCACATTAGACGAATTGTATCAAGAAGCAAGCTTATTAAAAACACAAATACAACAACTACTTGAACGATGGGGCGGTTTAATGATTGCAGGGACGTTTTTAGGGGATCTTTCGACCGAAATGAGTGAACGTCAATTACCGCAGTTATTAAAGGTGGCTGGCCATTATTTAGAGATTTTAACCCAAAAGAACTATCAGAATATTTTATTAAAAAGTGATACGTTGACTTTGACTGACGGTGTCACTGAATTTCCAATTTATGAATTATCTACCGGAACGAAGGATCAATTGATTATGGCCATGAGATTTGCTTATTTGTCTTTGGAATCCAAGCGGTCGATTTGTCCGATCATTATTGATGACGGCTGGTTGCATTATGATCATCAACGAAAATATCAATTAGCGAAACTTTTAGCAGAATTTGGAAAAAATTATCAAGTTATTTGTTTTTCTTCTGACCAAGAAATGGTAAGCTATTACCAAGACTTACAACAATCTGTGAATATATTAAAGGGAGTAAATAATGAAAAAAATTCGTGAATTAGTGATAGATGAACAATTTGAATTGTTTGTTTTGATTAAAAATGCTGACGTAAGAGTGGCTAAAAACGGAAAAAAATTTATTGCATTTACTTTTCAAGATACCTCTGGAACGATTGATGGTAAATATTGGGATGCATCAGAAGATGAAATCAAAAAATTTACTGCTGGAACGGTTGTCTTCTTAAGTGGCAAGAGAGAAGTTTATCAAGGGAACCCGCAAGTAAAGATTTTGCATATGCGCTTGACTAAAATTGATGAGCCAAGTGAACCAAGTCTTTATATGGAACGCGCACCTTTGAAGAAGGAAGAAATGGAAGAAGAGATCAATCAATTATTGTTTGAGATAACCAATGCTCATTGGAACCGCATCGTTCGTTATTTGCTAAATAAGTATCAAAAACAATTTTTTGAGTTCCCAGCGGCAAAACGAAACCACCATGCTTTTGCAAGTGGCTTAGCCTATCACACATTAACAATGTTACATTTAGGAAAATCAATTGTCGATGAATATCCTGAATTGAATCGTGCTTTATTATATGCTGGTATTATTTTACATGATTTAGGAAAAGTAATTGAATTATCAGGGCCGATGAGTACAGAATACACTCTAGCGGGAAATTTAGTTGGACATTTAGTTTTAGTGGATGAAGAAATTACTAAGGCATGTATTGCCTTAAAAATCAATGAAGCAGAAGAAGATGTGCTTGTATTGCGGCATATGGTGTTGGCTCACCATGGTTTATTAGAGTATGGCTCTCCTGTTCGTCCACGTATCATGGAAGCGGAAGTACTTCATCAAATCGATAATATTGATGCTTCGATGCAAATGATGCTAACTTCTATTAAACAAACAGAACCAGGGAAATACACGGATCGTATTTTTGGTATGGATAATCGCAGTTTTTATGTACCAAAAGATGTCTAAGTAAAAATAATTTTATCGCACGTCGTTCAGAAAGAAAAAATGTTGAACGACGTGTGTTTATTTGATTGTATTTCATTTTTATTATTGAAAAAATAAAACAATCGTGTAAGATTATATTCAGTAGAGAAACCGTTTTATCAATAGGAGGAAAATATTAAATGAATCAGTCTATCCAATTATTTAGTGAACGAAAAGACCCATTATTTATTTGGGTGATCGGGATATTCTTCTCCGTGTGTTTACTGTATGTTGCTTATAAAATGAGAAATAGATCAAAACTGGCATTGATTACTTTAACCACTACTGGTGTGTTTATATGTATCATTACGTTGTTTGCAACGATTGTTACCTTGATGACTAGAATGAGCTTTTAAAAAAACAGACCCATAAAATAGGTCTGTTTTTATTTTGTTTATTTACTTGATGATTCTGTCGTTTTTGTTTCAGAAGATTTTGTTTCAGAAGATTTTGTTTCAGAAGATTTTGTTTCTGATGATTTTGTTTCAGAAGATTTTGTTTTGGAATCAGATGTGCTTGTGCCAGTTGTTTCTGTCGTAAATTGACTTAATACAGATTTAAACGCATCATCTTTCACTTTAACATTTTCTTCTTTTAGGACTTTAGAGATAACTTTTGTTTGGAATGCTTGGTCCTTTATTTGTGTATCTTTGGCAATTTTTGTTAATTCTTTTTTGTATTTGTCCATATCATTGCCTTTACTTTGGTTTTTCACCATTTTTACGACATAATAATCAGTTGAGTATGAAGTCGTATTTGTAGCAGAAATAACATCAGATACTTGACCATCTTTTAATTTGAACGCTGCTTCTTTAACTTCAGATGGAACAGTCGTTGTTTCTGAATCGAATTTGATTTTTCCACCATCGTCTTTTGTTTCTGTATCTGTTGATTTTTCTTTAGCTAATTTAGTAAAGTCAGTACCATCATCAGCAGATTTTTTCACTTCTTTTGCTTCATCTTCACTGCTTAATTTAATGATTTGAGCTTCCACTTCTGGATGGAAAGTTTTCCAAGCAGTTTTCAAGTCATCATTCGTAACCTTAACATTTGCTTCCATTGCAGCTTGAAATACCAAGTTATCTCGAATCAGCTTTTTATAAGATTCTTCTGTATAACCTGCTGACTCTAATTGAGATTCAAAAGTATCACCCATTGATTCTTTACTTTTCTTATATTCAGCATCTACTTCTTTATCACTTACTTTATCGCCATATTGATTATTTAATGCTTTAAAAATAATCATATTTTGAACTAATTGTTGGTTGGTTTGGTTAGTTTTTGCTTCATCGTAGAAGTCTGAAACAGTGATTTTTCCACCTTTCATAGTGGCGATCTCTTGATTGGTGTTTCCTGAACAAGCAGCCAATGCTAAAACAGCTAAAGCACTAGTTGCAGCTAAAATTATTTTTTTCTTTTTCATTAAAATTGTTCTCCTGTGATTTATTATTATTCTTACATATATAACTATAACATATTCAATTCCTAATAAAAACGGTCTCGTGATAGTTTCAAACAAAATTCAAAATTTAATCACATTCCATTGAAAAATTTAAAATAAACATAAAATTAAACTCAAAAACGCTGGAAAAATGCGCATTATTGCATGTCTTGTGGAAAATCATCGGATAGTTTTTTCACTTGTTTTTGAATTTGAGCGATTCTCGGTTCTGCTTGAAACTTATAATTTTCTATATCTTTTTTTATTGCTTCTTGAAAAGCGGGAATGACACTTTTGGCAGTTTCCCTTGTTTCATTTAGGGAGTGTTTAAAATTATTGAGACTGTTATTTAATTCGTTGGTTAATTCGGTGGCTTCTTCTAATTCAGTAATGAGTTTTTTTCTAGTTTCATTGCCACTTCTAGGAGCAAATAATAATCCAGAAATCGCGCCGACTGTTGTACCAAAAACAATTCCTTTTAAAAAGTTTTTAATCAATTTTGTTCACCTGCTCTTCGATTTTATGCTGGATATCTATTAGTTCTTCTGGAGTATAGTCAGCCTGATGATTGCCAAAATGGATCGAAAAATCATCTTTTTCACTGTAACGTGGAACCAAATGAATGTGTGAATGAAAGACTGTCTGATAAGCTAATTCACGATTATTATTTAAGATATTTAGACCTTGCATTTCTGGAAATGCCTGTTCAAGTGAACGTGCAATTTTAGGGATTCGGGAAAAAATAGTAGCGGCTAATGCTTTATCATACTCAAAAATGTCTGAAACATGTTGTTTAGGAATAACTAAAGTATGCCCTTTTGTTGTTTGTGAAATATCTAAAAAAGCATAAACTACTTCGTCTTCATAAATTTTATAACTAGGAATTTCTTGGTTGATGATTTTGCAAAAAATACAATTTTCCATGTGAAACATCCTCTCTCCATAAATAATTATTTAAATTAACTTTACCATATGTTCAAAGATTTGTATGAAAAAAAATAAATTGATAGGGTTTTCTTCATGGTATAATAAAAATAGCATAGTTATGGAGGAATTTTTATGAGTTTAATTGTTGAACATGTGACAGGAGGGTATGGACACTTACCTGTTTTAAAAGATATTAGTTTTAGCGTGAAGTCTGGTGAAATGGTTGGCTTGATTGGATTAAATGGAGCGGGGAAGAGTACAACGATTAAACATATCATTGGACTATTAGAACAAAAAAAAGGATCAATTACAATCAACGATCGGAGTTTAAAAAAGGATCCAGAAGCCTACAGAAAACAAATTGGTTATATACCTGAAACGCCTTCTTTATATGAAGAACTTACTTTAAAAGAACACATTGAAGTAACAGCGATGGCGTATGATATTCCAATTGATGAAGCGATGAAAAGAGCAGAAAAGCTTTTACAAACCTTTCGTTTAGAAAATCGTTTGGAATGGTTGCCTGCCAATTTTTCAAAAGGGATGAAGCAAAAGGTTATGATCTTATGTGCATTTTTGATTGAACCTTCTTTATATATCATTGATGAACCATTTTTAGGTTTGGATCCATTAGCTATCAATGCTTTGTTAGAATTGATGGTCGAAATGAAGAACGAAGGTTCAGGTATTTTAATGTCTACTCATATTTTAGCTACAGCAGAAAAATATTGTGACCGATTCGTTGTTTTGCATAACGGGGAAATACGTGCAAATGGGACATTAGAAGACCTCCAAAAAGAATTTCACTTACCTGGTTCTTCGTTAGATGATATTTATATTTCCTTAACAAAGGAGCAAGAACATGAATAATTTTTTTCAATTACGATTAGCAAAACACCAAAAAAAAATGATGAAGTATTTACGATACGTTTTAAATGATCATTTTGTCCTGGTTTGCTTATTTCTGATTGGTGGGATAGGTTTTTATTATTCAAACTGGTTGAAAACTTTGACTACGCCTTTTTATATTGGGGGAATCATTCTTTCATTGTTTTGGCTTATTTGTTTGTTTATTGGTAAATTTGCCACATTTACGCAAGCAGCAGACATTGTTTTCTTATTACCAAAAGAAAAGGAAATCCGTGAATATTTACAGCATGCATTTCGTTATTCGTGTGTATTCCCATTTTTATTTTTAAGCTTAGCTTGCGGTTTTTCAATGCCGCTAGTCGTGGTTACAACTGGTCAACCTTTCTCTTTTTATTTCATTTATTTGTTTATCTTGTGTTGCTTAAAAAGTAGTCAACTTCAGTTGAAACGAGTAGAAATATTTCGGATAGAAAAGAAAGAGTTAATAATATGGAAAATTTTTTGGATCCTTACTACTTCCCTGATTTTGTTGATTGGGATTTATGGATGGATCTGGGCTGGCTTACTAGGTGCTGTTGCACAGTCTAGTATTTATTCTTTCTTTTTGTGGAAGAAAATGTCTTACCATTTAGATTGGGAAAAAATGGTGCAAGTAGAAGAACAACGTTTGCATCAAATCTATCAGTTTATCAATTTATTTACTGACGTCCCAGAGATTACTTCGAGAATAAAAAGACGACGTTATCTCGATCCTCTTTTACAAAAAGTGAACAAAAATTCTGGAAATACTTATTTTTATCTTTATGCTAGAAGATTTATTAGAGGATCGGATTTTAGTGGCCTTTTTTTACGATTATTGTTTATTGGCGGACTATTGATTGCCAGCATGGATGATGTTTATTTTATAACAGCTGTTGGTATGTTGTTTATTTATCTTATCGGGTTTCAATTGCTTCCTTTGTATAATCAATTTCGCTATATGACACTGGTTCAACTGTATCCAATAAAAGAAACACAGAAAAAGCAAGCCATACAGAAACTATTATTCTGGTTATTGATCATTACGGCAGGTATTTTTGGTTTGATCGGAGCAATTGTGTTAGATGGGTTAGATAAAATTATTCCAATGGTGGGCTACTTACTCCTTGTTAGTTTATTTATTAAAATCTATCTGCCTACCCGGATAAAGAAAATGATGGAGTAAACGTATTGCCGAGAGAAAATAAATTGAGTGAATAAGGAAAATTCCCTTATTCGCTCGATTTTTTTGTTAAAAGATGGTTTTGTGAAGAAGAATAGCTGAAAAAAGAACGTATATGTGCTTGACGTTCGGGACTTAGGCGACTAGAATAATAAGTACTGCAAATCATAGAGTTAAGAGGACGGGAGAATGCATGATGGAGTTTCAGTTAGACCAAGAATGGCGTTTACGCCCAATCAAAGGTGATACAGGAAAAACATACATAGGCATGCGTGATGAAGATAAGGTCTTTATTAAAAGAAATACGACTCCAATGCTTGCTGCACTATCCCGAGAAGGAATCACGCCTAAACTAGTATGGACAAAACGTACCGGAAATGGAGACACTTTAACAGCACAAGAGTGGTTAGAAGGACATCTATTGACCCCTAATGAGATTGGTCAGCGTAATGATGTGATTGACGTATTGTATCACTTGCATCACTCAACATCACTTAAGACGATGCTAACACGTATTGGTGGAAAAGTGATGACACCTGAGAAAATGCTACAACAGTACGAATTAGAATTGCCTGATACACTTAAAAACCACCGGTTTTTACAAATTGTTCACCAGTTCTTACGACAACAGCTCCCACAGGCGGAAAAAGAAAAATTTGCTGTGGTGCATGGTGATGTGAATCATCGAAACTGGCTTGTGTGTAAGAATTATTTATATTTGGTGGATTGGGATTCAATTATGTTTGCTGATCCAGCTGTGGACATTGCAACGATTTTAGGAAATTATGTTCCATTATCTAATTGGAATCAATGGTTAGTGACATATGGTATACGTCCGACTGACGAAATATTAGAAAAGTTACATTGGTATGCGGCAATGAATCTTTTACAAGAAATTACAAGATATTGCCAGCGAGAAGACCATCGAAGAATGAATGAAGAAATCTTACAGCTGAAAAGAATTTTTAGTGGCTGAAAAGAAATCGTGTTAATAGAAATGAGTGAGAACAAAGCAATTATTGCTTGTTTATTTATTCAAGTTAAGATCAGAAGAGTAGAAAATCACTTGACTGATCTTAATTTTTTTAGCAGAGAAAGGAATGGAAAAGGTCATGCGTGTACGTAATCGCCCAGGAGCTGCAGAAATGTTAGCAGCACATCCAGATTTAGTGATCAATGAGCCAACAAAATGGAAAGGGAAATGGAATGAACTGTTTGGTAACGATAAACCAATCCATATCGAAATTGGTATGGGGAAAGGACAGTTTATTACTGGTATGGCAAAAGCGCATCCTGACATCAATTATATAGGTGTTGAAATGCAAGTTAGTGTAGTCTCCATTGCATTAGATAAATTAATTGAAGATCCCTTGCCCAATTTAAAATTATTGCACGTGGATGGTTCGGCATTAACCGAATACTTTGCAGATAGTGAAGTCGATCAAATTTATTTGAACTTTTCAGATCCTTGGCCTAAAAAAAGACATGAGAAACGAAGATTAACGTATCGAACTTTTTTAGCTGTTGATGAACAAATTTTGCGTCCTCAAGGTGAGATTCATTTTAAAACAGATAACCAAGGATTGTTTGAATACTCTTTAGCTAGTTTTTCACAATACGGAATGATCATTAAACAAGTATGGCTAGATTTACATCAAAGCGAATTTAACGGAAATATCATGACGGAATACGAAGAAAAATTTTCTTCTAAAGGGCAAAGAATCTATCGAGTAGAAGCTCAGTTTCCTGATAAAACAAAAAATAAATAGAATGCTTTAGAAAAAAAGCAATTAAAAAGAGGTTAAGACAACATGTAAGAGGGCTAAGGCTCTCATGGACATTTGTCTTAACCTTTTTATCTCGAAAATTATATCCATTAAATCGTCAAATTGTTAAAACGTTAATATTAGATATAAGTTGTATTTGAGAATAGATGATATCAAGCATTTTTTACTTACACAGATGGTTCAATTAAACTGAATTTGGAGAAAGAAAATAGGCCTTTATCAGTGAGTTTTAATTCTGGAATCACCGATAATGTCAAAAATGATAAGGTTAAAAACGGATCAAAAGTTTGGCTAGCTCCTAAGTTATGTGCTTCTTTGACTAAAGTTACTAACTGTTCATTAACGACTGAAAAAGGTGCTTGTGTCATCAATCCACCAATTGGTAAAGGCAAAGAAGATACTTCTTTCCCATCGTTAACCACGATCATTCCGCCACCTTTTTGGATCAATTGATTCGCTGCAAAGAGCATATCTTTATCAGTGGAGGTGAACAACAGTTGACAGAAATATATAAATATCTATAAATATATTATTCTTAATATCGATATGTGGTGTAATTTTATCAAGGTGAAGACTATGCTTATGTATTCGATAGGAGAACTTGGAAAACAAATAGTTGTCACGCCACAAACATTGAGAAATAGAGATAAAAAAGGAGAATTAAAACCTGCTCTTGTCTCACAAGATGGCACTCGTTATTATTTTTGAAAAACAACGAAATCAATTCTACAAAAAAAGACTGAAGAGCAGGAATTAGTTGAGGACTTCATCCAGATGATCACCGTTTTTAGTTACCGATTACAAGGAAAACGAGTAAAGCTAAGAAGATAATGAAAAAATTGATGGAAGATGATGCGAGCCAAGAAAGTAAGATTACGCCCAATGAAGAACAAGAAAAACAGCTTTGGCAATCAGCAGGAACTGCACGTTGGATTATTAACCAAACAAAAAAGTAAGAAAGATTGAGAAACGTTTACGTCGGTTACAGCGTAAATTTTCACGAAAATACGAGTGGAATAAGGAGGAAACCCGATTTGTCAAAACGCGTAACATCTATAAATTAGAAAAAGAAATTCGGCGTACCCATCGAAAACTAGCCAATATTCGTCAAAATTATTTACATCAAACAATAACGGAGATAGTGAAAACCAAACCATCAAGGATTGTTGTAGAAATAGGAAGTAACATAAATCTGACAATTTTTACAGTTGGATAGAAATATTTATGGATTTTTGGCAACGGGAAGAAGATGGATATAAAAACAATTTCAGATAATCTCATTAAAGAAAGTTATAAGAACAACGTGCAAGATATCTATATATTACCCTACAAGTCTCAATTTAAAATTTATTATCGTTATAGCAAAAAACGAATGTTTCAAAAAGAATTGATGTTTGAAACAGGACAGCAATTGATTTCAAGATCTAAATATTTAGGAAAGATGGATATTGGAGAAAGACGAAAAGCCCAGGTAGGTTCTTTAACGTATATGTTGAGAGAAAATGAAATAAGATTGAGATTATCGTCAGTAGGAGATTACTTACAACGAGAAAGTTTAGTCATCCGTTTATTATACGATTTATCTGAGAAGCAATTTCGCTGTTTTTCTTCAATGGATTTAAAGGTCATCTGTGAGCGAACGAAAAATCGTGGTCTTTATTTGTTTAGTGGTCCAGTTGGTTCGGGAAAAACTTCGTTGATGTATTATTTAGCACGAGAAGAGAACCGACAAGTGATTACAATTGAAGATCCGGTGGAAATCGAACAGCCATTATTTTTACAATTACAAGTAAATGAGAAAATCGAACAAACGTATGATCAATTGTTAAAACTTGCATTGCGACATCGTCCCGACTTACTAATTATAGGAGAAATCAGAGATGAAAAAACAGCAAATGTCGCAATACGAGCAGCTTTAACAGGTCATCGTGTCTTTGCCACGGTCCATGCCCGACATTTAGATGGGATAGAAGCTAGAATGATTGAATTAGTGGGTAGAAAAGAAGAATTGGCTGAATGTTTGGCAGGAGTAGTTTATCAAGAGATTCTATTAGATGACATGCAGTCAGCTGCTGTTATGTGGGGATATAATTTTACGTACCATGGTTTTGAGAAGAAAGGATGGGATCGTAGCTATGAAGAAGCACGAAACAATCAATGGCGATCGTGTGCTTTTTAAGAAAATGTCACTCAGTCATCAAGCAAAATATATACAATTGACAGGTGAATTACTTGTTAATGGCTTTAGTATTCAAGAAACAATGGATATATTGTTAAAAATGGCACCTGTTCCTAAAATTTATTTACAACAAGGGCAACAGTTACTACAAAGTGGTCATACTTTTTATGATGTTTTACAAGAAATGGGTTTTACTCAAGAAAAACTAGTGCAAATCGAATTGGCAGAAAGTCATGGAAATTTAATAAAAACATTAAAAAGCATGGCTGAACAATTTCGATTAGTAGAAGAATTTCGAAAAGAACTAAAAAAAATCATCAGCTATCCTTGCCTATTGCTTTTATTTTTGTTGGGGATTTTATTAGCTTTAAGACAATTTATTTTACCTCAATTACTTCATACTGAGATGGTGATGAATACTCACTGGGGCATTTTATTACTTCAATCTTTTCATTGGTATGTGTTGGCAACTTTGTGTCTTGTTTTATTCGTATTTTTTTACATAAAAATTAGGTTAGCAAAAATGGACATGATCCAAAAAGGTGAATGGTTCAGTAGACAACTAGTAGTAGGAACTTTTTTTTCACTCTATCAATCTGCATATATCGCTTTAGAATTTGGCAAATTATTTTACGAAGGGTTAGAGTTACAACAAATTATTTTTTGTTTGAAGGAAACAAAACAAGGAAGCTTGATTCAATTGTTAGCTTTTCGCTTGGCTAAAGGTCTAGAAACAGGGATTCCTTTGGCTAAGCAATTTCAGGATTATTCGTTTTTAACAAAAGAATTTAGTCAAATTATTTTACAAGGGGAAGCCAAAGGCAACTTAGGCAAGGAACTTTTATTTTATAGTAAATTAACAAGACAACAATTTTTTCAAAAAATCAATCAATGGCTCCATTGGTTACAACCTATCCTTTTTCTTGCGATTGCTGGGTTGTTATTATTGATTTATGCAGCTATTTTGTTGCCTGTGTATGGCAATATTGAGGAGGTTTTGTTATGAAAGAAAAGATAAAGAGATCTTCACACCGAGCGCTTTATCTAAAAGCATTTACCTTGATTGAAATGTTGATCGTTCTTTTGGTGATTAGTGCACTTGTCCTTTTATTCATCCCAAACATCTCACGTTATCGTGATCATGTGAATAAAGAAGGGAAACAAGCTGTTCTTCAGTTGATCGATGCACAAAAAGAACTATATTCCTTGCAAAATAATGGGAAAGTGCCTACCATCTCAGAACTTTTAAAAGAAGGATATATCAAACAGGAGCATGCAGATGCTTATAACCAGAAATAGAACGTTTTTTTACAGCTATACCTTGATTGAAACTGTATTTGTTTTAGTCGTTACCCTGGGAATGTTTATTTTCCCTGTTTTTTCTGTCGCTTCTTGGCAAAAACAGATGGCAATTGAGCAATTTTTTACACAATTTGAACATCGAATTTACGTGACACAAAAAATAGCCATCGTAAACCAACAAACAACGACAATCGCTTATGATCCAAACCTCAATCAAATGATATTTAACATACCAAAGACAATGATTGATTGGGCAATTTTAAAAGTTCCAAAAGAAATTGAAGTAAAAAAGAAAGAAAAAATTTCTTTTGCTGCCTATACTGGCAATGAAAGTTCATTAAAGGCATATGAATTTTACTGGAATGAAAAAAAGCAAACCATTATCTACCAATTTCAGATGGGGAGTGGTCATTATATTAAAAAAATCAAACAAGAGTAGTTTTATTCTTTTAGAAACATTGGTTGCTATGTCTATGACCAGCGCTTGTATCTTTTTGATCAACCATGGGAATATCTATTTGTTAAAAGCAGAAAAACACAGTAACCAAGAAATAGTATTGCTTCGTCAGTTGTATGAAGATGTAAAAACGTATCGAATACATCATGAATTACCAATAAGAACGAGTGAAGGATCAAAAAGTCAAACAAAAATAAAAACAGAAAATAAAAAAATTCAAAAAGTTAAGATTATACAAGGAGAAAAAGTGATAGAAATTGCCAAAATATAAAACCAAGCATGCGTTCACATTGATCGAGTGTCTCATCTCACTATTTGCTTTAAGTACAATTTTACTTTCTATAAATTTATTGATCCATCAAACTGTTCAAATCGATCATTATTTAAAACGAAAAGATCAAAAAGAATGGCTGATTTTCCTTGCCCAATTTGAAGAAGAAATCAAAGGTGGCACGAATGTGGTGATTAAAGAAAATCGTATCCACTATGAAAAAAAAGAAAAAGATTTCATAGTTGAGCAGTATCAAAATATGATCCGCAAACGTGAAAAAGCCGGCGGTCATCAGCCGATGCTGACGCAGGTGAAAAAATGGGAAGTGAGAGATTCTGCGGTAGCAATCATTTTGTTAGTAGAATTTGAAAATGGAGAAAAAAATGAAGGAATATGGACCAAATCATTCACGTAGGTCGTTGTTTAAAGGAAATATTTTGTTTTCCACACTTTTATTATTTTTAGTTTGCAGTTTTTTATTGTTCACTACAGTAGAAACTTACCGTTTGACTGTTGATATGAACCACCGCGTTAAATGCTATTATTTAGCTAAAATAATGAAACAAATGTTTTTATCAGAAAGTCATGAATTAAAAAAACAAGATGTAACGCATTACACTGTAGGAACGATCCATTATAAGAAATTAAATCGACAGTTAGAGATAGAAATTACTATTGATCAATATGTTTTTAAGTTTGTAGAAAACATTAATAATGATACAGAAAGTAATACAGTGGAGGGGTGAAACTGTGAAAACGCCCTCTTTTCTGTTATATCACTGTTTGCTTATGATAGATGTTTTCTATTTCACAAATAAAAAAGTGTGAAAACGATTGAAATTTTGCGGATAGTTCGTTAAAATTAAACAGGTAAAATAATTGTTATAATATATCTAGAAATGAGGTGCACGATGTTACCAGAAAAAATGGAACAAGGTTTTGAACAAAACCTAAAAGCGATTCAGCTTTTACAGAATGCATTGGGAACTTCCTTTTTAGAAGCCTATGTCGAAAATGCTGAAAACTTAATCGACAACTATCAAGTGCGAGTGGTGAATGGTGTACCAACGGAAGAAGTCGCAAAGCAAATTTCCGACTTATATAAAGAAATCAGCCAGCTAACCTTTGAACCAGAAGAGTGGCGTCGACTGTCTCAGTTACTGTTACTAAAAGGAAGTCAAACAGAACATCTCCAAGCAAACCACCAACTTACGCCAGATAGCATCGGTTTTTTGTTTGTCTTTTTAATTGAACAGCTATTCACAAATAAAAAAGAACCACTCAAGATTTTAGACATTGCAGCAGGAATGGGCAACTTGTTATTAACAGTTCTTTTAAACCTAGCCAATGCAGGATATCAAGCAGAAGGCTTGGGCGTAGATATTGATGATACGTTGTTAGCAGTCGCTGCTTCAACAAGTGATTTGACTCAAGCAAATGTCCAATATTTTCACCAAGATGGATTACAAGATTTACTGGTTGATCCAGTTGATGTGGCAATCAGCGATTTACCAATTGGTTATTATCCGAACGATCAAAAAGCAAAAGAATTTTTAACAAGCACTAACGAAGGACATAGTTATGCTCACCATCTGTTATTAGAACAAGCCATGAAATATGTGAAACCAGATGGATTTGGATTATTTTTGATGCCAAGTAACTTTTTAGAAACAGAACAAAGCGAAGACGTCAAAAGATGGTTTAAAGAAGAAGGTTATCTTCAAGGGATGATCCAATTACCAGATGAACTATTCCGAAATAAGCAATCACAAAAAAGTATTTTGATTTTACAAAAAAAAGGAACAAATGCCAAACAAGCCCAAGAAGTCTTGCTTGTAAAACTTGATTCACTAAAGAAACCAGAGAAGGTGACCGAATTTTTTAAAGAATTTGCAACATGGAAATCGGCTTCTCTTTAATCATTCACCAAGAAGGAGAGTTATATGTCTAAAACAATTGCAATTAATGCTGGAAGTTCAAGTTTAAAATGGCAATTATATCAAATGCCAGAAGAAACTGTAATCGCTAAAGGAATCGTCGAAAGAATCGGCTTAAAAGATTCAATTTTTACTATTAAGTACGGAGATGATCAGAAATTCGAACAAATTATGGATATTGATGATCATGAAGTAGCTGTAAAAATGTTATTAGATCAATTAATTGAATTGCAAATTTTAAGTTCTTACCATGAGATCACAGGCGTCGGTCATCGTGTTGTACATGGCGGAGAAACATATGGTGATTCTGTTATTGTTGATGAAGACGTGATGAAACGAATTGAAGAATTAGCAGAATTTGCTCCACTGCACAACCCTGCCAATCTGATGGGCATTAAGGCGTTCAAGAAAATCTTACCTGATATTCTTAGTGTGGCGGTGTTTGATACCTCTTTTCATGCAACGATGCCAAAACACAATTATTTATACAGCCTTCCTGTTTCTTATTATGAAGATTTCAAAGTAAGAAAATATGGTTTCCACGGTACTAGCCATCGTTATGTATCAGAACGTGCAGCAAAGATGTTAGATAAACCAATTGAAGAATTAAAATTAATTACTTGTCATTTAGGTAATGGTGTTTCAATCACTGCTGTAGATGGTGGTAAATCAGTGGATACTTCAATGGGCTTCACACCTCTTGCAGGAGTAACAATGGGTACTCGTTCTGGAGATATTGATCCGGCTGTTCTTCCGTATCTAATGGAAAAATTAGAAATTGATATCGATGAAATGATTACTATTTTAAATAAGAAATCTGGACTTTTAGGTTTAACAGGTCTATCAAGTGATATGCGTGATCTTGAAAAAAATCATGATCAAGAGCATATTCATTTAGCCTATGATGTCTTTGTGGATCGTATCCGTAAATACATTGGTGGTTATGTAACAACGATGAACGGGGTAGATGCGATTATTTTCACTGCTGGAATCGGTGAAAATGATGGGCATGTTCGTAGTGAAATCATCAAAGGAATGACATGGTTTGGCTGCGAGATCGATCCAGAAATGAACAAACTTCGTGGCGAAGAATTAGACATTTCAACAAAAGATTCAAAAGTGAAAGTCTTAGTTATCCCTACAGACGAAGAGTTAATGATTGCTCGTGATGTGGAACGTTTGCGTAAATAAATCTAAGAATTGATAGCGATAATTACATTTAAATTATCTACATCAACCATAAAATATTGTTTACTGAATGTTAAAAATAACCTTTTCCGAAGTGAATGTTATTCACTTCGGTTTTTTTGTTTTGTAGAATAGGTAATTTAAAAGATAAACTGTTTTTTTTAAATAAAGAAAAAAATAATTAGGACTAAATAGGCTATGATCACCTTAAATTAAAAAAATAAAAAAGGGTGGTTTTTAATTGAAAAAAAGAAATTTTAAAAAGAATTTAGTCTCGTTTTCGACTGCAAGTGCATTAGTACTATCGAGTTTATCTGGAGTAATGGCGCCACTAGCACATGCAGAGCAACAAGGAGTGGAAGAAGGAATTACCATTACTTCATCTGAAGAAAAGAAAAAAAATAATGAATCAGATGAAACAAGTACTTCAGATAAAAAAGTAACGGATTCCAAAAAAACAGAAGAATCAACTTCCGATACCGTAGAAAAAACAGCATCAAGCGAGGATCTTCCCGAACAAAAGAATAAAGCGACAGATGAAGCGATCCAAAATGCTACTGCTACAGTGAATAATCTATTTGACGCAATTGGTGCCAAAGTAAGTAACACTAAAGCACAAATCGATGCAGCCAAACAACAAGTTACAAGCTTACCAGAGAGTGAGCAAAAAACAGCGTTGTTGGAAAAAGTAGCACAAGCGCAACAAGCCTATGACACATTGATGAAAAAATGGCAAGTGGCAAATGAGACAATGGATAAGTACTTTGTGGATGGGGATATTGGTAATCCTAAAGGTGAATTAACAACAGAAGAAGTAGTTGATCTTGCTCAAAAATTGGGAGAACTTCCATCAGAAAATATTACTTTTTTAGAAGGTTATACTACAAAGGAATTATGGAAAAAATATGATCAGCTAATCGCTGTATCAAATGCGATACCATATATCAATCGTTTATTTATAAACGGTAAACCAAATCAAAACAATGCGCAACACGAAATAAGTACTGCTTTTTCTTTAGTCAATCGGTTAGTAGATGGACCAGTCAAACAAAAACTTTTAGAAAAAGTCCAAGAAGCTCAACAAGCATATAATGACGCACATGCGGGCACACAAGACCCAGCAGAAAAACAAGCGATGGAAGCTGTTGCTCAGCTTTTTAATGGAGACACACCTAAAGACACCAATACGCAAGAAGAAATTGATGCTGCTAAGAAAAAAGTAGAAGCAGTGAATGATCTTTCTCCACAAAAAACAAAATTATTAGAAAAAATAGCTATTGCTCAAGCTGCTTTGGACGATAGAATAAATGCGTTTAAAGTTGATAGCTATTGCTATGGAAATGTTTATATGACAGGGCAATATAGTGGCAATATCAAGAAATTTAAATTAATTGTTGATGGGAAAGAATATACCCCAGGATTTAGATTATTACCAAACAATAAATTTGAACTTTATATTGGGAAAAAAATAGCCTCGACAACAAAAACAGTCACAGTAAAAAGTTTTGATGAAAAAGGAAAAGAAATAGGTACAAGGGAAGTTTCTGTACAATCACCTCAATTGACTGTGGAAGAATATACAGTAGGTAAAGATTATATCAAAGGTCAAGTTGTAGGCGAGGCTAAAAAATTCCAATTAATTGTGGATGGCAAAGAATTCTCGCCAGGTTTTAAACTTTTAGCGAATAATAACTTTGAAGTATATGCCAAAAATAAAGTAACAACAAGCTCTAAAAAAGTCATTCTAAAAGTATTGAATGCTGAAGGTGTAGAAATTGGCATGCAAGAAATTACAACTAAAACGCCAAGTTTAGATGTAAATTATTATAAAGTAAACACTGACTATATTACTGGTTCTGTTACTGGTAATGTGAAGAAATTCAAATTGATAGTGGATGGCAAAGAGTATTTCCCAGGATTCAAGTTGTTAAAGAATAATCAATTTGAAGTATATGCAAAGAATAAAGTGTCAACAACGTCTAAATCAATTACTTTAGTAAGTATAGATGAACAAGGAAAAGAAATTGTGAGCAAACAAGTACCTATCATGAGTTCAACGATCGAAGAGGCTTTAACAACAGTAAATAATTTATTTGATGCAATTGGTGCCAAAGTAAGTAACACCAAAGCACAAATCGATGCAGCAAAACAACAAGTCACAAGCTTACCAGAGAGTGAACAAAAAACAGCGTTGTTGGAAAAAGTAGCACAAGCACAACAAGCCTATGACACATTGATGAAAAAATGGCAAGTGGCAAATGAGACAATGGAGAAATACTTTATTGATGGGGATATTGGTAATCCTAAAGGTGAATTAACGACGGAAGAAATAGTCGACCTAGCTCAAAAATTAGGCGAACTTCCTTATCAAAATATTACTTTTTTAGAAGGTTATACTACAAAGGAATTATGGGAAAAATATGATCAGCTAATCGCTGTATCGAATGCGATACCATATATCAATCGACTATTCTTTAACGGTAAACCAAGTCAAAATAATACGCAACACGAAATAAGTACTGCCTTTTCTTTGGTGAATAAATTAGTAGATGGACCAGTCAAACAAAAACTTTTAGAAAAAGTCCAAGAAGCCCAGCAAGCATACAACGATGCACATATAATCAAGCCAGCCACTCAAACTAAAAAGTAAAAAAGAGATTAAAGCTCTTCTGAACAAAATCTTTTTCTAAGTAAAAAATAATAAGGAATCAATAAAAGTAAAAAACCTCGCTTATGACAAACTGGGTAGTCATAAGCGAGGTTTTTAATAGTTAGTCTTTCTTTTTTTCAGGTAATTTATTTTCTAAATCGGTGCGGACAACAAGGACATCACAAGTTGCATTACGTATCACGTATTCTGAAACAGAACCAATGAATAGACGTTCAACTGCATTTAGCCCCGTTGCTCCTAATAGAATGAGATCTACGTGGTTATCCTCAGGAATTTCTTTAGCAATGATTTGTTTTGGAGAACCATATTCAATCACTGTAGATACATGATTTAGTCCAGCTTTTTTTGCATTTTCTTCATAATCCGCTAGCGTTTGTTTAGCCATTTCAGTTGCTTGTTCTGCTAACATACCATCAAAGGAAGAAACAGTTTGAAAAGAACGAGTATCAATGACATGGGCTAATAAAAGTTCTCCATTGTTTCGCATAGCAACATTGACGGCTTTTTTGAAAGCTAATTCTGCTTCAGCTGAGCCATCAACGGCCACCATGATTTTTTTGTACTGTTGTAACATAAGCATTCACTCCTTCAGATAAATCGATCATTTCTATTTCTATTGTAAAACAATTCAAGCAAAAAGAGAATTAATTACTGTCTGGTTTGACCATTTTACGAGCAAAAGTAATGCTGAACACGGAAGCCACAAGAATCACAAGGACTAAATAAGCTAGAGCAATAAACCGATGATTGAAAAAGGCAACAAAAATACCTAATATGCCTAAGAATGAATAGATAGCACCATAAAATTGTAAAAAGCGACGATTTTTTTCGTTTTCTTCAATTAAAACGAAAAAGATAGGTTGTTTTCTCAATAAATAATAGCTAACAAATAATAATAATACAGCAGCAATACCCATTAAAAGTTGAATCATATAAATTCCTCCAAAAATCTGAGTTTCGTTCATAAAGGTTTCGTTTCAAGTCAATACTTCAAAAAAAGAGGCTGTACCAAATAATTGGCATAGCCTCTTAATCTTAAAAAAATGGTAATCTCCGTTAATGCCGTTGTTCGTCCTGTAGTATTGATCCCGCGAATTCAAGCAGGTGGGTCCCACGGTCGTAGCATTGAACTACCAAATGATAAGGCATGTTACCAGCTGTGACACAAGACAGGTCCCAAGATATCAATAAAAATGTTCGGTCAACACACAAAGAGGACAATTCGAACATCACAGATTTCCCACCTCTATAGTAGCATAGGGAAATAAAAAGAGCAATGAGAGCGCTCATAAAAATTATGGGTGATCGTTTATTTTTTAGTAGCTTTCTTTTTCCATTCATTGATCCGATCATATTGCTGTTTGAGCGCTTGTTCATATTTCCCTGTGCTTTTTGGATGATAATAAGTAGTATTTTTTAATTTATCAGGTAAATATTGCTGGTTGACCCAAGCTTGATCAAAGTTGTGAGGATATTGATAACCAATACCACGATTCAAGGCTTTCGCTCCTTGGTAATGACTATCTCGTAAATGATCAGGAACATCACCAGCCTTTCCAGCATGAATATCAGAAATGGCTTCATCCAACGCCGAATAAGCAGAATTAGATTTAGGCGATAAGCATAAATCAACGACAGCATCTGCTAGCGGAATCCTTGCTTCAGGAAGCCCTAATCGTTCTGCAGCTAGTACAGCATTGACTGTTCGAGCAGCGGCAGCCGGATTACCAAGCCCGATATCTTCATACCCAATGACCATCAATCTTCGACAGATACTTGCCAGATCACCTGCTTCTACTAAGCGAGCAAGATAGTGAAGTGCTGCATCGACATCGCTACCACGTATCGATTTTTGAAAAGCAGAAATCACATCATAATGTGCATCACCATCTTTATCATGCGTAAGTGCTTTTTTCTGCACACATTCTTCAATAATAGTTAAAGTTAAATGGATTGTGCCAGACTCATCTGGTTTAGTAGAACGTGCAGCTAATTCTAGCCCATTAAGCGTGCTTCTCAGATCGCCATTTGTTGCACGGGACAAATGTAGCAAAGCATTTTCGTCTAATTGAATCAATAAATGGCCAAGCCCCCGTTCTTTATCATGCAATGCTCGCTTTACAGCTTTCTGTATATCTTGCTCGTCTAAGGGTTTCACTTCAAAAATTTGTGTTCGACTGCGAATGGCTGGATTAATGGTAATATAAGGATTTTCAGTAGTAGCACCGATCATAATGATTCGCCCACTTTCTAAATGGGGAAGTAAAAAATCTTGTTTTGTTTTATCTAATCGATGGACTTCATCAAGTAATAGGATCACTGTGCCACTCATTTTGGCTTCTTCTGCCACTATCTGTAAATCTTTTTTTGTGTCAGTCGCAGCATTGAGCATACGAAAAGCAAAATTTGTTGATCCAGCAATAGCGCTGGCGATACTTGTTTTCCCAGTTCCTGGTGGACCATATAAAATCATAGAAGACAACATTTTGGCATCAACCATTCGACGAATAATCTTGCCTTCGCCCACTAAATGTTCTTGTCCTACGACTTCATCGATGTTTCTAGGACGCATACGATAAGCTAACGGTTGTTGCATGAAATGGCCTCCTTTTATTTTTCGTTCGTTAATTATACCATATTTTATAAAGTTCATATATTTTTGTTTATTTATATATAGGAAATATGATGAAAGTTATTTTTTAACAAGTAGATTGAAAGGTATCATTAGTAATCTGAAAAGTTTTCGTTTAAGTGATTTACATGTTAAGTGCTAAGGAAAAAGGATTTGTGAATAAGAATAGATAATTATATTTATTTATTTTTTTTTTTTTAATTATTAACCATCCGATTGTATCCGCTTGCAAAAAGTGTTATAAATATACTTTAATATAACATAGTAAAATAAAAGTAGGAAGTATGGTGAAAAAGAAAGGAGAAAATAACGATTGGATCGGAAGAAAGGTGAAATGGATAAATTAATAATAATCGGTGGTGGGTTTTCAGGAAAACTAGTAGCAATTGCAGCAGCTCAATTTGTCAAAGAAGTCATAGTTGTAGAGAAAAAGGAGATAGTCAACGGGAATACTTCTATAGATGTTGAGCAAAAGGATCATGTCCATATTCTTTTGAAGAGAGGATTAAATGAGTTAGTTAAACTGTGTCCGGATATAAAAGAGCGACTTCGCTCAAAAGGTGCTGTTGAATATGACATGAAGAAGAACTTCCATTGGTGGCATTATGGAGGGGAAAAAATACGAGTTGACAGTGATTTTTTTATTTTACAACAGTCTAGAAAACTGTTAGAAGATGTACTGATGGAATATGTAAATGAATCGCCAAATATTACTTATTATTGCAAGACTAAATTTATTGAATTTTTAACACCAAAAAATAATTTGGAGCAAAAAATCAAGGGGATTACAGTTCAAAAAGATAATAAAAGATTTGATCTATCAGCAGACGCATTTGTTCTTGCTTGTGGTAGCCCTGAAATTACTCATAAACTATTCTCCAAAAAAACTCCTATTGTATGTAAAAAAATTAATTTATGTTACTATTCAAGAAATTACAAAATGATTGATTCTGTTGATTGGTTTGGCTGTGCAAGTTCTCCTTTGTTTCCAAATCAAACACAAGGAGGTGTGATCTTAAAAACAGAAAACCCTGAAGAATACATAGTTACACTAAGTGCATACAACCACAAACAAAGTGGTGAAAATAGGATTTATTCTATTTTAGAAGAACTTCCTAACAAAAAAATAAAAGAATTTATTGAAAAGGCAACGCCTATGACTGAATGGCAAGTATTTTCGATTCGATAAATTAAATTTCTGAGAATTAAAAAAATGAAAGGCAGACCTAAGAACTTATTTGTGGTTGGAAATGCTTATTGTTCATTTGATCCAATTTTTGGTCAAGGATTAAGTGTAGCTGCTATTCAAGTTTCGATCCTTCAACAGATACTAAAAAAATACTGCAAAGCAACTGAAGGGTTTGATAGTTATTATCGTGAAGCAGAAAAAATCATTCAACAGGCATTAAACTTATCCTATGCAGAAGCTAGCCAATCAGGCAGTAAAATAGATTATATTAATCGAATAAAACATCAAATGATTATTTGTTTATCCGAAATATCTACTTATGATACCGAAATGCTTGAAGACTTAATTGAGGTGATGCATCTAAATAAACCTGTACATAAAATTCTTACATATAAAAATTTCAAAAAAATGCTTAACTATTATTTATTTATAAGGAGAAAATTTAATGAAAACAGAAATCAATAAAACTATGTTAGCTGTACCTTACATTCGAGGGTGGTATTTAGAAGAATCTCGATCGAAACAGCTAATTAAAAAATATGCAACAAAAGCGTCTGTACTTACGGATCAAATTAATCAAGCAAATGGCGGGATGTTTACGAGAAATGTTGCTACGAGAGCGCATTATTTTAAAACTGTTATTGAAAAAAAATGGAAACCTATGAACAAATTTTAGTTTTAGGAATCGGATTAGATACAAAGTTTGATGAAATTTCACTTTTAACTACTCACAAAGTTTATGCAATTGATTTAGAAGAAACAGCAATTAAAGCGATTTATGCAGAAGCGCATTTAGAAACCAAAGTAAAAATAGTTAGAGGAAATCTTGTTGATTTAGAAGAAAGTTCTGTGTTGGACCGTTTAATAGCAGAAGGGTTTGATCCTAATAAATCTACATTTGTTATTTGGGAAGGTGGAACCTTTTACTTAAGTGCTTCTGAAGTAATGAAAACATTGCTATATCTAAAAAGAACTATTAATATCACAAGATTTGCTGGTGATTTTTTAAATGCAAATGTGTTTCACGATAAAAATCATGAATTGAAAGAAATGATTGAACAAGTTTTAACGATTCTAAAAAGATCGGGGAATGAATGGAAAGGTTTTTTTGATGAACGTGAATTAAAGGAATTTTTCTTTGAAAAATGTTCATTAAAAAAAATAGAAATGCGCATGCATGGAGAAGTGGAAGCATCTTTATACAAGGAGGTAGTGGTTATTCCAGATTTAATTTTTTTTATTGAATGTTTTTAAATAAAGAGTTGTGGATTTTTACTTTTATTGTCTGACGGTTGCAAGTGAAATAAAAAATACAAGAAACGTATGAAATCAAAGTTTCTTGTATTTTTTTTTGATTTTTTAATAGCTGCTGGCTTTCTTAATGAAACCCAAAATGAGTGAAAACAAGTTTTTCCTGTGATTGACACTATAAAAAGAAAAAAAGCAATGCTTCGTTTCATCTACTCAAAAGTAAACTAAATGGCTTGTATTTAAAAAGAAAAGGTACATTTCATAGCTTATCCCTTTAAATTTGTGTATGATAAGAATGGTGAATAAAATGACAGAAAAAGAGAAATTAGACAAACTTTTATTGAATAAAACAACCCCAGAAGTGGCAAGAGATTTACTTGGCATGTATTTGGAATATGTGACACCGACAGGGACGGTTGGTGGATATATCGTTGACGTAGAAGCTTACCTTGGACCAGAGGATCAAGCCGCACATAGTTTTGGCATGCGAAGAACACCACGAGTATTAGCTATGTATGAAAAACCAGGGACCATTTATCTTTATACCATGCATACGCATCGAATCTTAAACATTATTACACAACCAGAAGGCATTCCTGAGGGGATAATGATCCGAGCGCTTGAACCAGAAATAGGCATTGCACAAATGAGTATCAATAGAGGGGGTAAAACGGGTCCTGATATTAGCAATGGACCAGGAAAATTAGTTGCTGCATTAGGGATACCACAGGAGCTTTACGGAAAATCAATTTTAGATAGCCCTTTACATTTTGTTTTTGAAAAAACGAAAAAACCTAAAAAAATTTTGGCTTTACCAAGAATAGGCATTCCTAATAAAGGAGAATGGACAGAAAAACCATTACGTTTTGCTGTTTCTGGTAATCCATATATTTCATTACAAAGAAAGAACCTGATTGATGAAGATTGGGGATGGAGGAATGAAAATGAAAAAAGTAAACTTACTTGATTATTTAGACCAAACAATTGAAGCAAAAATCACGGATTACGATGTTGCATTAGACTGGGATACGAAAAATCATACGATTGAAATCGTGGTTCGTCTATTTGCTGAAAATAAAGCAAATTTAGAGATTGATGATGTAAAAGGAGTCGTTTCTGAAGAAGAAATCATTGAATTTGAAGATGGTATCTTGTTGTTTAATCCGCAAAAATCAGTCTTTAATGAAACGGATTATTTAGCTGTGATTCCTTATGAAGGAAAGAAAGGACTAGCAAAATCAGTAATTGATGCAATAATTGTCTATTTGAATGACGTGCTGGCACAAGGGCAAAGTGATCTGTTAGATTTCTTAGATGCAGAAGATGAAACAGCGGTATTTGAGTTGAAATGGGACAATCAAGTGTTAACAAAATTAGTCGAAGAAAAGCAAAAAAATAATGCAGATACCTATTTACCATATCCAAGTTATTAAGGAGCGAGTTTGATGAAATGGAATGAAGTAAAAGTAGAAACAGCCAGTGAAGCGGTAGAAGCCGTCGCCAATATTTTAATGGAGGCAGGAGCAAGTGGTGTGGCAATTGAAGACACGTTAGATATTGAACATTTCAAATCAGATCCATATGGAGAAATTTTAAATAAAGAAGATTTTACTTCGTTAAATGATGGCGCATTTGTAATGGCTTATTTTCCAGAGACGATTTTTTTACCGGAAATTTTACCGTTTATTAAAAATCGTGTGACACAACTGCCAGAATTTGGTTTGGCCATTGGCAAGAATATTGTGACAGTTAGTGAAGTAGAAGAAAGTAACTGGGCAACTGCTTGGAAAAAATATTACCATCCTGTCCGTATTACTAGAATGTTAACGGTGGTGCCTAGTTGGGAAGATTATCAAACCAGTGATCCCTTAGAAAAAATCATTACGCTAGATCCTGGAATGGCTTTTGGTACAGGCACACATCCAACAACCTCTTTGACCTTACAAGCTTTAGAAACAGTATTACGTGGTGGTGAAACAGTGATAGACGTAGGAACTGGTTCAGGAGTTTTAAGTATTGCTGCGAAACACTTGGGTGCAAATGAAGTTTATGCTTATGATTTAGATGAAGTAGCTGTTCGTTCTGCCAAAGAAAATATGGACATGAATGAAGTGGCCAAAGATGTCCATGTAGCAGCCAACGATCTACTAAAAGGAATCGAGATTGAAAGTGATGTCATCGTAGCAAATATTTTAGCGGATATTATTTTATTAATGATCCCAGATGCATGGCGTTTATTGAAACAAACAGGAAGGCTGATTGTTTCAGGTATTATTGAAGAAAAGAAACAGCTGGTGATTGACGCTATGCAAGCACAGGGTTTTGTCGTTGATCAAGTCTTTCAACAAAAAGATTGGTATGCCATTATTTTAAAAAAGCCTGAGGTGGAATAGATGCAACGTTACTTTTTAGAAGAAGCGTATCAGCCGAATGAACCATTTAAACTTTCAGGAGAAGCTTTTCACCATGTGGTTCGTGTGATGAGCATGACACCAAAAGACCAAGTCTACTTAGTTTTTAAGGATCAAGTATCCATCCGAGCTGAGATTACCGAAATTCAGGATAATGTTGTTTATTTGGTAGAAGTAGAAAAAGAAAAAGGACAAAAAGAATTACCGAATGCTATTACGATAGCTAGTGGTTATCCAAAAGGAGATAAACTGGATTGGATTGTCCAAAAAGGAACAGAGCTAGGTGCTCACGCATTTATTGGATTTCCAGCGACAAACTCTATCGTCAAGTGGGATAGAAAAAAAAGAGAAAAACGGCAAGAAAGACTACAAAAAATTGCCCAAGAAGCTGCTGAACAATCCCATCGCCAAATGGCACCTCAAATAGAATTATTAGAAACACAAAAAAGTTTTTTTGATCGTCTTTCTTCTTATGACGTAATAGTGATTGCTTACGAAGAATCGGCAAAACAAGGAGAGCTAGCCAATTTAGCAAAGGTTTTTAAAGAGCTGACTGTAGGCAAGCGTGTTTTAGCGGTTTTTGGACCTGAAGGTGGCTTTACGCCTGAAGAAATCGCAGTTTTTATCGAAAAAAATGGAATACTTTGTGGTTTAGGTCCAAGGATTTTACGTGCAGAAACGGCGCCCCTTTATTTACTAAGTGCGGCCAGTTATCAGTGGGAATTAAACCACTGATAGCAATGAAATAAAATCAGAGAAAATTGAAAAATTCCCCAACAATCTGTATAATAAAAACAATTATTTTAATGTAAACAACGGAGAAACTCACTATTTTTGAGAGTGAATAAGTAGTAAGAGGAATCGTGGATGAGTACACAGAAAAATAAAATTGAAAATAGCCATTTTATTTTTTGTTTCCTTGTTGTGCCTCGTAGCTATTGTTTGGATGTTTTGTTGTCCAGTCTAAGTCTAAACAAAATCTTTAGATAGAAGTTACATGACTTTTTCCACTTAGTCAAAAAAAGGACACTCATCGATTTTGATGTTTCTATAAAAATAAAGAGAAGTAAGAGCGTTTCTTTCTTTTCTATTGTTCAATTAAAACCTGTTGTTCACAACCTTTGAAAGGGGGATTTTTCCATGCCAAAAGAAGAAATATTAACAGGTCCTGGTGTAATTAAATTGGTTAGCCAATATATGGGTCCTGATCATGTTGCATTTGTTCAAAAAGCCTGTGACTATGCTACTGCTGCTCATGAGGGGCAGTTTCGAAAATCTGGTGAACCTTATATTATCCATCCCATCCAAGTCGCTGGAATCTTAGCCGATTTAAGAATGGATCCCCACACAGTCGCAACTGGTTTTTTGCATGATGTCGTAGAAGATACAGATGTGACTTTAGACGATTTAAAACAAGAATTTGGACCAGATGTCGCCATGCTTGTTGATGGTGTCACTAAACTGGGGAAAATCAAATATAAATCACACGAAGAACAATTAGCAGAAAATCATCGCAAGATGCTGCTAGCAATGGCGCAAGATTTACGTGTCATTATGGTGAAGTTAGCTGATCGACTACATAATATGCGTACGCTAAAACATCTTCGTGAAGACAAACAACGTCGAATTGCTCAAGAGACGTTAGAAATTTATGCACCATTGGCTCATCGTTTAGGGATTAGTCGTATCAAATGGGAGTTAGAAGATACAGCACTTCGCTACCTTAATCCTAAACAATATTATCGAATCGTTCATTTGATGCAAACAAAGCGAGAAGAAAGAGAAAAGTATGTTAACGCAACGGTTGAAGATATTCGCTTAGCAACAGAAGAACTAGATATCTATGCGGAAATCTATGGCCGACCAAAACATATCTACTCGATTTATCGCAAAATGAAAGACCAAAAGAAACAATTTAATGAAATTTACGATTTACTTGCTATTCGCGTGATTGTTGACTCCATTAAAGATTGTTATGCTGTTTTAGGGGCGATCCATACAAAATGGAAACCTATGCCTGGACGCTTTAAAGATTATATTGCTATGCCTAAAGCGAACATGTACCAATCGTTGCATACGACCGTCATTGGTCCTGCAGGAAATCCTGTAGAAATTCAAATACGAACCCAAGAAATGCATGAAATTGCTGAATTTGGGGTAGCTGCGCATTGGGCCTATAAGGAAGGTAAAAGTGATAAAGTAGAGCCAGATGGAATTACTAAGCAATTAAGTTGGTTCCATGAAATTATTGAGCTTCAAGATGAAAGCTATGATGCTTCTGAATTTATGGAGGGTGTCAAAGGCGATATTTTTAGTGATAAAGTTTATGTTTTTACACCTAAAGGAGACGTCACAGAGTTACCAAAAGGCTCTGGACCTTTAGATTTTGCTTACAGTATTCACACGGATATCGGCAATAAAACGACGGGGGCTAAAATCAACGGCAAAATGGTCCAGTTAGATTATAAATTGAAAAATGGTGATATTATTGAAATTTTGACTTCACCTAATTCTTTTGGACCAAGTAGAGATTGGCTAAAACTAGTCGCAACAAGTAAAGCTAGAAATAAAATTAAGCGTTTCTTTAAAGCACAAGACAGAGAAGAAAATATTATTAAAGGTCATGAAGCTATCACCAAATGTATCAGTGATCTAGGATTCTTGCCAAAAGAAATACTGTCAAAAAACAAGTTACAAGATGCTTTGGAAAAACTAAACTATCAAACGGAAGATGATATGTATGCGGCCGTGGGTTATGGCGAAGTTAGTCCATTAACAATGGCGAATCGTTTGACCGAAAAAGAAAGAAAAGAACAAAAAATCGAACAACAAAAACAAGAAGCAGAAGAAATCATGAATCAACCGAAAAAAGAACCTGAAAAAATGAAGGTTCGTCATGACGGTGGTGTGGTGATTCAAGGTGTTGACAATTTGTTGATTCGGATTAGTCGTTGTTGTAATCCAATTCCTGGAGATGATATCGTCGGTTATATCACGAAAGGACGAGGAATTTCGATTCACCGTAGAGATTGTCCGAATGTCCAACCTGATAAGCCAAATGTGGCAGAACGACTGATCGAAGTGGAATGGGAAGACACTTCCAATACTAGAAAAGAATACGATGCTGATTTAGAAATTTATGCTTATAATCGTTCTGGAATGTTGAATGATGTTTTACAAACGGTCAATACGATGACGAAAAATTTAAACAGTGTCGAAGCACGAACCAATAAAGATAAAATGGCGACGATACATTTAACAGTTGGTATTCAAAATCTAACTCATTTAAAGAGTATTGTAGATAAAATAAAAGCTGTACCAGATGTCTACAGTGTCCGTCGAACAAATGGTTAGGAGGAAAATGTGTGAAAGCCGTCATACAACGAGTGAGTAAAGCGTCAGTGAGCATTAATCAACAAGAAGTTGGAAAGATTGATCAAGGTTTTGTCATTTTACTCGGTGTTCATGAAAAAGATACGCAAGAAGATGTGGATTATTTAGTAAAAAAAATTGTGAAAATGCGCATTTTTGAAGATGAACAAGGAAAAATGAATTGCAGCATTGAACAAATACAAGGGCAAATTTTGAGCATCTCTCAATTCACACTTTTGGCAGATACCAAAAAAGGAAACCGACCAAGTTTTATTGCGGCTGCTCGTCCAGAAAGCGCCATTGCCTTGTATGAATCGTTCAATAAAGGCATCGAAGAAAATGGGATTCATGTGGAAACCGGCCAGTTTGGAGCTGATATGGCCGTTTCTCTAGTCAACGATGGACCTGTAACAATTGTGATTGATTCTCAGAGTAAATAAATATTGTTTAACTGCTTATACTTTTTTATGATCAAAATGAATGAAAGTCTGAACCATTGTGTCATTTAAGCAATACAATCGTGGGATAAAAATTCTTGATCTAACGAAGAGGTCATTAAAAGGCTGAATTATATTAGGCAATAAGCCCAAACAGGGGGATTTTCTTCTGTTTGGGCTTATTGATGTAGATGCAAACTTTTGCACATTAAATCTCACCTCATCATCCTTACATATAGTCAAATACGTTTATCTAATACATAAAATATCGTGAAAAAAGTTAAGGATTATTTTCCTTCATCCAATCTAAGATGAGTAAAAAGCAAAAAAACTTTAAAAACTAAGCCATTAACTAAAAAATGAGAAGAACAATCGTTACATGGTTACCTTCTACAATTTAGAAAAAGGTCTGTTTGAGCATTAAGGAAATAATAGCCAGTTAAAATAATAATCAAATTCTGTACGCAAAATCATCATTTTTATCGCTCCAGTTTTTTCTATTTTTAGAAAATTTAGGTGAGAGAAAAAATGAAATCTAGATATAAAGCGCTTTCTTTCTTTTGTATACTCAAAGCAACAAAAGAAAAGGAGTAAACAAATGAAAAAGTGGACAAAAAGATGGCTTGGTTTATTTTCAGTGATTCTCTTACTCGTTTCGGCTTGTCAACCAACATGGATGGCTTTGGCTTCTGAACGAACATTACAAGAAGCAAAAGCTTACCCCGTCATTCATAAACAAGTCGAAAACTTGGGTCTTTCTCTCTCTGAAAGGCCAGCGTTCGATTCAGAAACTTCGGATAAAGGATTTCAACC
>NZ_BJWF01000029.1 GCF_007990225.1 Enterococcus villorum | reverse complement strand
ATGACATTTTTTGTTTTTCAGGTATAAAATTTGGGTATGCAATTTATTTTACCTTTTTAATAAAAGTAACCAGATTAATGACGCACCATTCAAAGCCACTGATCAATTTTATATGGAAATATTTGAATATATGGCTACTTTTATACTATAAAACGTATGTACTCTCTGGTCTTTCATCTTTTAGGATCTTTGAAAAACATTTTGTTTATTCATTTCATTAAGAACTTTTCTTGATACCCCCGCATCGTTACTCTAAAAAATTTAAATGTTAAAGAACATATTCTTCTTTGTATTTTTTGAATGCTCCTCTCTCCTGATAAAGACCTAGAATTGTTTTATCTATATAAGGAAATCTGACAAAACACTTATGCGTGTAAAAGAAACGATTATGAGTTTTTAAACACCCCTATCTGTCTTTTTGTTATATTAACTTCGTAATATTTTTTGTTATCTGTTGAGAAAAATAAAAGCATTATTTTATCGGGAGTTTTGTAACCGTAACCACTTATATACTAGTATTGAAAAGAAATTGTTCAGGTACCAAATACTATTTTTAATGAATTAAAAAAATATTTTACAATATGGAGGAAAAAATGAAAAAAATTAGTTTATTGTTCGGAGTAGTAACTTCTATTATTTTATGTATTACCTTCTCTTTTTCTAGTAAGAATAACCAAGTATTCGCTAACACACTAACTAACTCATCTCAACCACAAGCCATTGATCTAGAATTAAAGGCGCAAATTGTTTTTTTGAGAACATTGATTTTTCAAATTCCCAATGACAATAGAGACAAAGTAATTACAACAGAAAGAGGTAATACTATCCACACAAATCTTGTGTATCCATCCAGTTACAATAACAACACATTCGATTTATATGTACCAAAAAATAAATTAAAAGATTCGCCAACCATTATTTGGGTTCACGGAGGTGCTTTCATAGGTGGGGGAAAAGCAGATCCTAGCATCCAAAATTACCTTGACGAACTAGCCTCTAACGGTTATACCATTGCTTCAATTGATTATGAACTAGCACCAGAGGCCACTTACCCTAGTCAACTGATCCAAATAAGCGAATTTGTCTCTTATCTGAAAACTGCAAACCTCGGGATCAACCTTGATAATCTCTTCATGGCAGGTGATTCTGCAGGGGGGCAATTGGCTGCACAATTTTCATTGACTCAAACAAATCCAAATTACAGAGAATCTCTTAATATTGAACAAGTTCTAAATGAGTCAAGTATTAAAGGTAATTTATTATACTGCGGTTTCTATGATCTAAATAGCACTGCTTTGACGAATGATGCGTCTTTTAAAATTATATGGAAGTATGTAGGATGGGCATTAAGTGGCACTAAGAACTGGTATAACTCTCCTTCAATAAAGAGCATGACGATTAAAGACTATGTGACAGAAAAATTCCCACCTTCTTATATCACCGATGGAAATGCCAATTCATTTACTGAACAAGGTGAAGCTTTAGTTCACACTTTAAAAGAATTAGGCGTAAAAACAGATAGCTTCTTTTGTCCTGAGGATGAATACGGTACCCAAGGTCATGAATTTCAATTTGACTTATCTACATCGGCTGCTCAAAAAGCACTAGAAGATTCTAAACTATTTTTAGCTGAACACCGAAACTAACGATCGTTTAACAAAGGCATCCTTTGATTTACACTTATACTGAAAAAACAAAATAGAAAAGCGAAAGAGCATAGATCCCCTCTATTGCTCTTTCGCTTTTACTTATAAATAAAAACATATCTTTTGCATACTGTTTAGTCAAAAATATTATTTTTTAGTTGTTATTCCATCCGTGAACCCATTCAAATCGGATTATTTTTATTCTTTCCAGCTATCGACTGTTTTTTGGTTTTCTTTGATCCAGTCTTGCGCTGCTTGTTGAGGATCTTTGCCATTATTAATTTCTAACATGACCTTCTCCATATCTTTTTCTGACCAATGAAAATGATCTAGCACCTTATAGGCTTCTGGTTGGTCTTCTTTTAATCCTTTACGTACAATTGTATGGATTTCTTCCGCATTCCCCATCGCTTTTTTAGGATCTGCTAAATATTTCAAATCATATTTAGCAAACATCCAATGCGGTGTCCAGCCAGTAATAACAATTGGCTCTTGTTTTTTGATTGCTTGGCCTAATGCCACAGTCATCGCACCTGAAGAAGAAGTTTCTACTGTCCAATCTTTTAAATTATCATATTGTTTGATGGTATTTTCAGCAGCCGTTACTACTCCCGCTCCTGGTTCAATCCCTGTAATTTTTTTACCTGCTTGATCTGTAAGTTCCTCAATAGAGTTGACATTCATATAACTTGGTACAGCTATTCCTACTTTAGCACCAGTTAAATTAGCCCCTAGATCATCGACTTGATCTTTGTATTGTGCATACTGCGAACCATGAGTTTTTGGTAACCAAGCGGAAACCATCCCATCTGATTCACCTTTTGAAACAGATTCCCACATGATTGAGTTATCTAACGGAGTGATCGTTACATCATACCCCATACCTTTTAGAACTTCAGCTACAACATTGGTTGAAGCAACCTCTGTATCCCATTCGACATAGGATAAATTGATTTTCTTCGTTTCTTTAGTATTGGATAGACTACCTAATCCAATTGCACCTAAAAGGACAACAACAATTGCTCCGATAAGGATTCCTTGTCTTTTTTTATTTTTTTGTTTGGCTGCTCCTGTAGCCTTTTTATTATTTGGCTGATTCAAATGTTGTGTAAAACGGTCAATGATAATCGCTAAGATAACTAGAGCAACCCCATTAACAAATCCATTCCCTACTTGAGCACGTTGCAAAGCGGATAACACGCCACGTCCTAAACCAGGTGCTCCGATCATCGAAGCAATGACTACCATGGAAAGAGATAACATCGTTGTTTGATTAATCCCAGCCATGATCGTGCTCTTAGCAAGAGGTAATTCTAACTTGAACAATTTTTGCCAACTTGTACTACCAAAAGAATCAGATGCTTCTACTAATTCTTTTGGGACTTGGCGAATCCCTAGATTAGTAAAACGAACGGTTGGTGGTAAAGCAAAGATAACAGAAGCAAATACCCCTGGAACCATGCCAATTCCAAAGAAAGCAACTGCTGGAATCAAGTAAACAAACCCTGGCATCGTCTGCATAAAATCAAGGATCGGTTTAATGATACTTTGTGCTTTACTACTTTTAGCCATTAAAATTCCTAATGGCACACCAATAACAATTGAAATGACACTGGATAGTAATACGAGTGTGACTGTATTCATCAAATCGGTCCATAAACCCTGGTTATAAATAAACCATAATCCAATTAAAGTAAATAAAGTTAATCCTGGACGTTTTTTAGAAATAAAGAAAGCAATCACTGTTAAAATTATGATAAACAATGGTGCTGGGATCACTAAAAGTAAATTAGTGATTCCTGACATGACTGCCTGACCAATTGTTTGTAGGAATGAAAACAAACCTGCAAAAGTCGTTGTAAACCACTCAGTGATATGTTCTACCCAATCAGCTACTGGTAGTTGATAGTTTAATAAATTATTCATTTTCACTCACCTCACTGTTTTCCGCTAATGCTTCGATTACACTGCCTCGAATAACAACACCTTTTAATTTGCCATTATCCACAACTGCTAGCGGAGTTGGTGAGTCATAAATGATATTAAAGATATCACTGACAACCATATCTTTTCCAATAACCGTGACGTTTTCATCTAAGAAATCAATCAACGGACGTTTTTGACGTTTTGCTTCTAATGCTTGATCTGCCGTAATAATCCCTTTTAAATGGCGTTTTCTATCTACGGCCATCAACATACTTACTTCTTCATTACGCATTCTAGTTAAGGCAACGTTTGGCCCGTCTGACTCAATGTTCGTCGTCAATGCAGGAACCATAATGTTTTGAGCCGTTAGCACTTTTGAGCGATCGACTTCTTCAACAAATTCTCGTACATAATCGTTGGCTGGGTGAGTCAAGATTTCTTCTCCTGTACCAATCTGCATGATTTCGCCGTCTTTCATTAACGCAATACGATCACCGATGCGTAGTGCTTCATTTAGATCATGGGTAATGAAGATAATTGTTTTTTGCACGTTTGCTTGCAAATCAAGTAACTCATCTTGCATTTCGCGACGAATCAATGGATCAAGCGCAGAAAATGCTTCATCCATCAATAGAATTTCTGGGTCATTTGCCAAAGCTCTAGCTAGTCCAACACGTTGTTGCATCCCACCAGATAATTGATTGGGGTATTGATCTTTAAATGAAAGTAAACTAGAGTTTTCCAATGCTTTTTCTGCTTTTTGTTGTCGCTCTTCTTTTGGTACGCCACGCACTTCTAATCCATATTCTGTATTTTCTAGAATCGTTCGATGCGGGAATAATCCAAAATTTTGGAAAACCATATTAATCTTGTGGCGACGTACTTCACGAAGTTCTTCTTTACTTAAAGTCGAAATGTCTTCACCATCGATATAAATATTACCTGCTGTAGGTTCAATCAACCGATTCAATAAACGAATCAATGTTGATTTCCCACTGCCAGAAAGCCCCATGATAACAAAAATTTCACCTTCTTGAACATCAAAACTTGCGTTATAAACACCTACTGTTGCTCCTGTTTTCTTCAATATATCCGTTTTGGGTTGATGATTTTTCATCATTTCTAAAGCAACTTGGGTCTTTTTACCAAATATTTTTGTTAAATTTTTTACTTCTACCTTTACCAAACAAATTCTCCTTTTCCTTTTATGTAAATTCATTTTTCTTTCTGAAAAAAGTGACTACACTATGCTAACACCGTGTAGTCACTTTGTCAAAAATCGAAGATGCTTTATTTTAATGAAAAGCAAAAAAACTTGGGTAATCCGCTACTTATAAGGATTATCCAAGATTAAAATTTGATTATAAATATAAAATGACAGAGAAAATTAATTTTCAGGATAGAAAAAATTGGTCATTCTTTGTAAAGTATATTCATTTCCGATAAAATGGACGGTATCGCCTGCCGTAAACTTCGCATACGGACCAGGAGAAACGAGTAATTCTTCTTTATGAGAAATAGCGATCACTGTAGCTCCTGTTGCTTGCCAAATATTTAACTCACTGATTGATTGATCAAGATGAACCGCCTCTTTTGTTAATGTTAATTCAAAGGGCAATAATGGATTCATTTTATGTATCCGTTTCGTCTGGCTAACTAATTGATCAAGTAATTGCGAAAAATGATTCAACTCTTCTTGTTGTTTCTCCACACTTGCCATGATTTCAGCTTTCGTTTCTTGGATCGACTGGACATCTTGGTATTGTAATAAAAAATCTTTTGCTTTTTCTTTTGATGCAACAAATGCGCCACTGCCATGACGAACTTCCATAATTCCTAGATCAACTAGCACATTGATGGCTTTTCTTGTGGTTTCTGGAGAAGCGTTATATGCACTTGCTAAAGTGGATCTTGCATGAATTTTTTCACCAATTTGATAACGATTTTCCACAATCCGTTCTGCCAAATCTACAGCGATTTGTTGGTATCTCGGACGAACAACTCTTTTCTTTCCAGTCATATTTATTCCTCTTTCTTCTCTTTTTCAGTTACATCTTACTATGGAGCAACGAAATAAGCAAAAAAACTTAAGAAGGTTGTAAAAAAGCTGGAAGCTCCGAGCAAATAAGAAATGATTTTCAGCTTCTTATATTTTGGAAAATCAGGACTTGTTGTTGAGGAGTTGCTTTTTAAACACCAGCAATAGATCGTGATCCAAACAAGTAAGTACAGATTTCCAAAACAGTTGCCTCTATTTTGAAAAATAGATTTTAATGTTGTCATTTTCATTGTGAATACATTTTGACAAGGTTAATTTTCTCCAAACAAGAAAAAATAAAGCCTTCTAAGTTAGACTAAAATCCAACCTAGAAGTGCTATAATTTTTTCTATTTACTGAGAACTTTTTTATGTCATCCTTGAATGATGCTTGATCTTGCTCGTTTCTAGCTTATACAAAATATTCACAATGTAGGAGTAACATCAAAGTTTCTCTATCCATTTCGTTAGTATAATTACTTTTTTTGAACTTTCTTTACTGGACAGGCACTTTTGCATTCATCACAGCTTTTTCCAGTTTTTATCCGAGAGTACACGATATATCCAGCAGTTCCAAAAATCAATAGACTGAGTAAAAATGTTGCCATTTAAGCGCCACCTTCTAATGTAATCGTTACTATTTTTTGTTCTTTGAGTTGCTTTTTCAGTAAGGCATAGCCCATAAATAATAAAAGTAAGACAGCTAGATAAGTTGAAATGACAAGATGCCCACCTTCTAGCAAATGCGCAAACTGGTAGATAACAAAACTTACGAAATAAGCAAAACCACATTGATATCCTACTGCTATAAGCGTCCATTTTTTTGAATTCATTTCCCGATGAATCGCACCAATAGCTGCAAAACATGGGGCGCAAAGCAGATTGAAAGCTAATAAGGAATAAGCCGCCGCCGCAGTATAAGTATTTTGTAATACTTGCCAAATTTCATGACCATTTTCTGCTACCTGTTTTTGCCCAAATAAAATTCCAAAAGTCCCAATAATATTTTCTTTTGCTACTAACCCCGTGATCGTTGCCACTGTTCCTTGCCAATTACCCCAGCCAAGTGGTTGAAAAACTGGCGCCACCATACGTCCAAAGCCCGCTAAGATACTTTGATCTTCTGATACAGCTTGTCCATGGAAATTATAAGAAGAAGAAAACCATATCAAAGTACTAGAAACAAAGATAATGGACCCTGCTTTTTTTACAAATGACAGACTTCGATCAAAGGTTTGTCGTAAAATCATTGACCATTGTGGCAAATGGTAAGCAGGCAATTCCATAATAAATGGCGTAGTATCCCCAGCAAAAAGCTTAGTTTTTTTCAGCATAATCCCCGAGAAAACAATTGAGCTCATTCCTAAAAAATAAGCAGACGGTGCTACCCAAGAGGCATGAGGGAAAAATGCCCCTGCAATCAACGCAATGATAGGTAACTTTGCAGAACAAGGCATAAAGGTCGTTACCATAATCGTCAAACGTCGATCTTGTTCATTTTCTATTGTGCGACTAGCCATTACTCCAGGCACACCACATCCTGTAGCAATCAACATAGGAATAAAAGATTTTCCTGAAAGACCAAATTTTCGAAACAACCGATCCATCACAAAAGCGATTCTTGACATGTATCCACAGTCTTCTAAAAAGCTTAAGCATAAAAACAAGACAATTAACTGTGGCAGAAAACCTAAAACTGCTCCAACTCCTGCAATAATGCCGTGAAGAATCAGTTGTTGCATCCAGGAGGCGACTTGCCAGTTTGCCAGTATATTTTCGACATGCTGTGGAATCCAATGACCAAATAACGTATCATTCACCCAATCCGTCCCCGTTGTTCCAATTGTTTGGATCGCTACATAATAAACGAACCACATCACAAAAGCGAAAATTGGTAATGCTAACCAACGATTGGTCACAATTTGATCAATCTTATCACTAATAGATAATTGAAACGAATGCGTGTCTACCACACAAAGTGCCGTCAGTTGAGATAACCACTCGTAGCGCTCATTAATCATAATCGTTTCACTATCTTCACCAATTATTTTTTCTGTCAACGCAATTAATTGTTCGATTTCTTTTTTCTGCTTCATGGTTAATTCTTGTTTTTCCCATAATTGGCTATCTCGCTCAAAATATTTAATCGCATACCAGCGACGAAAGGCTTTATTTTCTCCTAAAATACTTTCAATTTCGTGGAGCGATGCTTCTAAGCGGTCATCATAGTTACCTGGTAGCGAACAGATAAATTTTTTGTCCTTATGAATAGATGCACGTAGTATTTTTTCTGTAAGCTTATCTATCCCATCTTTTTTTAAGACACTGATAGGTACGACCGGCACACCTAAACCATAACTTAGTTTTTCTACATTGATTTTTCGCCCATTTTTTTAATCACATCCATCATATTCAGGCCAACAATGACTGGAATATCTAAGTCTAATAACTGAGTAGTCAAATAGAGATTTCTTTCTAAATTCGTGGCATCCACAATGTTGATGATCAAATCAGGACGTTCATGAATAAGATAGTTTCTTGCAATCACTTCTTCTGGTGTGTAAGGAGATAACGAATAAATTCCTGGCAAATCTTGTAGTTGAATCGAAGGATTTTTCTTTAGACAGCCTTCTTTTTTTTCCACCGTTACACCGGGCCAATTTCCTACATATTGATTGGCACCAGTTAATGCATTGAATAAACTACTTTTTCCGCTATTGGGATTTCCCACTAATGCGACCTTCATTTTTACTGCACCTCTTTTTGCACAAGGATCAGCATCGCTTCTTCTTTACGAAGGGTTAACTCATATCCTCTTAATGTAATTTCTATGGGATCTCCTAATGGGGCTAATTTTCGAACCGTCAGTCGAACATTTTTCGTCACACCCATATCCATTAGCCGTCGTTTAACTGCTCCTTTGCCATGAATACCAACGACTATCCCACTCTCTCCTGGCGTAAGTTGTTCTAAAGAAGTCCAATTGTCTTCAACAAGTTCATTTTTTTTCACAAAAATCTGGGTTAATAATTCTCGATCAATTGCTATGCGATTATTTTTCAATAGGAGAATGGCATGATTACCAGAACGATTGATGACGACCACCTTACTCCCCAATATTATGCCTAAATTTTGTAAATGCTTTTTTACAACATTACTAGTATGTATTTTTTCAATTTGATATACCAGATTTAATTTTGCTTCTTCTAAAGACAACGAATTTAAAGGCTTCATTTCTATCCCTTTCCTGTAAAAAAATCCACTCAACTACCTACGTCCATTTTGAGAATTAATTTTTATTCCGAAACATTTATTGAGAATTATTCTCACAAAGAATACCTTCTCCAATTGAGAAAGTCAATGGGTTTTGTGATATTATGAGCGAAGATTTATTTAACTGATTTGGCATTGGGGATTATTGTCGTGTATATAAGAAACTAAGACAAACTTCCATAGTTGGTTGTCCTAGTTTCCAGTGAAATTTTCTATTTTTTTTAATGAAAAGTCACTATTTTAAATGGTACTTTATTGAACAAAGATTCCTTTATCTTTTATATGTTAATATTCCTAAAGACATTAACTACAATCTATACAATATATACCTGATATAGTTTAGTTTGTTATCGTTTTCTCAAAATCAAGTAGATTCATTCCATTCTGGATACTATACGTGCCTACTTCTACATAGCCTAACTTTTGATAAAAACTCACCAATTTTTCTTCTTGCTTGATTGTATCTAATATAATTTTATCAATTCTGACTAACTTTTCTGCTGCTTCCATTGCTGATTTGCCATATCCTTTGTTTTCATACTCTGGAAGAATTGCAAGCGGAGCAATCCTCATAATCAGTTGGTTCGTATCTATCCTTTTTTCTAATTGAGTTGAGAGAAACCTAACCATAACACCATTATCAACAATTAAATAATATTGTCGATTCTTCTGTCTAAATTTTTCTGTCAATCTCTTAATCGTTTCTTTATATGGTGAAGTCGTTTCGTCTTTATACTTATCATACAATTTTTTGAAAGCTTGCCTCTGACAGTCGTAGATTTTGGTAAGTCTATACTCTTTGCTAGAACTAAGTCCATACCCGATCCCCTCCTTCACTATCATTAATGATTATATTGTGAATGCTTCAATAAATAAAAAAACAGATCTTCCCTTGGAGTAATCTGCTTTTTTGTTTTCACATAATTGCTATTGAAAAAATTAACTTGAATAACAAATCAATGATTCGCACTATAATAAGCATATATTACTATTCCTATACTTATTAAACCACACGCTATCAATAAAACATTCCCCCATTTTTTTACTTTTTCACTTACTTGACTTGAGGGTCTTCTTAAAATGATTAAAAATAAAATAAATATCCATAAATAAATCATCTATCCTTCCTCCTTCATGATCTCTATAAGATAGCCCATTTTAAACTTTATAATACAAATTCATATTTATAATAAAACAAAAAACCCCCAAAAGATATAAAAAATCAGATCTTAGTCGGGGGTTTATGTTAAAAATTATATTCCTTTAGCTTTTGTATGTGCAATGATCAAGATACATATAAATTTTTCCAGAAGAAGGGTGTGCATTAATCATATTTGCCGCTTCAGTAAATCTTGAATGGAATGCAATCGAGCCCACTCCTACTAATGCTGCAATTACAGCTGATATACCTCCTGTTGCAATTCCTGCTGCAGCAAGTGCTCCTGTTACAGTAACTGCTCCTTCAAGGGTTGCACATTTTCTAAAAACATCTCGAAGTTTGGTACCATCTGCTTTTGTTGTATATGTCCACAAAATACCAATACTAATTGGGCTAGCCGAAAGACTTCTCGAAGTAATACGTGGATCTTCTGCTGTATTTTGTACGATAACCTCTTTATCAGTAAAAACGTTCCCATTTTCATCTTGATAAATAGTTTCTCCAATCATATTTCCTTCCTCAGTTACAATAGAAATAGATGTTAATTTCAAGAAAGCAAAAATAAAAAATAGCTTTCTAAGTTACGAGAAATCCTCTAAGATCATTTTCTTTTCTAAATAACCTATTCTAGGTAAAATCAAGGAAACAGGAAAGAAAGCTCGAAGGACTGAAAGCAACTATATTCTTATAAATGAACAAGGGAGGAAATACCATGTGTGGACGCTATTTTTTCGATTTATCCTCTAATGAACTAAAAGAATATTATGAACAGGTAGCACCAAATGCAGCGACTAAACATATTCAAGTGGGTACAAATGAAATTTTTCCATCAAATTATGTGGTCACTTTAGGCATGAACAAAGAATCTACTATCGTACCAGGAATCACTCGCTGGGGCTTTGAAGGATTTAAAAAAGGACAGCTGATGATTAATGCCCGCGTAGAAACTGTAGAGGAAAAAAAGACCTTCTCTAAGCCATTTAAAGAATCCCGCTGTGTTTTTCCAATGTCTGGATTCTACGAATGGGATTCAAACAAACAAAAATGGCTATTTAGTAACATTAATAAAACGATTATTTACGTTGGTGGTTTTTATCGCATTCATAAAAATGATTCTGGATTTCAAACAGAAGCGATTATCATGACAACAAAGCCAAACAAATCAGTCGTCCCTATTCACGATCGTATGCCACTCCTCATAGAAAAAACACAGATCAACGAATGGTTAACTGATTTGGATTTTGCTAGAAAAAAACTTACAGCTGATATGCCTGAATTAACACATACTAAAGTATAGAATGACCTGCTTCTTTCGCAAATATAGAGACTGGATTAATTGTCTCTTATAATTGATCAAAACACCTCTAAAATTAGATTGTTTATTTAATTTTTTTGGGGGTGTTTTCTTCATCATCTCTCCTTCTATTCTTTCATTTTTTGACTGATCGGCACAAAAGCGCTACCATGAAATGAATAATATATGTAGGGCGAAATATCGATATGAACAAAACTATTGATTTGGTGAATTTTTCAAGCCAAATAAATGGTGTTCAATGCTTGTCTCTACGTCAATAAGAACGAGCAGAAGAAAACGTGAGAAGCTGTTTTTCTCTGATCGTTCTTATTGCTTGATGCAGTTCAACCTTTTTACATCCTCCAACTTTGATTAAGCTACTAATTCTTTTGCTTTTTCCTGTTCTTCTTTCAACAATTTATTGTCATAGAATTTGATAAATGGGAACCAGATAACAAATGCTAATACTGCACAAAGCACAGCTAAAACAGCTGCTTTCCAGTCGCCGCCAGAACCAACGAAAGCACCGATCCCGACTGGAGATGGCCAAGGCATTTGAGCTAGCATTGGTTTCACAATTTCAAACTTGATAGCAAAATAAGCCAAGGAAGCTGATGCCATCGGTGCTAAGAAAAATGGCAATGCCAAAAATGGATTATAAACAATTGGCATACCGAAAATAATCGGCTCATTAATATTAAAGATACCTGGTACAAGAGATGCTTTCCCCAATACTTTTAATTGATCCGATTTTGCCATAAAGGCAATAAAGATAATTAACCCTAAAGTTGCACCAGAACCTCCAACAGTTACATAAGAATTGTTGAATTCACCGGCCAGTGGGTAATTAGCACCAGTAGCATTAGCAGCCATATTTGCTAATACAATCGGTGTTAAGAAAGAAGTAATAATATTAGCTCCATGGATTCCCACAATCCACAATGCATGGATCAAGAAGTAAATCACCATGACACCTAACCATGTATTTGTTAAATTTGTTACGAAGCTAAAGGGAATATAAATGACTTTGAAGATATCCGTACCAAGGATAATCAGAATACCATTAATCATCATGACTACTAAAGAAATGACAAAAGTTGGGATTAAAGCTGTAAAAGAACGAGAAACACCTGGCGGTACCACATCAGGAAGTTTGATGAGCAAATTGCGTTTCACACACAAACAATATAATTCAACTGCAATAACAGACATAATGATACCAGTAAAGATACCTGATGTTCCTAAACGTTCAGCAAAATTTCCCATGCGAATCCCATTAACAACTTTTTCAGTGTCGCTAACAGAGTTGACTAAAGTCATTTTGCCACCTTCCCACACAATTTCTGGAATACACATAAAGAAAGCAAAAACTGCTAAAAGTGCACCTGTTAGTGGGTTTATATTTAAACCTTGCTCATCTCGTTCAATGGAAGTTAATTCATAAGCGAAAACAATTGCAAAATAAATAGCTAAAATACCCATTGTCATGGTATTGGCTACCATGTATAAATCACTGATTTTGAAAAAGCTAGCTTCAAATATTCCCTCTAATCCAGAAAATGCGACTGGCAACACGTTCAAAACTAAAAACATTGATCCTACGATTGTAAATGGTATCGAGGCCATTCCTGCTGCCATAACTGCTCGAACAATTTTCATCTGGGCAACTTTTCCCATTGGTCCCATTAAATACTTTTGTAAAAAATCAAACATATCTTACTCTCCTTTCATAGGTATAGCGATTTTTCATATTGCTTCATCTTTTGATAATGCTTGTCATTATTACTACTGATATCACGTAAACGATGTTGGACCCCTAAGCATAAGAAACAACCAATTAAAAGAAATGATATAACAAAACTTCGCCCATTTATTCCTTGATTCATAAAAGGAAACAGTGAGTGAAACAACGGAGTAAAAACAACTAGCAATAACCCAACATTGGTGATTAACTGTAGCCAGTAATAGACTATGGTACGTGGAACTACATTTTTAGGTGTCCTGTACAATTTTGCTTGTTCAAAAACTGCTGGCAAAATGCTGACAATCAAAAAAGCTGGAATAAAAAATGTCGTTGAATGAACTAAAATTAGTGCAATCAACCAGTATAAATTAACAAAGAAAAAAACTGCGCCTAGATACCGAACGAAAAGGTAACGATTAAAATACATTGACTTGAGACTTAGTTTTTTACGATCTAAATCAAGGGATTTTTTATTGACATCTTTCACATTTTCACCTCCGTTTTATTTTTTACTATTTTGTGCACTTTGCTGATAAAGATAGTTCATTTCTTGAGCAACTTCTAATAGAGTCATCGTTGTCATCAAATGATCTTGTGCATGAACCATAATGATTTCCGTCTCAATTTTTTTGCCATTAGCATAATCTTTTAATAATGCCGTTTGTGACTTATGTGCTTGTAAAATTTCCTCATTTGCCTCTGTTAAAAGCTGTTCTGCTTCATCAAATTCACTTTTACGCATACCCGCAAATGCTTGATGAATCGTCGTACGAGCATTGCCACTATTTAAAATGATTTCAAATGCAGCCACTTGGATTTCTTCACTGTTCATAATATTCTCATTGTTTTGTGTCATCATCTTCCTACTCTCTTTTTTACATTAATTGCAAAAATAACTTACTAAAATTAGTAAATGTTGGTTTTGCCAATATTTTTTCCTGAAATGATAGACAATCTACCAATTTTACAATCGCTTTAGTCATCATTGTAATTTCCTTATTTTCAATATAAGAAGGAGAAATCAAAAAGACAAAACGTATATTTTTTTCTTCATCCCATCTCATACCTTTTGGAATTAATGCCACAGCAATTTTGGTGGAAATCCCTACTGGTAGTGCAGGATGTGGTACAACAATACTGTCACTAAAGATCATCTGGCCCATTTTCTGACGATGATTGATTTGTTTCAATAATTCATGGGGATAATCTTTAGCTTCATTAACGCTTAGTAATCTTGTTAGTTCTTGTAAGACTTGGACTTTAGTCGTCTTATTATCATAAAACTTGAAATACTGTTCTCCTGTTTGTTCCAACAGTATATTTTGCTTGTATTGATCTTTTTCAACACTTAACTGTGGACGAATGAGCTGTCGATTTTTTGTACAAATTTGCTGGATAGTTTTGCGAATCTTTGCAACATCCTCATCGTTTAAAAAAACACTGACATGAACGACAGGAATTGGAAAAAACATAGTAGAAAGATCAATAGAAGAAATAATCAGATCCGCCTCTTTTAAACATGCGTTATCAATTTCGTAATAGCCTTTTATATTAGTCACAGTAATGTGCTTTTCAAACTCGTTAACTACCCGATTTTTTAACAATTGGGCACTACCATATCCTGTTGCACAAATAATTAACGCATGTACCTTTTGCATATCTTTTACTTTTTCCATTGCAGCCATTACATGTAAAGTCAAGTATGCCCATTCATCATCCGTCATTTGGTAATTTTGTAAAACTGGCATCTGACCTAGATGTTTTTTTGTTAATCCATAAGCTAAAGAATAATTATTCCTTATTTCATGGGTTAAAGGATTAACTAATGTTCTTTTTCTTTCAAGTCTTATAAGCATAGGTTTCAAATGATCTAATAAACCACTTTTTAATTGATAATCCGCATTAAGTGAATAGCCCAAGCTTTTGCTTAATGAAGCAATCGCTTGATTTAGTTCACTGCCAAGTTTTTGATTTTCTTCCACAACAGGATGATTAGACTTTGCCATTAAATGTAATGCAAGATAAGAAACTTCTTGCGGTGGAAAGGGAAACTCAGAAAATACTTCAATTCGTTTGACTATTTTTCTGGCAACTTGATACTCTACTTTATGGGAAATATCAGCAATCATCCCTAATTCTTTGATTTCAAAACCTTCTTTTAGACGTTTAATACTTAAGACAAGATGTAAAATCAAATTTTGAATAATAATATCGGATAGTTTCAACTTGGCTTCTCTGATTTCATCTAAAATAATAATCGTCAATTCTTCAAAACTAATATCTTGAAAAAAAGGACTATTAATTAAATATTTTTTTAAAGAGTTCGTATAATTTTTACCGAAAAAAGTATCCAAAATGAAATGACGTTTGTTGCGTTCATCTCCTTTCACCCAAAGACCCAAACCATGTTTTGAAACAAGCGTTAATGTATAAGGTTTTAACTTTAATTTGATTTCTTGAATATCTTTGCTTAAAGATGAACGGCTGATAAATAATTCTTCTGCTAAATCATCTAAATTAATGGTAGCATCTTCTAGTAATAACTTATTTAGGATATAGTTTTTCCGATCTGTAATATCAGAAATCAGTGGTGCGCTTTTCTCATCATTCAAAATAAGTCCTTTTTGAGCTAAAAAAAGATCAAAATTTAGTTTATTTAAAACTTCCAAACGATATCCATAACCTTGTTTGGAAGTAATTTTACCGCCTTTTTCTTCCACTAACCCTTTTAAGTTATGAATATACGTGCGGACAGTGCGGTCAGACAATGACAACTCAGAGGCCAAGTATTGGCTAGTAACAAACTCACCTTGGTGATCAACCAAGTGTGAGAGCAATTCTCTTTCCTTTAGTCTCATTATCTTCCCTCATTTTCTATATATTTTTTTCAATCACTTCACTTAACTTTTGAATCCCGGTTGGAATTGGAACATAGGCTTGAAACGGAATGCTGACAACTGGTTTGCCAACTTCAGCGCCTAATTTTTTGAATTTATCTAAAAACATCGTCGTTTGCGGAGAAATTAAAAACAAATCAAAATCGCTTGCTTTGATCATATTGTCTCCTTCCGTTGCTGATACAGCATCAACTATGATGTTCTCTTCTTTATTTTTGAAATATTCCGTTGTTTTTGCTGCCATCATAGAAGACGACATTCCTGCTGCACAAATAATTAACGCTTTTTTCATAGCTATACACTCCTTCAATTTGTTTACTCTTTGTTTCATAACGTTTTGGTACCAATAAAAAGAGCCTTTGCAACTTCTTGCCAACCTTCTTATTAATGTGATGCAACAACTTCACCAAAAAGAAAATCTTTTGGTAAACCTGCCATCAATTATTCTCCTCCTTAACATTTTATCGTTTGTATACACAGTATATTTTGAAAACGTTTCCTAAACAAACAAAATATTTCCTTAGTACTACGGAAAAAAATTCCGTTTTCATTTTCCATTAATTGTTTATAAATGATACAAGAGCATTCTGTAACATTCCCCAAGTGGCTCATTTAAGACGATAGCTAAGTTAACCCTACCAAAGTTATATCGGTTGATTTTTTACTAATCCTCATCATTAAAGCAACTAAAACAAGGACAAACTCCCCGAATTGAATCATCCAGCCAATCACTTCAACAACAGACAAAAAAGCTACTCCTTTCTAATAGTAGGCATCAATCCTTGGAGCACCTATCGCCATAAATTAAACATTAAAACAATCACATTTTTCTGACATTTTGTTTTCTAATAAACCCTTCTGACTAAAATAATTAATATACGTATAACATAAGAAAAGACCTTGGATTCACCCTTAATCCAAGGTCTTTTTATCTCGAGGTCTCATCGTTATATTATTCGTATAACTTATTTAAATTAGGATCAAAATTGTTATCGTTTCCACCGCTATCAAAATTGATTCGATGATATTTTCTACTCCTATAGAAAAATAGATTCCTTTTTGTTTAGACAGAAATGTTTGACGATACTTTTTGGGAATAGCATATCCCAAAAGTACAGCTGAATAGAAAGTAATAAGTGTTACTGTGCTATTACTGTGATTGAATGCGAAAAAAATACTCAAAATAAAAAGTAAAAATTGGAAAAGTTTTACTATTTTCATTTTTTTCATTCTTATTTCTCCTCATCATTGATTTTTATATGTACTAATGCCTATGTACGCTTTATTATAAAGCATACATAGGCATTACACTACTTACATTTTTCTACCAGCGATAATCGTATGAAGAGGACCATCTAGCTTCAGTTAGCGCTATTCTTGCTGTTCCAGTATTTCCATGTTTGTCAATATTGTCTCTGCAGGTCACTGCATATGATGCAAGTTTACCTGCTGTAGCTGCCAGAAAACCCGCAGCAACTCCTGCAAGAAGTCCTACTCCGCTAGCTTTAGCAAATGCTGCTAAAATCCCACTTGCTGTAGCACCGCCTGCTGCAGCAACATACATGCCATTATATCCTGTTCGTGCTGTTTGCTTACCAGAAGCGGTATTGTAGTATACATTCCAACCACCGTTTTGTAAGCGTTGGCCAATTCCTGCTCTTACGGAATACATTTCTGCCCCATCGTACTTGTCAAATAAATATTGTGAAGCTGCCTCAGGGTTAAGCTCTGAAGATAACTTGAACTGCATGGTAGCTGTTTCTTGCTCCATGGCTACCCACTTGTCATTTTTTATTACTTCTGATGCTTGGTCGACAGTTGTTGAAATATCCCCTTCATCGGCATATACAATCGTAGAAACCGTAGGGGATAGCGAACCTAAAATTAATGTAGTAGCAACAAAGAATATGGCATAAATATTTTTCATTAAAAGTCTCCTATACTATTTTATTTTTGTAACCGCTAATAAAGAAAGTGTATCATATTTTCTAGATTAAAAATCCCCAAAAAATAAAAAAAATATTTATAAATTAGTACAAGTAATAAAATTAATAAAAAAAATTCAATAGTGATCAATCATTAAACCATCATGTTTCCTTCAAATTCATTCTTGTCTATTCAAACAAGAAAAAATATTTTTCCCTATCTTTTCCACAGCATTTACTGTACTAAAACAACTATTTTTTCTAGTATGAATTGCTTTCAGCTGTTTTTCAAAAACCACAAAACATAGTATTCCACAGTTTCCACAACACAAGATATAGTGTTTGTTGATTGACTTTTTTACTAATAGTTTTATACTATTCATTATAGACGAACAAGAACTGTAAGGAGGCAATAAAAATGAATGTAAAAATATTTTCTAAAAATAATTGTATGCAATGTAAGATGGTTAAACGCTTTTTATCTGACAACCAAATTGATTTTGAAGAAGTCAATATTGACGAACAACCAGATGCAGTTGAATGGCTAAAAGCACAAGGATTCCAAAGTGTACCTGTTATTACGTCGGATGCACAAACAGTGATCGGGTTTCGCCCAGATCAACTGCGCAAACTTGCTAGTTAGTCAACAGTCAACTAAACGGAACGTATAATTGGATTTGATGGAATTGAGGCACTTGTTTTTGCCACAACCTCCCCCAAATCCTTTTTTACAGCACAAAATAACTAGAATAAAAAATATGAAATGAAGGTTGGGCGTAGGTATGAGTCTTAAGCAGTTAAAAGATGTCAGTTACTTTAAACTGAATAATGAAATCAATCGACCAGTTAATGGTCAAATTCCTTTGAATAAAGACAAGGAAGCTTTAGCAGCATTTTTTGAAGAAAATGTAAAACCAAATACAATGACTTTTACGACTGTCACGGAAAAAATCAATTACTTGATTGAAAATGACTATTTGGAATCAGAATTTATCCAACTTTATTCTGCGGAATTTATTGAATCACTTTACCAATTTTTAGCAGAACAAAACTTTACATTCAAATCATTTATGGCGGCCTATAAATTTTATTCACAATATGCGTTGAAAACCAATGATGGCACTGCTTATCTTGAATCTTATGAAGACCGTGTAGCATTTAATGCCCTTTATTTTGCCAATGGGGATGAACAATTGGCTCTTTCTTTAGCGGATGAAATGATTCACCAACGTTACCAACCAGCTACACCTTCTTTCTTGAATGCTGGACGCAAACGTCGTGGAGAACTTGTCTCTTGTTTCTTAACTCAAGTAACGGATGACATGAACTCTATTGGACGTTCAATCAATTCTGCTTTGCAGTTATCACGGATCGGTGGTGGCGTGGGGATCACACTTTCAAATCTACGTGAAGCGGGTGCGCCTATTAAGGGGTATGAAGGAGCTGCAAGTGGTGTCGTTCCTGTGATGAAATTATTTGAAGATAGTTTCAGTTACTCTAATCAATTAGGTCAACGTCAAGGCGCAGGAGTGGTTTATTTAAACGTCTTCCACCCAGATATTATTGCCTTTCTTTCTGCCAAAAAAGAAAATGCCGATGAAAAAATTCGTGTAAAAACTCTTTCTCTTGGGGTCATCGTTCCTGATAAGTTTTACGAACTCGCTCGTAAAAACAAAGACATGTATCTTTTCAGCCCTTATAGTGTGGAAAAAGAATACGGCGTCCCATTTTCTTATGTAGATATTACAGCTGAATACGACAACTTGGTAGCCAATCCAAACATTCGTAAACAAAAAATTAAAGCCCGCGAATTAGAAAATGAAATTTCAAAATTACAACAAGAATCCGGGTATCCTTATATCATTAACATTGATACAGCCAATCGTGAAAATCCAGTGGACGGAAAAATTATTATGAGTAACTTGTGTTCGGAAATTTTGCAAGTTCAAACGCCTTCTGTGATTAATGGCAAACAAGAATATGAAGTATTAGGCACAGATATTTCTTGTAACCTAGGTTCAACGAATATCGTCAATTTGATGGATAGTCCTGATTTTGGTCGCTCTGTTCGTACCATGACTCGTGCATTAACTTATATTACAGATGCTTCTGATATTGATGTGGTTCCACCTATTCAAAACGGCAACAAATTAAACCATACCATCGGATTAGGTGCGATGGGCTTGCATACCTTTTTTGCCAAAGAACATATGGAATATGGTTCTGAAGAATCACTTGATTTCACAAATATTTACTTTATGCTTTTAAACTATTGGACACTCGTTGAAAGTAACACGATTGCCCGAGAAAGAAAACAAGTTTTCCACAATTTTGAAAAATCAGCTTATGCAGATGGCACTTATTTTGATAAATATGTGACTGGAAAGTTCCAACCAAAATCAGAGAAAGTAAAAGCTTTATTTGAAGGAATCTTTATTCCAAGCGCAAAAGATTGGGAAGACTTGAAACAAGCGATCATGAAAGATGGCTTATACCATCAAAATCGTTTAGCCGTTGCTCCGAATGGCTCGATTTCTTATATCAATGACACGAGTGCAAGTATCCATCCCATTACACGCATGATCGAAGAACGCCAAGAAAAGAAAATCGGAAAAATCTATTATCCAGCACCTTATCTTTCAAATGACACCATTCCTTATTATACGTCAGCTTATGACATGGATATGCGTAAAGTGATTGACATTTATGCAACGGCGCAAAAACATGTGGATCAGGGAATGAGCTTAACATTATTCATGCGTTCTGAAATTCCAGAAGGTCTTTATGAATGGAAAACAACTACCAAACAAACAACGCGTGATTTAAATATTTTGCGTCATTATGCTTTCCATAAGGGAATCAAATCCATTTATTACGTTCGTACTTTTACAGATGATGCAGAAGAGATTGGTAGCAATCAATGTGAAAGTTGTGTCATCTAATTTCAGATTGTCAAAAAATCTAGTACAGGTAATTTAAATAAAGGAGCATTTCTCATGTCAGAAACTTATTACGAAGCAATAAACTGGAATGAAATTGAAGATATCATTGATAAATCTACGTGGGAGAAATTAACCGAACAATTTTGGTTAGATACGCGTATCCCTTTATCTAATGACTTAGACGATTGGCGCACGCTTTCACAGTTAGAAAAAGACACCGTTGGACATGTCTTTGGTGGACTAACTTTGCTTGATACTGTTCAATCTGAAAGCGGGATGGATCAGCTACGTAAAGATGTTCGTACACCTCATGAAGAAGCGGTATTGAATAATATCCAATTTATGGAATCTGTTCATGCCAAAAGTTACTCTTCTATTTTTAGTACATTAAACACCAAAAGAGAAATTGAAGAAATTTTTGAATGGACAAATACAAATCCTTATTTACAGAAAAAAGCCGAACGGATCAATGAAATCTATAAAAATGGGACTCCGTTAGAAAAGAAAATCGCAAGTGTTTTCTTAGAAACCTTTCTATTTTATTCAGGATTTTATACCCCTCTTTATTATTTAGGGAATAATAAATTAGCAAATGTTGCGGAAATCATCAAATTAATTATTCGAGACGAATCAGTGCATGGCACTTACATTGGCTATAAATTCCAACTGGGATATAATGAACTGCCAGAAGAAGAACAAGAGCAATTAAAAGATTGGATGTATAATTTACTGTATGAATTATACGAAAATGAAGAACGATACACAGAAGAATTATATGATCCAATTGGTTGGACCGAAGAAGTCAAAACATTCTTACGTTACAATGCCAACAAAGCATTGATGAACCTAGGAATGGATCCTCTTTTCCCAGACACTGCCAATGACGTCAACCCTATTGTGATGAATGGGATTTCTACCGGAACAAGCAACCACGATTTCTTCTCACAAGTTGGTAACGGCTATCTATTAGGTCATGTTGAAGCCATGAAGGATGACGATTATTTAATTGGTTTAGAATAAAACAAAAAAGAACGACCAAACAAGAATTTTTGAAGTGAGCCTCCTAAGCTTTTCAGACTAACTTAGGAGGCTCACTCTATTTTTCCCATTTCATCCGTTCTTTGTTTGTCACACCAATTAAGAGGAATCCATTTTTTGTTTTTGAAAAAGGAACCGTTTATTCTACTGCTTTTCCTGTTGTTTCTTCATAATCTTTCTTCATGATTTCCCAAGACGTTTGAATGTCTTCCGCTAACCCAAACAGGCCACTACGACCAATAATATAAATATCTGGTCCCGCTTCATCGATTCGCTTAAATGACTGACGATTGGAAGAACCATCCATTTCAATCAAATAATCATATCCTTTTTCTATTCGCAAATACCGTAGTTCTTTGATTTTACCTAACGTACTTTCAATAAAACGTTGTCCTGCAAAACCTGGATCAACGGTCATAATGGTTACTTTGTCCACTAATTCGATGTAAGGAAAGATCATTTCAATCGGTGTTTCTGGATTTAAGACGACACCTGCTTTTAATCCAGCTTCATGGATTTGATCAATTAAGCGAAATGCTAGTCCATCTAATAATTCAGCATGCATACAGATCCATTCACATTTTTGTTGAATCAATTGCTGAACCCAATAGCTTTGGTCACAAACCATTAAATGGACTGACATGGGTAACTGACTGATTTTTCGAACTTCGTCAATAAACCATGGCGATAGCGTAATATTAGGTACATAATGCCCATCCATAATATCAATATGGTAAGAATCCACATGTTGATTTAAAAACTCAATTTGTTCCTTAAATTTATCCAGATCCATCGTCATTAACGATGGAGAAAAAGCCACTTTACTCATTGAAAAAACTCCCTTATTTTGTTAAATCGTTTGAATGATTTTTGCTAAACCAGATGAACTTTTACTGATCCCTTTTAAAATATTTGAATATCGTCCAAACTGATATCCTCTTCTTCTTTTTCCGTCATTGATTCGACTTCCTCGCTGACGTCTTTTTTAATAATTGCTAAAACCACAGCTGTTACAATGACATTGACGATAATTGCTAATACTCCTGCCCAAGGACGTGACATAGTAGGAATCATTAGGACTCCACCAAAAGGTACCGTGGCATCCGCTCCTAGAATCATTGTTGTAGCACCACCAGCAAAACCACCAATCGCTGTTGCAATGACCCCTCGGACAATATCATTCATTACTAAAGGAATCACCCCTTCAACGATATTGATCACCCCCATTGGCACAGCTGATTTTAAGGTTTCGACTTCCATTTTTGTGTAGATATTTTTACGGAAAAGTTTCGCAATAAAATAAGCCAATCCAAATCCGATCGGTGTCGCAGTATTCACTAATTGTAAAGCAGTAATTGGACCATTTATCCCTTCTGCTTGCATCGTCAATACAAAAGCAAAGACTGTTTTATTGATTGGACCACCGTAGTCAATGCCACTTAATAATCCAATGACACCACCAAAGATTAGTAAGGAAGAGTTGCCTAATCCATCTAGAAAATTAGTTAGTAACGTCGTAAATGCTGCTACTGGTGTACCAATAATGTAAACCATCACTAAGCCACCAATCAGAGAGGCTAGAAATGGAATAAGCAGAGTTGGCATCAAACCTTTGGCCCAATTTGGCACTTTGAAATAATTTAAAATAGCTAAAACAAGATAACCTGCCAGATAACCGCCTAATATTCCGCCAATAAATCCCGCACCAATCGCATTTGCTGTTAATCCAATAATAAAGCCAGGAGCAATACCGGGTTTGCCAGCAATGGAATAAGAAATGCCCGTTGCAATGACTACAGGCAATAAACCTAATCCAGCACCACAGACAATTGGAATCAAATAAGAAATAGCTGTTAACAAGTGCCCTTTTAAATTCAACTTTTTGATTTTTTCCATGAGTCTTTCTCCTTATCTCTATGAAATTATTTGTTTTTCTAACACTTCTTGCACTTTTTCAATCAATTTATTAGGAGATTTTACCGCAACCTCCGTTGGTACCTAAATGATCGTTTTGCCTTTAAAACGTTCTCTGCCAGTGATTTTCACGTCAATTGCTAAAATCACCAAATCTGCTTCTTTGATTTGTTCAGTGGTCCATTTATTTTCAATGCTATCCCTTGTGTTTCGACGTGTATCTCATGATCGGCTTTTATCGCTGCATTTTCTAGCTTTTCTTGGGCAATGTACGTGTGGGCAATCCCACCTGTGCATGCAGCTACTCCTACGATTCTAATTCTTGCCTTCCCCTTTTACTTCTAATTAAATGCAGCGACTACTTCATCTTTATTTTTTGCTTTTATTAATCGATGAATGACTTCATCGTTTCCTAGTTTTCTAGCAAATAAAGAGAGTAATTTTAAATGTTCTTGTGCCCCTTCATTGTCGTCCCCCACTGCAAATAAAATGATGCCTTTAACCCCTTTTCCATCTAAAGATTCCCAGGGAATTTCATTTTCTGTTACACCAATAGCTACACCGATTTTATCCACATACGGACTTTTTCCATGCGGAATAGCAATATAGTTACCAATCCCTGTTTGCCCTTCCTCTTCTCTAGCATAAACATCTTTTATAAACCCATTAACATCTGTAATATAATTGTTTTGTAATAACAGTGTCGCAAGCTCTTTCAGAACTTCTTCTTTGGTTACGCCAGCTAAATCCGTTTTAATATTTTTTTGATCAATAATTTGGGATACCTCAGCCATGTCATTTTTCTCTCCTATTCTTTACTGATTGACAACTTCAGTCGCTTTTTCGATTAATTTATTGGGTGATTTAATCGCAATTTCCGTTGGTACTTGTATGATACGTTTGCCTTCAAAACGTTCTCTACCGTTAATTTTTACATCAACTGCTAAAATCACCAAATCCGCTTCTTTGATTTGTTCAGGTGTTAGTTCATTTTCAATACCAATTGTGCCTTGCGTTTCTATATGGATTTCATGACCTGCTTTAATGGCTGCACTTTCTAGTTTTTCTTGGGCAATATATGTGTGAGCAATTCCCACCGTACATGCTGCTACTCCAATGATTTTCATTATTTATTTCCCCTTTATCTTAAATTTCTTCTAGTTTTTTTCCTTTTTTTAATATTTGTATTACCTGCTCATTTGCTAGACAACGCATAAATGTAGCAAGTTGACGTTTTATTTCAAGGGACTCATTCGGTGCAAGAAAAACCGCAATAATTAGTTCCACTTGACTGACTTCATTGCTCCATTTCACGATCCGATTTTTTAGTGGAAGTATCATCACACGAGTCTTAGTTACTAACTCATTTTCGATATGCGGCAAGATAACCCCCTCATCAATTTGAATATTCCCTATTGCTTCACGTGCCAGTAATGCTTGGTAAATTCCATCTTTTTTATTGACTGTTTGTGGATATAACTGATGAGCTAACCACTCATATACTTCATTTTTTGAAACCAATAGTAAGGGAATTTGATATTGAATCCAATCATCTTTCATTGTAGATTTCCTCAATCTTTCGTTTAATTCTTGTTTGATCATCTGCCGTCAACATGCCACTAACGAGTAAAGTACGTGCTGGCAATTCATCCTTGATTCCAATTGTCGTTAGAATCAATTCAATTCCTGGATTTTTCTTTAACGCACAATGGTAATTTTTTGTAGCGATCACATCCACAATCGTCAGTTCAGGAAATTTTTTATTGATTTTTGCCCTTAATAATTCCGATGTACCAATACCTGTTGTACACATGATCAATGTTTGAATAGGTAATTGTTGTGTTTCTAACATTCGAGCAAAATATAAAGTAATAAAACCATTTTCGTCTGGATTGATTGGTGGTAACTGATATGCTTCACTGATTTTCTTGGAAACATCAGAAACGTTTTGATAAATTTCTTCATAGGTCAATTGAATTTGCTCTAGTAGACCATTTTTTACATGAATATGGTTTTTTAAACGGTTAAGCATAGGTTTGATATGATTGGCAAGGTCAACAAAAATTGCTTCACTTGTTATTTTTATATTAATTTTTTCGCCTACTTCTTTTAGATAATAGGAAGTAATTTCAGCGACTTTATCAGGAAAAGTTGGTACTGTTTGTATAGCTTTTTCCATTCGTGAAGAGATTAAATATTGATATAGATAGTAGACTTCACTCGTTGATAATTTTGTGACAAGGTAACGTTCAACATTTTGAATTACAATCTTAGCCATTTCATAGACATAACTTTCACGATCCAACGTTTGGCGTTGCTCTAAAGATAAATCTATTTCTTTAATTTGGACATTTGTTTTCCTTGAACGGCTAATTAGAATATATAGATGAGAGAAAATATTGACATTATACGGGTAAGGAATCCCACCTCCTATTTTTTTCTCAATCAATTTCAATTGTTCTGAAACAAACAGGACGTCATAACGATTGAAATTTAATTCTTGTGAAGTGTTAATTTCATCAATATCAAGGATATTCATTTGCCACATCATTTCTGCAATCCCGCGACGAATATTTTCTTCGGAACCACTGATTGCTAAGGTGCGATTCTTGCGGATTAACTGAAGGTCAAATTTTTTTATTTTCTTAGCAATTTGCTTTTCATCGTTAGCAATCGCTGAATCACCTACATAATAATCTTGAAAGAGTTCATTGATTTTGAGTGCTTTGGGAGAGGATAACAATAATTCTTCCATCACCCGATCTTGACGTTCTGCTGGTGATAGATCAACAGAGAGTTTATTGCTTTCATTTTTTTGTTCAATAAATTTCGCATAATCTAATTTATAACCTCGTCCTTTTTCTGATAAGATCAAATGACCATTAGAAAATTCAAGATTTATTTTTTTATCAAGCGGTAGACTGTTTTTGTTGAAGTATCTAATAAATAAGCCAATTCTTCTGAAGTCATATAATCTTTTTGTTTCGACAACAAAAGAATTAATTTATTTTCACGGTTTATCTGACTAGTCATAATTTGTCCCCCCCTGTACCTTTATCATAAGACAGATACTGAATTTTGCTTCACTTGTTTTTGTCCATTGCAACAGACATTTTTGTATGCGTTTTCTTAATTTTCATCCTATTTTTTTCTTTATAATTAATGAATAGTGATTTTATTAATTATAGACTTTTTTTAGTTTGCTGTAAGAAAAATAAGCCATTCACTTTTAGCAAATCAAGTTTACTTATCTTATTCTAAAAATCATCCACGTTAAAAGTTTTGAAAGAGTCTGATTCTATATCTAAACAAAGAACTTTTCTTTTACTAATGAGTGTATAGACCAACATCTTGTTCATAATAAATTAAAAAAATGAAAATAAAGGCTAAGTAAATAGAAGCAATCTTTCAATTTTCTTTTGAACGATTGCTTCTACGAAGTTTAATTACATTTAAATTATTTAACAAATTACTTTCTCAATTCCTTCTTAGTATGAAGACTATAAAAAACTAAACTAGAACACTATCAACTTACCTTACTTCATGTCACCACTACTCAGACAGTTCTGGAAAATTACGACATCCTCAAGCAAGATCATTTCTTGATAATAAATGGTCAATAAAAAACACAGGAAGATAACTAAAGAATCTCTAGTTATTTTCCTGTTTATTTTTTGAAAAGTATCTAAAAAAGCCCTAAGTTTTTTCTTTATTTTCTCACCAACAGCAGATATTGCCCCCTTCATATATAAACTGAATTGCTTACAAAATATTTTTTATATTTCTCTCTTATCTTCTCTATTAATTGTCATTTTTACTAATTTTCACAAATTGATTCTCTTTTTCTGCCGTAGATTCAAATTTACGCAATAAGTAAATCTTTCTAATGTTCAATACTAATGTCTTGATCACCGCATAAACAGGGATACAGATCAACATTCCCATAATTCCTGCGACACTTCCAGCTCCAATCAAAACTAAAATAATCAATCGTTAATGGGTGCATGTTCATTGTTTTTCCAAATAATAAAGGTTTGATCACATTTCCATCCAATTGTTGAATAACCAGAATAGAAAGTGCCATATATAGCGCCTGAAAAGGGGAAACAAAGAAACCGACAATCACTGCTGGAACAGCCCCAATAAAAGGACCAACGTATGGGATAATATTCGTTACTCCACAAAATACAGCTAATAATAAACTATATGGTTGCTTAAAGATCGTCATAGCAATAAAACTCATTACACCAATGATCACGGTATCAACGATCGTACTACTAATATAAGCAGAAAGAGTCTCATTCAATTCTTTAACTGTTTGCCGCAATTCTCCTCGTATACCCTGTGGGAAAAAATTTGATAACGCATCAATAAATTTGTGACCATCTTTAAACATGAACAATAAAATAAATGGTACAGTAAACAGTAAAACAAAAAACTGCATCATAAATGAAAAGATTTTTGAAACACTGCTAGTCAAACTAACTAACACAAGATTAAAAAGATTACTCAGAGATAGATTTGCAGCTGCTAGTTGTTCCTCAATATTGAAATTTTTAATTTCTTCTCGTTGAGCCAGTTCATTGATCCATTTGCTTGTCTCTTCTGCATACATGGGTAAACTTTTCGATAACTGGACAGTTTGTTCCACTAATTGTGGAACCACGTTCATGATCGCTAAAATAGCTAGTACAAGTAAAACGGCGAACGTTAATATGTACCCATAAACTCTAGGTATCCGATGCTTTTCTAAAAATACGACAATTGGATCGAACATATAATAGAAAAAACCCGCAGTAAATAAAGGCAACACAACAGCTGATACCATTTTTAATATTGGACTAAATACATTTGGCATTTGTAAAATAAAAAATACACCAATAATCGTTAATACCAGTTCTACCGTCCAAAATAATAATTTTGATTCTTTAAACTTTGAATACATACATCTCCTCCAACTTTTAATACCTTTATTTTATCATTTTATTAGAAAGAAAACGCTATTTTATTAAAAATTATTAGTTAAAATCTTTTCATTTTTTATAAATATTCCACAATATTTATAAAAAAAAAGAAGAGACGTCTATAGACCTTCCTCTCCTTTTTCAAAAACTGAATATATTTGGTTAAATTTAAATTGATTATACTAACTATCTTATTGAGCAATACTTACCAAATGTAGCTTCATAATATTTTTATAAGCAGATAGCTCTTCAATAACTTCTGCATAGGTCATTCCTTTTGGTAAATCAATGGTGTAAACATTTTTATACACTCGGTAATCATCAACAAAATCCACGTCAAAATTTACATCTTCAATGATAATTCCTCGTTGTTCAAAATAATCCGTTAGAAAATCTTTCGTCTCTTTTCGATGAATAAATTTTATTTCTAATTTTTTCGTAGTCGGTACGTGAATGACTTGTTTAACCACTGTTAGTGCAATAACAATCCCGATAAAACTGATGATCGCAATCCAATAAATCCCATACCAATTGCAATCCCTAATCCTGCAATCGCCCATAAAGAAGCAGCTGTAGTAAGTCCCATCACCGATTGCTTGGTCACAATGATTGTACCTGCTCCTAAGAATCCGACGCCACTAACCACTTGTGCAATCAAACGGGCTTCATCAGAACGTATTGTTCCAACTAATTCTGGGTATTCTAAAGCCTCTCTTAAGGCCTTACTTGCAATTTCCACTTGTATCAAGGCAATGATACAAGCACCCATACATACTAAAATATGTGTACGCATACCTGCTGGACGATTTTTATATTGCCTTTCAAAGCCAATCGCCCCGCCAAAAATTAAGGCGATGCCTAATCTCAACATAATTTCTGGAACAGATAATATCATTTCATCCATCTAAAACACCCTCCAATCCAATATAGCATGATTATGTAAAGCAAACAAAATAAATACATCCTTTCTTTTAAACATACCCATCAATCGTTCGTTTATTTTTATTGAATTTCTAATCAAAAAAAAAGAGCCGACTTGATTCGTCGAGCTCCTAAACTATTTTTTATAATTTACTTGCAGCAGCTTCATCGATGATGACTACTACGTTGTCATGATTTTGTAATGCACTTGCTGGCATCTCTGCTGTGATCGGGCCTTTAATCATGCCTTTAATCGCATCTGCTTTATTTTCTCCATATGCAAGTAAAACAATTTCTTTGCCTTTTAAAATAGAACCAATTCCCATAGAAACAGCTTTCGTAGGAACATCTTCTGCTTTGTCAAAAAAGCGTTTGTTCGCATTAATCGTTGATTCTGTTAAATCTACGACAGAGGTTGTTCCATCAAATGGTGCGCCTGGTTCATTAAAACCAATATGTCCATTTTGTCCAATCCCTAGAATTTGGATATCAATTGGATGTTTTTCAATAATATCATCATATTCTTTACAAGCAGTTTCAAGGTCTTCTGCTTTTCCGTTTGGCACATAAGTTTCTTTAAAAGGTTTTTTATCGAACAATTGACTATTCATAAAATGACGGTAACTTTGTTCATCAGAGCCACCCAATCCAACGTATTCATCTAAGTTTACAGAAGTCATGTCACTGAAATCCAGATCGCTTGAAGTCATTTCTTTATATAAAGTAATCGGCGTACTTCCGGTTGCAAGTCCTAGCACTTTTGCACCATTTTCCATCCCTTTTTTGATAATTTCAAAAGCTTTTTTTCCGCCTTCTTCAGCATTTTTCACTCGAATGATTTCCATAACGACTACTCCTTTGTTTTTGGTATAGCCCAATCATAGCACGTTTTTTTCGATTTTACAACATTAGTATAGACCAAATCAATGAATTTTCATTTTTTTAACTATTTCATTAAGCAAAAGCTATCTGTCCTAAGAAATGAGCATCATAAAAAGGCTGTCTTTTTTTCAAGTAAATAGACTTTCTTTCTATTTATAAAACTTCTATTCCAAGCTCACTCTGAAAAATCAGTATTGCTTTTCTTATTTTGAATGAACAAACTTATCTCATCAACTAAATCCTTACTAGCATAATAATTGACCCGTGTTTTTTATCTATAAGCACCAAGAATCTTTGGTGTTTTCTTAGTCAGCTTTTTTTCAACAAATAGCGTGTCCATTAAAGTTTAACAGAACACATACTGGAATTTGATAAAATAAAAAAGAGGGGTAATGAATCAATTATTTCCCTCTTTTTGCTTTATCTTATTGAATTTAATTAGACTACTTTTCTCTAAAAACAACATACTGAAAGAAGAAGGCAGCTAACTGAAATGCAATACCTATGGATGTGACGCCTAGCCAACCAGCATGTTGCCACATAGTTGTTCCAAGTAATGAGCCAGTCGCTCCTCCAATAAAATACATAAACATAAAAACAGTATTGTTTCGGTTACTAGCTGCTTCTCCTAATCCTTGGACTCTCGTTTGATTAGCAACTTGTCCAAATTGATTTCCCACATCTAATAAAATAATAGCAAATAATAATACTGTTAAATGACTTCCAGCAATTAGTAATGCAATAAAACTGATTGTTTGCATCACAAGTCCCATACTAACAATTTTTTTCTCCGAATAAGAATCCGCTAAACGACCAACGATTGGTGCTGCAATTGCTCCTGATAAACCAAAAACAGCTAAAATTCCCGCTTCAAATGTCCCCCAACGATAGACAGGACTACTAATATAAAAAATCAACGTCGACCAAAAGATTGAAAAGGTACCAAACATAAAAAAACCACTAATTGATGCTTCTCTTAGTAACCTCTGCGACTTAACTAAGTATGGCAAACTTCTTAATGAGTCAAAGTAGGAAACAGAAGTTTTTTTAACTGTCTGTGTACGTGGCATTTTCCAATACAATAAGCCTGTTAATAGGGCAACCATCACTAATGCGAATAAATAGATCATCCGCCACGAAAAGAGACTAGCCACAATTCCAGAAACCGTTCGTGAAAGTAAAATTCCTACTAAAAGACCACTAAGTAAAGTACCCATGACTTTCCCTCTAGCTTTTGGTCCAGCTAATACAGCACCATAAGGAATAATAATTTGTGGTACGATCGACAGTAATCCAATCAAAAAAGAAGCACAAGCAAATAAAGTAAAAGATGGGGCAAAAAAAGCAGCCAACAAAGAAATAGCTGATAAAGCGGCCATCCGAATAATTAATTTTGGACGATCAACCACATCTCCTAACGGTACCAAAAGCAACAACCCTAATGCATAACCTAATTGGGTTAACATAGTTAAAATACCGATTGCACTTGTACTCACTGATAAACTTGCGGCAACTTTTGTTCCAATCGGTTGAATGTAATACATATTGGCTACCACAACGCCACATGTAATTGATAAAAGTAAAATTAGTGAATGTGTGAATGTATTTTTTTCATTTCTCTCCATTTATTTCCCTCATTTCCTTTATTAGTTTACAACTTCTCAGAAAGATTGGAAATAGAAAAATTCATTCTGTTGTTCTTTTAGGTGATTAGCTTTAAACTCAATGAACAAATCATTTCTCACTACTCTAAATGTCGTTTTCTGTGATCCATATAAATAACAACAATTAAGATTGTCAATATAAGAACGCTTGCCACTAACCCCATTGCCATCTTGCTGTATCCATGAAACAATGCTTCTCCACCACAAGCGTATAACAAAGAGGACGGAATCACACCGAGTATGATCGACAAGAGAATTTCACGAATTTGTAAATTTAAGGTGGTTGCTGCAAAATTAATGACAGATGAAGGAATGATCGGCACCATGTATCCAATCATCAAACCAATTTTAGGATGCCTCATACGGCGAATCGCTCTCACCCAGCGGTTGTTTTTTTTAGAGTGATCAAAAAGTTTCAAATGTTGCATTAGAAAAATCGACAAGATATTCCCACACGTATTGCCAAAAACATTGATCAATGTACCTATTAACGGACCGAAACTTAATCCAACAAGAACACCAATAATTGAAGTAGGAATACCAGGCACAGCACACATAATTCCCATAAGCAAACTCAAAATCAGCGCCGAAGAAAATCCATGAGAACGGATACTTTCCATCAATTGCTGACGACTTGCTTTGGGATTAAAGAATAGTTGAATATCTGATTGGTATTCGAGGTATAAATGATAACCGATAAAAATAATTAGTATTATACCGATTACTATTAATAAAATACGCAACGTTTTTGTTTTCATTTCTTCACCTGCCAAAAATAATCGATTATGTATTAGTTTATCACAAAATAAAAAAAGTGCCGCAATCCTGTTTCACTAGGAGTGCGGTACTCGAATGATTAAATGACATTATTTCATACTAATAAAATTTGAAAGTTCTATCCTAACATATGCTAACTTTAATAAAATCAGATTGCTAATATGGATACATGATTCCTTAGGGTTCCATGTTTTTCTATATTTTAAAATCAACTTTTCGCTAGCGTATAAAGGGCAATGTACAAAAAACCTCAGCTAAAAAATGATTAGTTGAGGTTCTTAACTACTTAATGTTACGTATACATCTGGCAATCCAATAATCGTTTCTGTATCTTTTGTTTTCTAGGATCCACTTCGACTTTTTTTAATTTGGTCTTCTATTTCTTTTTTCCTTTGGTGCAGTCTTTGCTGTACTTGTATAAATTGTTTTTTCCCGACAGACTTTTTATGTATTTTACTTAATAAGAGTTGCTTGTTGAGTTTTTCTAATTCTTGTTTCATTAGTTTGACTTTTTTAGGACTTATATTCTGAAGATGATGGACCCGAAACTTTTTTATTCCATCAGAAATGTTTTTTCTCAGCTCTCTGCCTCGCATCAAACTTACTATATTTTTAGTTTTTTCCCCATATTCTCTTACCTGTCCTTTCACATTAAAGAAAGCAATTTTTTAGTCTAGTGATATCTATTATCATACCTCTAAAATATTAGATCTCCTTCATCCACAGAAGAAAAACGTATATACAATAAATTTCTGCTACTTATATAGAGTAGGACTTTGTTGTTCTATAGAATTTATTTTTTTACGTATCTTTTGTGCTTCTTGAGAGTATTTTTCACGATTTTTTATACTTTGGTTTTTTAAATCGTTAAATTTTTCCTTTGATCTTATTGGAACGGTTTGTTCAATTTTCCAAAATTCATGGATACTCTTTGTTTCATTTTTTATTTTTCTTAATGTACTAAGTTCTTTGTTTAACAATTCTTGTTTTGTATATTTCTTTGATTCTTTCATTATTAATTCTCCCCTTTCAAAAAGGATTATATACTTACTTTTGTAAAAGACTAGGACTATTTTTTCTATAAATCTAAAAAATTATTTTATAAAGAGGTATGCAAAATGCGAAGTAGTTTTTTGTTGTTTAATAAATTAAACTTTATCCTGGATAAATCAAGATTTGACATTCTATTTTACAAAAAATGTTAAACTATCTAAAAATTATTCTAATGACATTTTATTTTTATTTTGGAAATTATAGTTTCCTAATCTTTTTCACTTTGGTTACAGTAATATAAAAGGAGGTGATATTAATGGGGCAAAGTTCTTCAAAAAAAGATCCTCAAAAGAAATTAAGAGCAAGCATAAGAAGGCTATCTCGTTCAACGGAATCATTACAAAAAACAAAGAAAAAGCTAAAAGATGAGATAAGAAAAACAAACGATAAAATTGAAAGAAAATCCGGATTTAAAAGAAGTAATAGCTTCGAATTTTCAAGATAAATAAAATTTTGATATTCTCCCTCTTTCTAGTTAGAGGGGTATTTTTAAATTTCCGAATTGAAAGTTTATTCTATCTTTCGTCGTAAAATTGGTAACATCTGCTCCAAATTAGATCAATAACACGGTTGATTGTATGATTTTTTCATCACCAAAACCATACGCTAAATTATAAACTAGTTTCTCTTTACTTACATCTATTTTAGATAAGTAACCCTAATGATCGGTAGATACCTAGTAAATATTTTAACAAATACTGTCAATGACGTAATTAAGACAGCCAAACAAAATTTCGAAAAAGTTGTTTGGCTGTCTATCTTTTAAAAAAGTAAAAAAAGAACCCTTGCATCACAAGGGTTCTCCAATACTCAACGAATGAGTCAATTATTTAACAG
>NZ_BJWF01000028.1 GCF_007990225.1 Enterococcus villorum | reverse complement strand
TGCTGTAAAATGAATTCTTTTATTCATAATGGATAAATTGAAAGTAGCTATTTTTTCTCCATTCATTTTGATTTACTTGGCAAAAACACTAAAAATAAAAAACTTTGTAAAAGTTAATGAAATCATTTTACAAAGTTTTTTTATTAATAATTTGAATGACAATCGTTCAAAAGCTGGTTAACTCCAAACGTCATCTTTTGAGAAGAAGCCGATGGGTTGCCGTGTGACATTTTTTAATTGCACTTTTTTCTCATTGATCATTTCTGTCAGATTATCTGTAAAATTCTCTAAGATCACTCGGCCACCTTTATAAGCATAGCCACCTATCTTCATGGTTTCATCTGGAGAAAGAACAACTTTTCGATGGGCGATATTCTTAAACAATTCTTCTAAAATATAATTGGGAAGATAGAAGTTATTTTGAGCCGAAAATGACTGTAAATAAGCGAAGTCATCTATCGTGATATAGCAATCATCAAACGCATCAAAACTAACATATTCTTCTAATAATGTTGCTCGTTTTTGTAAAATTTCATTGATTTTTTTGTTCAATTGGTTTAACGTTTCAATCTCTTTGACTTTTAATTCTAATTCTCGTCTTCGCTGTTCTTTATTTTCAAGATGGCGCATTTGCACCGCCATGCCTATATATACTAAGATGGCACCTAATAAAACACCTATAAAACCGACAATACCAACTATCAATTAGCGTTCCTCCTTGTTGTCTTCTTCCATTTCATCATAACATAAACCAGACTAAGCAGACTATTTAAAAAAGTTTTTTATTTGACCTTTATTGACCAAAAATGTATACTACTTTTTAGGTACAAGAAATAAATTTATGTTACACTATTTCTAAAGAAATAAAGGAGGAACCTTATTATGAATTTAATTCCTACAGTTATCGAACAATCCTCTCGTGGCGAAAGAGCTTATGATATTTACTCACGACTATTGAAGGATCGTATTATCATGTTAAGCGGACAAGTAACAGATGATCTTGCAAACTCAATCATCGCACAATTACTTTTCCTAGATGCACAAGATTCTGAAAAAGATATTTATCTTTATATCAACTCTCCTGGTGGTTCTGTTACAGCAGGTATGGCGATCTACGATACGATGAACTTTGTAAAAGCAGATGTTCAAACCATCGTCATGGGAATGGCTGCTTCTATGGGTAGTTTCTTACTAACAGCTGGAAAAAAAGGCAAACGCTTCGCTTTACCAAATGCTGAAATCATGATCCATCAACCGCTTGGTGGTGCACAAGGGCAAGCAACAGAAATTGAAATTGCTGCCCGCCATATTTTACAAACACGTGAACGCTTGAATAAAATTTTAGCAGAGCGTACTGGTCAACCACTGGAAGTGATTGAAAAAGACACAGATCGTGACAACTATATGACGGCTGAACAAGCAAAAGCCTATGGTTTAATTGATGAAGTGATGGAAAATAGCACTTCTTTAAACTAGCCACTACTTCGATAATAAAGGACAATGAGTCTACTCAAATGAGAGGCTTACTGTCCTTTTTTGTTCGTATAGTTAAAGAAAATCCCCTAATATTGCTCTTTAAATTCACCTTTATTATACTGTTTTCCCAGATCAACATAATGCTGGATATTTTGTTGATTTTTTTCAATTTCATCTTTTGTTAATGGGCGAATGACTTTTGCTGGTCTGCCAAAAGCCAAGACATTTGGTGGAATAATTTTCCCTTCGGTCACAAGTGAGCCAGCGCCGATCAAACTATTTTCACCGATGACTGCATGATTCAATATCGTTGAACCCATACCAATCAACGCACCTTTTTCTATTTTGCATCCGTGAAGCATACACTGATGACCGACCGTTACATTTTCTGAAATTTCTACCGGTGCATCATGATCGACATGAATAACCGTCCCATCTTGGATATTGGTTCTGGCACCAATCTTAATCGAGTTGCTATCGCCACGAATAACCGCTTGATACCAAACCGTCACATCTTCCGCCAATTCCACTTTTCCAATAACTGTTGCATTGGGCGCAATAAATTTTTGACTCATCTTATGCTCCTCCTTCTCCATTTGCTCTCAATTATAGCAGATTATCTGATTTCTCTTCAAAAAATCGAAAATGTGGTATATGAAATATAGAAACGTAAAGTGGCAGTAAGCTAAAAAATCCGAACATCTCTCATTTGCTTCTAAATTTAATGGATGCAACTTTCCATTCAAACAACACTACTTGATGAGCTTTCGTTTATCCTGAAAATTTTTTACGCTAAAAATTGGCAAATTAAGCTATTTATTTTATGATTGAAGCATCTACAAGATAGCGAGTCTTATTTTTTAAATTGATTGTACTGACCCGATCGATGCGATATTTTTGATCTTTGTCCAAAAGCAGTTCTCGTTCAGAAGAAAAACCATCAAAACCATTCACAGAGACATATCCACCTGCAGTTTCTTTAGGAACATTTAAACGTAAAATAATATTACAGGCTGGTAATTGCACATTTCCGCTATAAACACTCGTACTCAGATAAGCTTTTTCTTTTTTTACCTGATTTAACCATTTGCCTTCAAAATCTTTCAATTTTATCTACAAAAGAAACATCCCCTCTTTTTTTCAAGAGCACTGAAGCCACTACTTTCTAATAGCATTCTCACAATTATTGCCCACTGCATTAGTTCATTGTTGAGGGAGAATCTGATCCGCAGAAACAATTTTTCTAATATTGATTCATTTTTAAACAATAATAGATCTGCCTATAGAGGCTATTTCTAAAGTAGTACTTATCTATTTAACTGCCTGAACAATCTCATCAATCGCTGAAATTTTTTCTTGAAGACAATTATTAATTTCTCAACAATAATTACTAATTACTTTACGACTTTTCTGAGAAAATTTAATTGAGTCAATTATCACTAACATCGACTTTATTTAAAATCAAATTGTCCATAAATAGAATCGAAATTTTCAGAACAAACTTAGTTTTTTCTATAACAAATGAATAGTCAAAAAAAGTTCATTTCACACAACATTCCAATTGACAAAGTAACATATCTAATCCACTACTTCTTATTTATCAATAAAATAAGTCATCCCTACAGGCTAAGTTGGATTTTCTTGTAAATAAAAAATGACTCAGCCACTTAGATAATTAGCTGAATCATTTTTTATTCTTATTTTTATTACTAAAATTAGTTGAGATGATGAAGTATTTCTTTTGCTAAATTTTATCGTTTTTCTAAATCTATTTTATAGACCTCCGCTTGCGCATGCCATCGTTTGATTGGTCGTTCATTTTCAATAAAATTAATTGAGTAACCGAATTTTTCTTATCCACGCAACGTTAAACGATCATTTTTTTATTTCAACAATTGGTTTGTTCAAAAATTCTTGCATGATAGTCTCTTCATTTTTTATTGATCCATTTAGCCTATCACTAACCACTAAAAATACCAAAAATCAAGTGGCTACATTTCTTTTGAAAATAAGAAACAAATCACTTCCACTACTTATTCTTCAACTGCTTCTTCTGCAAACTGACTATTGTATAATTTTTCGTAGAACCCACCTTGCGCTAATAAGCCTTCATGGGTTCCTTTTTCGATAATTTGCCCTTGATCCATAACTAAAATTAGATCAGCATCTCGAATCGTTGACAGACGATGCGCAATCACAAAACTTGTCCGACCTTCCATCACACGATCCATCGCTTTTTGAATCAAGGCTTCTAAACGGGTATCAACCGAACTAGTGGCTTCATCAAGTATCAGAATTTTAGGGTCAGATATAACCGCTCTTGCAATCGTTAGTAACTGTTTTTGCCCTAGAGAAACATTGTTCCCTTCAGCGTTGATCGCCATTTCGTAGCCATCAGGCATGGTTCTTATAAAGTGATCCACATTGGCTGTTTTTGCTGCATCCACAATTTCATAATCGGTTGCATCCAATTTTCCAAAGCGAATATTATCAGCAATCGTTCCTTCATAAAGCCAAGCATCTTGAAGAACCATCCCAAATAAAGAACGAACATCGCTACGACTCATCGTTTTTGTATCAATACCATCAATTTTTATTGCACCGTGGCTCACATCATAAAAGCGCATCAATAAGTTGATCAATGTTGTTTTCCCCGCTCCAGTCGGTCCCACAACTGCTACCGTTTGTCCAGCTTTCACTTCAAAATTTAAATCTTGAATCAATGGTTTTTTAGGATCATACGAAAAGTCCACATGTTCAAAAGAAACATTTCCAAAAATGTTCTCCGGTAAAGCCACATCTACTTTGTTTTCTTTTTCTTCTGGTTCATCTAAAATCTCAAATACTCGCTTTGTCGCAGCAGAAGCACTTTGTAACACGGACGATAGTTGCGTAATATTTCCCATTGGTTGGCTGATTTGCCAAATATATTGGATAAACGCTTGTAACTGCCCAACAACGATCACGCCAGTAATCACGTAAAAACTCCCTAAAACAGCCATTCCGATATAAGTTGCATAAGCTGTTAATTGAACCAACGGCATCATCAAACCTGAAATAAAGGACGCTCTAAACCCAAAATGTTTCAACCGATGATTGACTTTTTTAAATCCTTCAAGTGTTTGTTGTTCTCGACCGTAAACTTTTAACACACTGAAACCAGTCATATTTTCTTGAACGAATCCGTTTAAATCTCCTAATGAATTTTGCATTTCCTGGAAATATTTTTGCGAAGCGTTAATCACGCGTTTCGAAATCCAGATAGAGGCAGGAATCATGATCATTGAGATCAAAGCCATAATTGGTTGGATGTAAAACATCATTGCAGCTGCCATTGTAATTCCCAGAATAGCATTGACCACCCCAATAAAGGCTTGTTGCAGTGCACCGCTGACCGCATCGACATCATTTGTTACACGAGATAAGATATTTCCTTGTTGATTCTTATCAAAATAAGAAACAGGTAGACGATTGATTTTTTCTTCAATGTCTCTTCGCAAATCTTGCATCGCACTTTGAACAACGTTGGTCATCAAAACTCCTGAAAGTAATTGTGACACACAATACCCCAGTCCTGCTATCGTGATCCAGATCAAACAATTAAAAATATAAGAAAAATTGATTGATTCACCATTGGCGATGTTCCGACTAATTTCTGTCGTTGGTAAACCCACGACGTAAGGTAAGGCAGCATTGAATACGACCGTTAAAACAGTAAAGAGGATAACGAATAGAAATGTTAACTGATAAGGTTTAATGTATCGCGCTAATCTTTTTAAAGAGGAAAGGGTTTGTTTCATGCTAATTCCTCCTTCGATAATTGAGAAGCTGCAATGTCGTAATAAATTGGACAGTTTTCAAGTAATTCACGGTGTGTGCCTATACCCACGACTTCTCCTTCATTCAAAACAATAATTTTATCCGCATGCATAATCGTACCTACTCGCTGAGCCACGATCAACACAGTTGATTCAGTCGTCTCTTTTTTCAATCTTGCCCGAAGTTTTGCATCAGTTTGATAATCAAGTGCGGAAAAACTATCATCAAAAATATAAATTTCAGGACGACGGATAATGGCACGGGCGATAGCTAAACGTTGCTTTTGCCCTCCCGAAAAGTTTGATCCACCTTCTGAAAGAAGTTCGTTGTACCCGTCTGTTTTTTTGGAAATAAAATCGGTTGCTTGGGCAATTTCTGCTGCTCGCTCCATTTCCTCTTGCGTAGCATCTTCTTTACCGTATCTTAAATTATCTGCAATTGTTCCAGTGAATAATAAAGCTTTTTGAGGAATGAAACCAATTTTATTTCTTAATTTACTCAATCGATAGTGACGCACATCCACACCGTCAATCAAAATTTCGCCTTCACTGACATCATAAAAACGAGGAATCAATTGGATCAACGTAGACTTACCACTGCCGGTACTACCAATAAATGCGACGGTTTCACCTGGTGAAGCAGTAAAGCTAACATTACGAATCACCGGCTCTTGAGCATGTCCTGGATAAGCAAAAGTCACGTTTCTAAACTCGATGTACCCTTTTGTCGTTGTTTCAGATACACCGTTTGGATCTTCTGTTATCGCTGGTGAAGCATCTAATGCTTCTTGGATCCGTCCTGCTGAAACAGCCGCTCGTGGATACATCATAAAAACACTAGCAAATAACATAAATGAAAATAAAGCATGGAAAATATATTCAATGAAAGCAATTAAATCCCCTACTTGTAAAGTTCCAGCATCAATTTGGATCGTCCCACTCCATATGATCAAAACCATCACGATATTAAATAAAAAGTAAAAACCTGGCTGTGCAATAGCCATTAAACGAAATAAGCTTTTTGAACTTTTCGCATAGTTATCATTTACTTTCGCAAAACGTTTTTCTTCAAATTTTTCATTAACAAATGCTCTGATAACACGTAATCCAGAAAGGTTTTCTCTTAATATACTGTTGATCTTATCCAAATTTTTCTGTTGTTTTTTGGATAATGGTTCAGAAAATTTCGCAATAGCTATTACCGCTAATAGTAAAATAGGTAAGGCGCCAATGACATAAAACCCCAACGAAACACTCGTTCTCATCACCATATAAAGACTTACAATAAACATCATTGGGGCCATAAAACCAATTCTTAAGATGTTTTGTAAAAATAGCATAATCTGATAAGCATCATTAGTCGTACGAGTAATTAAAGAAGAAACGCCTAATGTTTCATATTCTTGATGGGAATAGCTTTGAATTTTTTGAAATAAATCATCACGAATGTCCGCCACAATATTCGTTGTGATTCTCGAACCAAAATACCCTAATAATATATTCATCACGATACCAATAACAGTGATCACAATCATCCATATTCCTTGTTGTTTTACATAATCAAAGTCATCATTGCGAATCCCTACATCGATCATACGTGCTAAAATTGTTGGTAGTCCTAACTCAATCAAAATAAAGCCGAACACGCAAATAAAATTTAGTATTAAGTATTTCTTGTAGCGCATAGTGTAGTGCCACATCAACTCCACTTTCTCATCTCCTTTTAATTAGAATAATTTAGCTACTAATAAAAATAATAGCACACTCCTATATTATATAGAACACATCTCTCATCAAAAATTATTTTTATTATATACAAATGATAAAAAACATTTTTTTATCCATCTAGTTGATTTCTATACTTATCCACTTTTTTATGCTAAAATAGCAACTAATGATTGTATGAATTCATACAGAAGGTACGGTTGAAGAAAATTCCGAACAGATAAGCAAAACGAGGCTTGTCTCTTTGATTAGAATCAATCATTTTAATCAAAGCATATAAAAATTCAGGTGGCTTGCCCGCTCGTTTTGTGTTGTCTGAAAAATCAACTAGCTAAATTACTGCATTATGCAGATAAAGGAGACAAAAACATGATTTACAAAGTATATTACCAAGAAACTAAAATTCGTAATCCCAAACGAGAACAAACAAAATCACTTTACATTGAGGCAGCTAGTGATGTTGAAGCTCGCCAACAAGTGGAAGAAAATACCCCATACAACATTGAATTCGTTCAACTTCTAGAAGGAAGCCATCTAGAATATGAAAAAGAAAATGCTGAATTCACACTAGTGGAGTTTTAATATGAAACTTTCCATCAAAAATAATGAGACAGGCGTCTTTGCTATTGGTGGATTAGGTGAAATCGGGAAAAACACGTATGGGGTACAATTTCAAGACGAGATCATCATTATTGATGCTGGCATCAAATTTCCAGAAGATGACCTTCTTGGCATTGACTACGTCATTCCTGACTACAACTACATCGTTCAAAATTTACACAAAGTAAAAGCACTAGTGATTACTCATGGACATGAAGACCATATTGGGGGGATTCCTTATTTATTAAAGCAAGCGAATATTCCCATCTATGCAGGACCATTAGCTCTAGCATTGATTACCAACAAGTTGGATGAACATGGTTTACTTAGAGATGCCAAAATGCACGAAATTAACGAAGACACCGTGATTCGTTTTAGAAAAACATCAGTAAGCTTTTTTAGAACCACTCATAGTATTCCGGATGCACTAGGTGTCGTCGTCAAAACGCCGTCTGGTAACATTGTCGCAACAGGCGATTTCAAGTTTGATTTCACCCCTGTTGGTGAACCAGCCAATTTGCATAAAATGGCTCGTATTGGTGAAGAAGGGGTACTTTGTTTATTATCAGATAGTACAAATGCTGAAATCCCGACATTCACTAAATCAGAAAAAACGATCGGTCTTTCAATTCTAAAGATTTTTGAAAAAATCGAAGGACGAATCATTTTTGCCAGCTTTGCTTCAAACATCTTCCGTTTACAACAAGCAGCAGATGCGGCGGTGGCTACTGGCAGAAAAATTGCTGTTTTTGGTCGAAGCATGGAAAATGCCATTGTTAATGGTCAACGCTTAGGCTACATCAAAGTCCCTGATGGAACGTTTGTAGACGCCCATGAGATCAATCGTTTACCTGCTAATGAGACGATGATTTTATGTACGGGTTCTCAAGGCGAACCTATGGCTGCTTTAAGCCGTATTGCCAATGGTACGCATCGTCAAATTCAGATCCAACCTGATGATACCGTCATTTTTTCAAGTTCACCTATTCCTGGGAATACAACGAGTGTCAACCATTTGATTAACTTACTCTCAGAAGCTGGTGCAGAAGTGATGCACGGAAAAATCAACAATATTCACACTTCAGGTCACGGTGGGCAAGAAGAACAAAAATTGATGCTTCGCTTAATGAAACCAAAATATTTTGTTCCAGTTCACGGAGAATTTAGAATGTTGAAAATCCATGCTTCTCTGGCACAAGATACAGGTGTCCCTGCAGAAAATTGCTTCATTATGGAAAATGGAGATGTTTTAGCTTTAACGAGTGAAACTGCTCGTCCTGCGGGTCACTTTGTTGCAGGAGATATTTATATTGATGGTAGTGGTGTCGGTGATATCGGAAACGTTGTTTTAAGAGATCGCCATTTATTATCTGAAGAAGGATTAGTTCTTGCAGTCGCTACTGTTGATATTAAAAAGAAAGAAATTCTTGCTGGTCCCGATATTTTATCTCGTGGTTTTGTTTATATGCGCGAATCCGGAGAGATGATCAACGAAGCACAACGCATTCTTTTCCGGGCTTTACGAGAGGTATTGAATGCACCTGATTGTTCCGAGCATAAGCTGAAAGAAGCAATGGCCGGAGCGTTACAACCTTTCTTATTAGAACGAACGGAAAGACATCCGATGATCATTCCGATGGTCATGACACCAGATGAAGAAAACAACAACTAAAAAAGAAGACTGGTTTTGATGCGTAAGCTCAAAATCAGCCTTCTTTTTTCTCTAAATTGAACAGTTTTTCTCCTCTAAATGCTTCTTATAGTCTGCTTTGAATATAAATAAACCAAATACTTTACTGACCAGATATCCCTATCTTCCTCTTCAAGATAAAACCAGTTTTCTACGCAAAATAGAGCTTTTTCACTTTCTTTTGGTTTTCTTTATAATAACAGTTATAGATAATAAAGATGTTTGTCGTGCAAATGCAAAGATTCCCATCGGTGCTTGGTTTATAAATGAAGCTTTTTTACACTTGTCATATATGGCGAAAGTAGAAGCAACTCTTTCAAAAAAATAAGTCGAAATTCACAAAAATTTGAAAAGCAATTCCCGTGAATTTTGACTTATTTTTCAGAGCTAAATGTTTTTGTTTCAATTTTTTTAGTGAAAATAAATTTTATAAACGAACTTATCAACTTAAATAACTATTTATTTCTTGATTAAATGAGCTATAGGATATGGTTTACCAAAACCATCTATTTTACTTTCTGAATCAATTTCAAATCCATGATCTAAATAAAACTTTTTCGCATGCTCATTTTGAGTATTAACATCCATTCTTTTAATGTTTTCAGTTTCAACCAAATTAAGCAATATTTTATTACCATATCCCTTACCTATGAATTCAGGATCAAGAAATAACATAACCAATTCATCATTGTTTATCCCGCTAAATCCGATCACTTTATCATCATCTACCCATAAATATAGATTAACATAATCTAAATTCTCTGGAATAATTTTTTTATAAAAATTAAAATCCTCTACAGACAAAAAATGATGGGTTGCCTTTACGGATTTCTCCCAAATTTTTAAAATTAATTTATAATCATTTTGAGTGATATTTTTTTTATTTAACATATTAATTCTCCTCTATTTCGTATTACTTTATATCATCTCCTTTCTATTAGTTCGTTAATTATTTTATTTGTGTATCCCCACGTAAAATATATATTCATTTCATCTATCCTCTCACTTTTACTTTAAAATAAGGATATCGAAAATACAAAATTTTTCAACCTGTCTCAACATTCTTTAGCTGCAGTAGATCAAAAGGCTAGACGATTACACCCAAATGATTTATTTGAGTTAACAAAAAAGAGCACCCACTTTTATATTTTTTTATGCGATACTTTTTTGACGTAAGAAGAGCCAGACCTTTTTGCCGGGGGTCTGGCTCTTTTATTACTAACTCTATTGAACGCACCACTATTAGTCTTAGCGCACCTAAAATGTAGCATCCTTACTGAAAACTTGCAACTTAATGCGTACAGACTTAACAGATCCTCAGACAGTGCGTACTAAACAATTACGTTATTCCAAGAAACGATCATAATTTTATTTTTTCAAGTGCTGGTTCTCTGTAAATTCTTAATCATTAGATCATTCAAATTATTATCAAAAATAACATGGTAATCAAATAGTTCATATTTTTTATTCAAATTTGAAAAACAAATTTTTAGTGAATTGTTTGTTATGGGTTTACTGTCTTCTTTCGTAAGATCAGATTGTTAGAACGTACCTATGCCCTGTGTTACCCATTATACTTTTTTCTAGACTAAAATATTTTCTGGAATGAAGACGGTAATAGATGTTACTAGAAACACTAAATAAAAGAAATATTTCACACTATTTTTCATGTCGGTTGTTTTTTCTTTTAATGATAATTGTTAAAAGAACGAAGACTAAACCATATAAAAACCAACGGTCATTCATAAAATCATTGGTCTTAGGATAACTTTGTAGTAATGTCTTGGTGCTTTCAGAAAGATTAGATGATTCAGGAGAATAATCATTTTTAAATTCAATTACTACACGTGAACCTTTTTGATCAGCTAATGCAGTAGTAGGAGTAAAACTGAAAATCAATAAGCATAGACCAATAAATATGAGTTTTTTCTTCATTCTTTTTCCCCTCCTTAATTGCTTGGACTATCTGCTAATACCCAATTGACACTCCCACGACTTAAGTCGCAAGCCTCATTTCTACAGAATGGAGGTGGGATTCTTTGGTGCTAGATCGTACGCTGTCTTTTATTGAATAATTCCCAAACAATCGTTGTTATGTCTAATATCACCTTAAAAGATTTACCATTTGATAAACATTCACAATATTCAACTGGTTCATTTATTGTATTTGCTCTATTTCTAACGAGGAAATACATTTGATCCAACTTATTTGTTATATATTATAAATAATTTATATTTTTTAATCAAATATTAACTATATAATAATAAATTTAAACTACGTCTACCTATACAGAAACATCAGTTATTTTAATTTTTTTTAATTAACAAAATTACTTTTTTATTTTTAATCTAAACATTAAAAATTATCAAAAAGAAAAATATTGTTATTTTGTTAGAATCAACAATTATTCAAAGTTCATTTTGAAAAATTTTTTAAAGCAAATAGAATAAATATATGTTTTTTATTTAACAGAAATAAATCAATTTATCTTTTTTATTCATTATTTCAAACCAGATTTTATCGATTGAAACATCTTAACTTCCCATGTCTATTGACCAAAAATTTTTCTTTCTCTTATTCTAGAACTTTTTGTTCTAGCCTATTGAAAAAATAAATATTATTTACTTTTATTTTTCAGTTCCATATATAAAAATGTGCCTACTCTTTACCTTAGAATAAGATTATAAAGACAAATATCTTTTTCCACTTGTTTTATAGGTAGATAAAAATAATATCATTATGATGAATATCTATAAAATAGAGTGTTGCTCATAAAAAATTTTTAATTGCAATCACTTCACTTTTTTATAAGGACAAATAAATCCTTTGCAAGAAGCATGGATAAATGATCCTGCCACTCACAAAGGATTCGTTTTACGTTCCAATAGGAATGAGACAAATACACTTTAATTGGTACTCGTCTTTACCTAATCATTAAATAGGTGAACAACACTTATTTAGTTTATTCGTTACGCTTAAGCTTTTTCAACATTAGCAGCTTGTGGGCCACGATCTGATTCTTCAACGTCAAAAGTCACTGCTTGACCTTCTTCTAAAGTTTTGAATCCGTCACCTTGGATAGCTGAAAAGTGAACAAAAACATCGCTTCCGTCTTCACGTGAAATAAAACCAAATCCTTTTTCAGCGTTGAACCATTTAACTGTTCCGTTTTCCATTAATAATACCCTCCTCGTGCCGAAGCACTTAATTGATTGTAACATTGCTCGCGTACGATAGAGGTGCAACAGATGTTTCAACTTCTATTCCCAAACAAAATTACAATATAATTGTACACTTGGTTCTTTTTTTTTGCAAGAAAGCTACTTCATCTATTTCTCTATTTTATGCCTATTCTTCTTCCATTAATCCCTCCTCTCTAAGGCTAAAATATTGTTTATTACCAATGATTAAATGGTCTAATACATCAATACCCATCATTTCTCCACATTTTTGCACTCTTTTAGTAAATAGTAAATCTTGTTTAGAGGGGATCACATTTCCAGAAGGATGATTATGAACCAAAATGATACGTGCAGCGGAATAACGTACAGCGTAATGAAAGACTTCTCTTGGGTGCGCAATTGTTTGGTCCAACGAACCAATAAACAATGTTTTTTTCAATAGCACTTGATTTTTTGTGTCTAGATAAATACAAATCAAGTGTTCTTGTTTATAATCTTTTAATTCCAGGATCAATTCTTTTGCTAATTCATAACTTGCATGGATCTGAGATTTTACTGCCACGTGTTCTGTTTGAATCCTTCTACCTAATTCGACTAACGCTTTGATTTCGAGTGCTTTGACACGCCCAATTCCTCGTATTTCCTCTAATTCAGTTAGTGTTGCTTGTCTTAAAAGAGCCAATCCGCCAAATGTTTTCAGCAAATGACCGGCAATTTCTAAAACATTATGTGGGTGCTGTCCTGTGCGTAATAAAATAGCCAATAACTCTTGGTCTGATAATGCTTCTTCGCCATAAAGTAGCATCCTTTCTCTAGGCAATGAAGTCGCTGGCACAGCAGCCAACAAGCTTTTTTCCATGAAATTCCCCCTTTTTTCTCTTCACTATAAGATACGAAAAAAGGGGGAACTATTTTTTATTTTTTTAGAAATTCTGGGACTTCATGTAAAGAAGAGAAGACTGCTACTGTTTTTTCTTTTAATTTATCTGAAGGAAGCAATAAATCTGGGATCATGACCACTGGGATCTCTGCACTTGAAGCCGCAAGTATCCCATTTTGTGAATCTTCTAAAACCAATGTTTCATGTTTTTCTGTTCCCAAATATCGATGAGCTAATAAAAATATTTCTGGATCTGGTTTTGCTCGCTGGACATTTTCTGCTGAAACAATCGTGTCAAAATAACTAGAAAGTTGTTTCTTTTCTAGTAATAGCTCAATAATATGTCGCTGATTACTAGAAGCTACGACTTTGGGTATTTGTTGCTCTTCTAAAAAGTCTAATAATTCTAACACTCCCGGCTTTAATTGAACCTCACCTAAAGAAAAGCGTCTGATTGTTTCTTCATAAGCATCGTCTATAAATTTTTGAACATTATTTTTTCCAAATTCTGCAAAAATTTGATGGTAATTGGCCCAAACTTCTTCATCAGATACACCTAAAAATTTTAGATATAATTCTTTGTCATAAGGGAAACCCATTCGATCAGCTACTGCTTGAGATGCTTCATAATAAACAATTTCAGTATCGAACAATAGCCCATCCATATCAAAAATGACTGATTTATAATTCATGTTTTCCTCCTAATTGTAATAATAATGTACGTACTTCAGAAATAAAGTAGAGTGACCCAGTAACCACTAAGACATCTTCATCTGTCATTTTTTCCAATATTTCTGCTAAACCGAATTGCCATAAGGAGACAATCGAAAGGTTTTCATCTACTAAATCCGTAAAAGAGCTCAAATCTATCGCTTTGGGAGATTCAAATGTGGTTAAATAAATATGGACATTGGGCACTTCTTTTAATTGACTTAACATACTTTCCACGTCTTTGGTTTTTAAGGCGGAGAATAAAAGATTGATTTGATAACCTTGGAACTCTTTTTTTAAATTTTGTACTAATCTTTTTACTGCGTGTGTATTATGAGCTCCATCTAAAATGACCAAGGGTTCTTCACTTATTTTTTCCATCCGACCAGGCCACTGTGCCTTTTTCAATGCCTTTTTAATATCCTTTTCTCTAAAAGGAAGCTCTTCAATCTTACAGTATATTTGGTACAATTCAATAGCCATCCCTGCGTTTTCTACTTGGTGTTGACCAATCATTGCGGTGCTAAGGTGAGTCATTTTACCGGTTTCATTATGAAAAGTAAACACTTCCCCCCATTTATCAGCAGGGCGTTGGTAAGTAATCATATAGTTCTCTTTTAAAGAATAGATAGGTGCGTTTTTTAATTTTGCTTGTTTTTTAATCACTTCTAAAGCAGGTGTTTCGATATTCCCAGTAACAACTGGCACGCCTCGTTTGATAATACCAGCTTTTTGCGCAGCAATCTCTTCAATAGTATCTCCCAAAATATCTGTATGATCTAAGCCAATTGTTGTGATACCCGTTAGCATGGGGACCGCAACATTCGTTGAATCCAATAAGCCACCTAGACCCACTTCAATAATTGCTACATCTACTTTTTGACACAAAAAATAATCAAAGGCCATTGCGGTCAAGGTTTCAAATTCTGTGATTCCAGCAACTGCTTCAAATTGATCCAATTGTTCCACAAGAGGCTGATATTTTTGAACGAGCTTGATCAATTCTTTATCAGGTATCTTTTGACCATTAATTGAAATTCGTTCATTAAATGATTCAATGTATGGTGAGGTAAATGTACCAACAGTTAACCCTGCTTCTTCCAACAGGCATCTAAGATAAGTCACTGTAGAACCTTTCCCATTTGTTCCTGCAATATGAATCGTTTTTACTTGTCTTTCAGGATGCCCCACTACTTCTAGTAATGCTTCCACTCGATCCAATCCTGGACGTGAACCAAATGGCAAGCGGCTATGAATCCAAGTAATTGCTTCCTCAATTTTCATCAACGTTCCCCCATTTCACTTTTATTATAGCAAAAAGAAAGTGCAATAGTAGAAAAAGACATAGTCTTTTTAACTTAGATAGGCAAAAGGCGCTCATCCTTTAAAGGACTAAGACAACATTTTATGGGATTTGCTGCCTTCAAATAAACAAAACTGTAGGAACTATGGGGGATTTGGTTAATAAGAGAAATCTCTGTGAGCAAAGAAATATACCCTCACGTCTACTCTTTTCCCAAAAAGCTTCCATTTCCAGCTTAAAAAATTAGGTTTAGCTAAGTGAGGATAAGTTTATAATAGTCTCCAAGCATTCTAAAATGAAAATTCTATCCGTCTCACAATAAAGCAATCTCTTTTCCTCTACTTTTTTGATTGGCAAAAGAAAAAGAGGCAAATCCACTTTCGTTTATTTGCCTCTTTTGTTTTATTTCATTTATTTTTTACTATTGGATTGTTCTTAAGCTACGGATACGCTCTTTAACAGCTGTTTGTTTATCTAAATAGTCTTTTTCTTTTGTGCGCTCTGCTTCAACAACTTCTGCTGGCGCATTAGCTACAAAGCGTTCATTGCCTAACTTTCCTTGCACACGTTTAACTTCTTCAGTCCATTTTGCCAATTCTTTTTCTAAACGTTGGATTTCTTCTTCAATATTAATTAACCCTGCTAATGGTAAGAAAATCTCTGCCCCTGTTAAAACAGCAGACATAGCTAAATCAGGTGCCACGATATCACTTGAAATCGTTAATTCTTCTGGATTACAGAAACGTTCAATGTAGCTTATGTTTTCCGTTAAGAACTGACCGATTTTAGGATCGTTGGTTTTAATCAATAAAGTTATTGGTTTTGATAACGGTGTATTCACTTCAGAACGAATATTACGGACGGAACGAATTAGTTCTTTTAAGACTTCCATTCCTTTAGAAGCTGTTTCATCATCATATTCTGGATGAACCACTGGATAATCAGCCACAACTAAAGATTCTCCTTGATGTGGAAGATGTTGCCAGATTTCTTCGGTTACAAACGGCATGATTGGATGCAATAAACGTAAAATCTGATCTAATGTGTGCACCAAAATACTTTTAGTCGTTTGTTTTGAAGCCGCATCATCACCGTATAAGATTTCTTTACTCATTTCAATATACCAGTCACAAAAGTCATCCCATATAAAGTTATATAGTTGGCGTCCCGCTTCGCCAAATTCAAAATGATCAAATAACTCGGTGACTTTCGTAATTGTTTCATTGAGGCGAGTTAAGATCCAGCGATCCGCAACTGTTTTTTCACCTGTTAAATCAATAGTTTCAACAGTCATTCCTTCAACATTCATGAGAACAAAACGAGAGGCATTCCAAATTTTATTAATGAAATTCCATGAAGCATCCATTTTTTCATAACTAAAGCGTACATCTTGTCCAGGAGCAGACCCATTGGATAAGAACCAACGCAAAGCATCTGCCCCGTATTTTTCAATGACTTCCATTGGATCAATCCCGTTTCCAAGAGATTTACTCATTTTCCGTCCTTGTTCATCCCGAATCAAGCCATGGATCAAGACGTTTTCAAAAGGACGGCGTTCGGTAAACTCTAAGCTTTGGAAGATCATTCGGCTTACCCAGAAAAAGATGATGTCATAGCCTGTTACTAACGTGCTTGTAGGGAAGTATCGTTTAAAGTCTTCGCTATCTGTATCAGGCCAGCCCATTGTTGAAAAAGGCCATAAAGCAGAACTGAACCAAGTATCCAATACATCTGGATCTTGTAACCAGTCTTCGCTATTTTCTGGTGCTTCCATTCCTACATACATTTCGCCAGTTTCTTTATGGTACCAAGCAGGGATTTGATGACCCCACCATAGTTGACGAGAAATGACCCAGTCATGGACATTTTCCATCCAACGTAAGAACGTTTGATTGAAGCGTGGTGGGAAAAATTCCACGGCATCAGACGTCTCTTGATTTTGAATGGCTTTTTCAGCGAGCGGTGCCATTTTAACAAACCATTGTGTTGATAGACGAGGTTCCACAACTACACCTGTACGTTCTGAATGGCCCACACTGTGCACCATTTTTTCGATTTTGATGAGTCTACCGATTTCTTTTAAATCAGAAACGATAGCTTTACGAGCTTCAAAGCGATCCATACCAGCGTATTGACCAGCTAAATCGTTCATTGTGCCATCTTCGTTCATCACATTTACTCGTGGTAAATCATGGCGATTGCCGACCTCAAAGTCATTTGGGTCATGAGCAGGTGTAATCTTTACAACGCCTGTCCCAAATTCCATGTCGACATATTCATCTGCAACAATCGGAATTTCTTTATTGACTAAAGGTAAAATGACGGTTTTACCAATTAATGCCTGATAGCGCTCGTCTTCTGGATGGACTGCAATTGCTGTATCACCAAGCATCGTCTCTGGACGAGTAGTTGCGATCTCAACCACACCAGAACCATCAGCGAGTTCATAACTCATATGATAAAATGCGCCTTCGATGTCTTTATGATTTACTTCAATATCTGATAAAGCTGTACGAGCTTGAGGATCCCAGTTAATGATATATTCTCCGCGATAAATCAAACCTTTTTCATAAAGTGTAACAAATACTTTACGAACAGCTTCTGACAAACCTTCATCTAAAGTAAAACGTTCACGGCTGTAGTCTAAAGATAAGCCCATCTTTGCCCATTGCTCACGAATATGACTTGCATACTCTTCTTTCCATTCCCAAACTTGATCAACAAATTTTTCTCGGCCTAAATCATAGCGTGAAATACCTTGCTGACGCAGTTTTTCTTCAACTTTCGCTTGTGTTGCAATTCCGGCATGATCCATACCAGGCAACCAAAGTGTATCAAAACCTTGCATACGTTTTTGACGAATCAGCATGTCTTGTAAAGTTGTGTCCCAAGCATGTCCCAAATGAAGCTTTCCTGTCACATTTGGTGGTGGAATCACAATGGAATAAGGTTTTGCTTTCTTATCTCCACTTGGTTTGAATAAGTCTTGATCTAACCATTTTTGATAACGACCAGCTTCAACTTCTTGTGGATTGTATTTTGTTGATAAATTTTTTTCTTCCGTCATACTGATGCCCTCCTTAAAAATAAAAAAAATCCTAAAATACTTTCGTATTTTAGGACGTATTAGTTTACGCGGTACCACCTAATTTGTAATAGTTTCCTATTACCACTTTCAGTGAGTTAACGATCACGACTCGTTTACCCCTAGCCCCAGCCAGATGCTTCAAATAAGGGTTCAAGATAAAAACTCCCAAGCTACCTTCACCAGCCTCTCCTAAGAACGTTCCACCATTCGTTCTCTCTCTATCAGTCAAGCACTAGTTACTCCTCTTGTTCAACGTTACGTTTCATTTTACAATGGTTCGATTTTAAAGTCAAACAAGTTCAAAATAAAGCTATTCATTCAATAAAGCATATATTCTATTTTTGATTTGAATATTTCATTTATCAATTTGGCACAAAACGCACGAAAGATTTAAGGTAACGAACCATAGTTAGATATCCTAGATTCAATTTCTTTCAACCATTGCAATTTTATCTTTAATTGTAGATACACTCTCCCCTCTTTTTAGTAAGGCTTCCTTTTTTGCCTTCATTTCTCGTTCTTTGAATGTTTGAAGATCTACTACTGGAGCTGAAATGAGTTTTTTCGTCAAGGACTTTGAACTAGCTGTATCTTCCTTCTCTTCAGGCGCTTGCTTTGCAATTTCTTGTGCTTTTCCTGTTATATCCTTAAATTTTTGTAACTCCTTGTCAAGAATTTCTAGCTTCATCCCTGAGAAGCTTGGTCTATCTCGTTCATTCCTCGCTTTATGTTCACTTAATAATTCACCTGATAGTATATTAAGTGGTGTACTAGATTTTTGTTCATCTTGTACTTTGATTGCTTTTTGATTTTCAGTTGGCTGTATCTTCTGTGATAAGTGGCCCTCTCTATGCCACTTTAGCGTTTGATAACTTGCTACTAATTGTTTTTTTCCCAAGGTATTGCTGTTCTATAGGTTCTGCTGCATATGTATGATTTAAGTTGATCGACGCACCTGCTGCATCTATAGCCAATGACCAGACAATCTGCGAACAAATCTTACTGTTTACTTTAAGTAACTCATTCACCTTACGATTGACTTCAGAAACCAATATATTTTTTTTACCTATCTTAGAATTTAAATACTTTTCTAATGGATCCCATTTAACATACCACCAATCTTCTTCAAATGGTTTAGTCATTTTACGACCGTTCTTTAATTTTCTCCCACTACAAGAGACTAAAGGAACTTGTTTTATACACGCTTCAATGACACTTTTTAAGTTAGGATCTTTATGTATAAAATTTTGAATAACTTCTTTTTGATAAAGTTCAAGCCTAAATTGTTCTTCTTCGCCAACGTCATTGTTTCTATGTTCATGAATATGAAAAAAAGTATCTTCCATTGCCGTTTTTATTTGTTCTTTTTCTTTATTTAACTCTACTAAAAATTGACTTATTTCTTTCTTAGCTGTTTGATTATCCATTTTTCTTAAAAATTTATCTATTTTTTTCAAAATTACTTGATATTCTTTTTGCTTACTTTCTTTGTCCGTTGTTAAAAATTTTTTCACCCAAGTGATGACTTCATCATCTGTATATTTGATATTTTTAATTGTTAATTCTTTTTTAATTGATTCAATGAGGTCATTGTTTTTTGTAAGGTTATCCAATTCTTTCAGCGTTTTTTGTTTGTCTTCAATTGTTACATACCCATTATTTTTTTCATATAATTTTTCGTAAATTATTTTCATTATTACCGGAGAGAGATAATGGATTTTCTGCTTCTCTAATTCCAGTTTTACTTCATCAATTTTGCTTGCTAGTTGACTTTTTTCCTCATTTTCTACTATATTTTGTAATTCTTTCCCCATTTTCGAACTGATTGCAGAAGTACAGTGGATCATTTCCTTTTCTTCAACCATTTGTGCGATCTCATTTTGTTTATTTTCTGGTAAATGGGCGGTTAATTGTTTTTTTGTTTGTTGCTTTAGTTCTTCATTCCAATTTGGATAAAGGATTCTCATTTTAAATAGAATATCTGCCAATTCTTTTGGTTGCAACTGATTGATATTCTGGAAATTCATCAGTCTGCTATCGATGGATTGGATGGCACTCATTATTCGTTGGTTTTCTATTTCCCTTAAGTCTTTTTTCATCAATTCTGAGAAAACAACACTTTTTTCTGGGCTTTGCTTTGCTAATTCTTGTTTGAATGTTTGAATGGTTTCAAATTTTTCCCATGTTTCTATACCAAAAGTCATTCGGCCTATCTGTGATAGTTGTTCCTTTAACTCTGAGGAATTTAAAGAATGATATAAATTCTCAAATTCATGAACTTGTGACCTTTTATTTAACAAATGATTGAATTCTTCTTGCTCTTCTTTCGTTAATTTTTGTTCCAGACTTTCTTTATAAAATTGTAAACGTTCGTTTTTATTAAATGAAGTATCGACTAACTGCCTGATACCTTCTTTGACAAGGGTAGATTGTGCTTTTTTATCGATTTGAGTCAAGATTTCAACCGGTATTTTATGCGTTCCTCTTAATGCATCATCGAATTTTATCGCATGATCAACACTTACTTCTTTTGCAATTAAGTGAACGATCTCTTTTTCAGGAGACCTTACTTCTATCGTTCCATAAAGTTGGTTAAAGAATTTCCGTATTCTAGCTTTAGATAGATCGCTTTGTTCGAACGCAACCCTTATATGCGCTTTTTTTTCACTTTTTGATAAACTATTTCTTTGTAATAGTTTATGAAGGGCTTCATTGCTCTTTAAAAAATCATAAATATCACTAAATTCATCATCAATTTCCATGGATAAAAGAGCTTCAATGACTACTTCTCTATACCCATTTTTAATCGCTTCCTCTTTATTTAGCTCAGTGCCATAATATCTATAGTTATTATCTCTCAACAGATTTAATGAACTTTCTAAGATATGTTTTTTTGTTTCAATTGATTCCATGCCATATTGCAATTCGATACAACCAGCTTTTAATTCTCGATTTAAGGACTTACGCTCGTTTTCTACTAAAAAATTTAATTCACAAGTTCTGGATAAGCTTTTTAATAAAACCAGTTGATTTAATTGTTCTACTTTTGATTCAATCAAAAGATCAAAAAATAATTTTTGTAAGTCTGTATTATCAGAAATTTTCTGAAAATTAACACACGATTCAACGACTTCTTTCATTGTCACTGTCGGTTGCTTTTTCAACAATTCTAGTAATTTTTCGCCTTCTTTCGTCTCAATATTTGATTTTTTCTCTTGGAATTGTTTTAATAATTGTTCATATTCTTTATTCGTTTCATAGGGGGTTTTCTCTAACACCCTTAACAATTGTTGATAACCTTCATTATTTTTGTCCTTCACATCGTTCATTACCGACAAGATCTCTTCTTTGATTCGCTCTTGTTCGAATTTATTCATTTTATTACTCCCATCTTTCATCATTATTGTAGATTCTAAAGGCAACTTAACTCCTTTTTAACATAATCGTAACAACAAAAAACTGATGATATATTCTAGATTATTCCTATTTGAAAATTGAAGTAAATTACCTACATTCCATTTATTTTCCTCTAGATATTGTCGATTTTTTTTTAAACTGTTATATTCATTAAAAAAATAAGCAAATATTCATAAATAAAATCCTTAAATTTAAAAGATTCTATCAGTTAAAAATAGATAAATCAACAACAAAAAAATTAATCATACCCGTTATTTAATTTTAAAAAATAAAATAGAACTGAATTTGTTACTATTTGTTATTATTATCCTTGTTAAATGTTCAAACAAGTTAAAAACACCTAGAAGTGCTACTTCTAAGTGCTTCTCTATGCTTCACAAAATTATTTTTTTTAAATATCAAGAAAAAACTTCTGAATATTTTTCATCAAAATAAATAAGTGTTTGCAATTCTGTAGTTAAATCAATGTATTGGATATTTACGTGATCTGGCACAATCACACGATCTGGTGCAAAATTTAAAATAGCAGATACCCCCCCATTGACTATTTCATTGATGGCTGACTGGGAATATTTACTAGGTACCGTAGAAATTGCGACGGTAATATTTTCTTTTTGGGCAATTTCTGCAAATTGTTCAATCGAATAGATCATTTGTCCATCCACTTCTTGTCCAACAATTTCAGGATCGTTGTCAAACACACAAACAATATTTAAATTTTTATTTCTTCTAAAATTGTTATGTTTTAATGCCTTCCCTAAATTACCATAACCAACAAGGGCAATGCGTTTTTCTTCTTCTGTATTTAAGATCTGATCAAACACTTCTATTAAATAAGGAACCTCATAACCATAGCCACTGCGTCCTAGCTCGCCTAAGTAAGAAAAATCACGGCGGATGCTGGCAGAAGGCACTTGAGTAATCTTACTAAATTCATTTGACTTGATTCTTTTGATACCTGAATCATCTAACATTTTTAGATAACGTAAATACAATGGCAGTCTTTTAGCAGTTGCTTTTGGTAAAGTCCTATTTTTTTCGCCCATAGTCAAGCTCCTTTGTTAATTTCTTCACATGATTAGTTTATCATTTATTTTAAAGTGGAGCAATGACCTCATAAAAAATAGGCAACTTGTCTTACTTGCAAAACAAAAATTGTTTTTTCATGAAATAAAAAATCTGTCACTATTTTTACTCTTGAGCCGATTTACTTTCTTCTTTCTGATTTGCTCCACGATTGATCTATTTGCTATCACAAAACAAAAGAACACAAAAACAATGGTTGCTGTTCATGTGTTCTACTATTTATCAATAAAAAATGCATGCAGTTAAATGAATCTTTTTACAATAAATCAGCAAATTCTTCTACTTGTTCATTTACTGCAACTGTATGGATCGTTTCCATTTTTAGACCGGCTAATGCTCGGTTGATCATTTCTTCAATCGGCAAACGTTCCTCGTATTGATGAACTTTATCTAGACGAGGACGTGTTTTTGGTTTTGGAGGAGCAAAAATGGTACAGCAATCTTCAAATGGCTGAACGGACAGTTCAAACGTGTCAATTTGTTCAGCTACTTCGATGATTTCTAATTTATCCATAGTAGCAACTGGACGAATGATTGGCGTATTGGTGACTTCATTGATTGCCACCATACTTTGAAGTGTTTGAGAAGCCACTTGTCCTAATGATTCACCATTTAAAATGATTAAACCATGGCGCATACGTCTGATCTCATCCGTCAAACGCAACATCATCCGTCGAGTAATCGTCATCCAATATCCTTGAGGAATATTTTTTTTGATTTCTTCTTGAATCTCAGTAAATGGTACCTCGATAAATTCAATTTTACCAACATATGGCGTTAGTTTCTCTGTTAAGTCTTTGGCTTTTTGCAAAGCTTGTTCACTTGTATAAGGGGGGCTAGCAAAATGTACTGCTTCAATTTCAACGCCACGTTTCATCGCAAAGTAGCCGGCAACTGGTGAATCAATACCTCCTGAAAGCATTAGCATTCCTTTACCGCTCGTTCCAACTGGTAGCCCACCAGCACCTTTAATTGTTTCATAAGATAAATAGGCAGCATCTCGCCGTATTTCTACCCGTAAAGGAATATCAGGTTGACGCATTTGTACTTGGATGTCAGGAAAGGCATCTACAACCGCATTTCCTAATGTTTGGTTTAGTTCATTACTCGTCAGTTCAAAGTCGTGATCGCTACGTTTAGCAATGATTTTAAATGTTTCTTTTCCTGTGTATATTTCTTTCATGATTTCTTGCACAGCTGTTTTTATTTTTTGAACATCTTTTTCAACACGAAGACTTGGTGAAAAGTTCTGAATACCAAAAATCTGGGCTAATTTAGGAATAACTAGTTCACTATTTGCTCCATTTAAAAGTAAATGCATCCGATCTCGATCCGCATGAATTTTGATTTCTGGAAAATCGCTAAGTGCTTGTCGGACATTTTGTGCTAGTTGCATAATAAAACTTTTACGATTTTTCCCTTTTGTTGACAATTCACCATAGCGAACCATGATTTCACTATATTTCACAAAAACACTCCTTGGTTGTTAATTAATGGTTGAAAATTTTTTATATAATTGTTTGAAAATAATCATAAATTGTTCGACTTCTGCCATAGAGTTGCTTTCGTCTAAACTGATACGAACCGCAGAAGTGGCTAAATCGTTTGGTACACACATGGCATGTAAAGTACTACTTGCTAGATGTTTCCGTGAAGAACATGCGCTAGTAGTTGAAATAAAAATTTGCTTTTCTTCTAAAGCATGAACCAATACTTCGCCACGAATACCTTTTAGTGAAAAACATAAAATATGCGGTGCGTAACTATTTCCTTCAGAAAAAATAGTGACTTTGTCGTAGGACTTCAATGCTTGAATCAATGCTTCTTTTAAATTTTTGGTGTGATCTGGTTTTTGATTCTTTCGCTCCAAAGCTATACGCAAAGCTTTAGCCATAGCAACAATTGCTGGGACATTTTCTGTTCCGCTTCGCTGATTTTTTTCTTGACCACCACCATTAAGAAGTGGCGCTAAACGACGGCCTTTTTTCCAATAAATAAAACCTATTCCACGTGGCCCATGAAATTTATGTGCAGAAAATGTTGCAAAATCGACACGCTCTGTTAACCATTCATTCAAAGGAACTTTCCCAATCGCTTGAACCGCATCCACATGAAAATGAATTTTCGGATAGGCATTTAAAAGCTTGCTGATTTCTAAAATAGGTTGGATTGAACCTACTTCGTTGTTTACCGCCATGATCGAAATCAACACCGTATCCTTACGTATTAATTTTTCTAGCTCATCAATACGTACAAATCCGTGTTCATCTACTGGTACAATACTCACTTCTACGCCTAAAGCTTTCAATTGTTCTGCTGTTTCACTCACAGCTGGATGCTCAATACCAGAAATGATCATATGATTGCCATATTCACGTTTTTCGATCATGGATCCTTTGACTACCCAGTTATCTCCTTCTGTTCCGCCAGAAGTGAAATACACTTCTTCAGGTGTTACTTCGATCAGTTCAGCAATTTGTTTTCTGGCTTGTTGCAACAAACGGTTTGCTTGATTGCCTAAATCATGCAAACTTGACGGATTCCCAATAATCCGCTGACTTGTCTTTACATAGGCATCTAAACTTTGCGGAAAGATTGGGGTTGTGGCGCTATTATCAAAATATATCATAAGAAACCCCTCTTTTTTGAAATTCTTTTCTATTATAACGGTTGTCCCACCTGCTTTCAAGAGGCGTTTAATTTTTCAGGAATTTTCGTGCAATTAACTATTTCCATACGAAAAAAGACAACAGTTAGCCTTTCTAGGGACTACTGTTGTCTGTTTCATTTTCGATTTCTTTTCACTAAACTAAATCAGGATTTTTAAAGTAAAAGTCCTCAATTCGTTTAAAAGCACCTGGTTCTACACGTTCTAACGCCGTACCAATTTCATCTAAAGCTTCTTGATAGCGGTATTCTTTATTAAATAAATAAAAACTTTTATCAATGGCTTCTTTTATTTCTTCGTGTGTGTGACGGTAACGATTGGCATATTGTAACATTTGTTCAGTCAACGCAGCCGCATCCACTAGATCATGTGTTTTCTTATCTAGTAATTCTAAATCTTCTTCACATAAAGCAACGAGTTGATTGACTTCTTCCATATTGACTCTGATTTTATTCAATACAATACTTAATTCTTCAATTCGATCAGTTGCTACAAAGAAAAATTCAAGATAATCTTTAGGTAGACCAGGTAACCGTTGTTGTTCAACAAAACGCTTCAAGTTACGCAATTTAAATTCAAACACATCAATTTTTTCTTGCGCTTCTTGTTCACCTTTTCTTAACTCGTGTAAAGAGTCATCAATTTCAACTTGTTGGTTTTCGATATCTTCTAAAACTTTGAACACCTTTTTGTAGAACGTACGAACTTCAGAAAATGGAATCAAGAGTTGTTGCATTTGTGGTTTCATTTGTTCGTTTTGACGTTCAATTTCTTCCACTTCTGTTTGAAAACCACGTACTCGTCCAATTTCATTATGATTCAATGCATAACTTTGAGCTGTATGATCTAACTCAATCAATAGTTGACGATTGTTTTTCGTTGCATGTTTGATGTATTGTTCGATCGTTGCTTGATTCGTCGCTACATAATTTTGTGCTTCCATCTCACGTTCTAGCACATCATAAAGTGCATCAATCATACTAGCTGTTTCACGATTTTCAAATTCAACCGTTTCAACTTCTGTTTTTTCAAGGGTTGCTAATGAATGTTCAATACGTTTACTTACTTTTTTAATATCACCAACGAGATCATCTTCTGGAAAAACATATTGTTCCTGCATCAATTTTTCGTAAGTACTATTGATTTCTTCAAGTTGCTCTGGGAAAGTAGTGTTCAAATCTTCAAACAATGGCGGAATTTTTTTCATTAAAGCTTCCACTTCATACGTATGTTTTTCTGCTTTATCTAAAACTTCGCGAGCTTCAACAGGATCACCTGAAGTATTCAAGGCCACAAATTGCGTGAATTCATTTTCAATCATTTTGACTTGCTTTTGTAACTCAGGAAGTGCAGGTCCGTATTCTTGTTCATCTTCTTTGATCGTTTCTTTTAATTCTTCATAGACATCTAAAGCTTGTTGAACAGCTAATGAATTACGCTCTTCTGTTTCACGTAGTTCTTTTAGACCTTCACGAATCTCAGAAACTTCTTTTTCCATTTGATCCATGGTTTTCTCTGCTTCTACAACTGCTTTTTTACCTTTTAAAAATCGGAAACTCTCATTAAGATTTTCTACTTCAAAAATTTGACTTTCTAACTCAGCAAATGAGGAAGTGGATATGTCATTCCATTTTTGACTCCATTCACGAAAGGTATTTTGGCTTTGTCCAACCAGATGCATTTTTTTCACATCATCGACTTCTTCAATCACAGGCAAGTCGAACAATTCTTCCTTGCGTTTTTCTAAGGCGTCCAATCGATCTTGGTTTTTTTTCTTCATTAAGTAACTAACCAAAAAGGCGATTAGGGCGACTATAATGATTGCTATGACGATTCCGATGATAACATTATTTCCCATTTAAGGTACCTCCGTTTTCAATATGCATCTATTTTCTATGCCCTGATAGTTATCAAAGGTGCATAAAACAATAAATACGTCTTTCGTGCAAAAGACATCTATCGTAAATTATAACATACTATTTTTAAGCATTCACTAACTTCATGAAAAACTTTTGTTCTTAATGATAAAATAAAGCGTCAAAAAACTATTTTAATTGTTCCCTTTGAGACGATGTCAAATTTTTAAGCGTTTTTTTCGGCTTCATTGATTTGGCGTTGTATCTCATTGGCTATTTTGGATTCAGGCGCATAGTTTTGTTCCCAATTTTCGGGCTTTAACACTTTATTCGTTATCGGATGATAATGGGGTTTGCCATCTGGAAAAAGTTTGCCCATGTTCGCTTGATGCACAATGTCAAATATTTGTGTAGGATCAACTCCTAATAATGAAAAAGATCCATAAGTAAAATATAAAAGATCTGTTAATGCATCTACTTGCTCAACCAAAGGATCATTTCCCCAGTGTTTTTTGGTAAGCATTTTTCGTTCAGCTTGCTCTAACGCTTCGTGTAAAGCCTTGACTTCTTCGTGTAATTGTTTTTGATCACCTTGACAAGTGGCTGCGATTAGTTCGACTAATTCTTCCATTTTAAATCCTGCTCGGTAGACCGCTTCTTTCTTTGTAAAAGGGGTTGGGACTTTGGGAGACCGCGGATCAAAGATTTCATGAAATTCTTCTACTTTTTGAAAAGGTGTTTTTTCAGACATATTATTTCTCTACTTTCCTAACTTTCTAGTTCGTCATACTTTCCCTATCTCTTAGTTTGACAAAATAATCAATAAATCAATTCAAAATGTTTTAATACTTCGTATATGCCATTTTTTTCATTTGTGTTCGTCACAAAATCAGCTGCTTGTTTGACTTCTCTTTGGGCATTCCCCATTGCTACGCCAATACCCACTCCTTCTAACATCTCAATATCATTGTAGTGGTCCCCAAACGCCATGATTTCAGACATCTCTAATCCAAAATTTTTGGCAAAAGCAGCAATTCCTAAAAGTTTGGAACCACCTTTTGGGATGATATCTACTGTATAGGCATTGGAACGCTGAAAGGTGCATTCTGGGAAAATTTTTTCTAATTTTTCTTGTTCAGATTCCTGGCTTAACAAAATACATTGATAAACCGATTCATTCAGAATCTTTAGTGTTTCGTATCGCTTTTTCTGCCGATGAGGACTAAAAAGCTGTAGTCCCTTTTTTAACAATCTTACTGGAAAATTTTTAGGAAGTAGACTGACGAACCGTTTGATTAAAATTGACTGACCTAATAACATCGTGGTGGAGCCTTCTAATTTTTCTCGTCCACCAAAAATGATCTGCCGATGGTTTTTATCTGAAAATTTTACGATTTTCATCAAGACGTTTTGATCAAACGGTTGATCTACTATAGTGCGTTCAGCTGTATACACTAATTGACCATTATAGACAACATACATGTCCAATTCCAATTCGTCTACCACTTCTTTGATTCTGACTGGGCTACGTCCAGTTGCTACGCCACATAAGATACCATTTTTCCTGGCATAAGTTATGGCTTGCTTGGTCGAATCAAGTGCTTTTGATTGGTCATTTACTAATGTCCCATCAATATCAAAAAAAATCGCTTTGATCATCCAATACTCCGTTTCTAGAATAAATCCATTTGCTGCGGGTTTAATCCTTGTGGTTTTATTTTTAATATTTTTTGCAGAGCTAAGGCATTTTCGGCAGCATCTCCACCAGAATTATTATTAAAAATAATTCCAATTTCTTTTGTTTTTTCCTCAACAGATTTGATTGCAGTTGCTAATTCAATGAGTTCCTGCTCAGAATAACGATAAAGAGTTCTTTTTTTACGCCAATCTTTGTCATTGGCTTGCCATCCTTGGGCATTTCTTCCATGAAATCTAAAGAGCGTGAATGGTGAATGGCTAACAAATGGATCAAAAGGAATCGTTGTATTCAATAATTGTGGTTCATCAATAATGGCTAACGAAAATTCAGCACGTGTCATAAAATTTCTTGTGCGCTCAATAAAATCCGGTTGATACCAAGAATAATCACGCAACTCGATCGCTACTGGATAGCCAGCAAACCACTTTCTAAGTTTTCGCAAGTATTGCACACTTTCTTTCGTGCATTTAAAAGAAGCAGGAAATTGCACTAAAAAACAAAACAGTTTATCTGCTTCCTTCATAGGTTTCATCACTTCTAAAAATTTAGCGATCATCTCTTCTTCTGTCTGATAATACTCATGCCAATCGCCTTGTCCACTAATCCCTTGATAGGCTTTTACAACAAATCGAAAATTTTCTGGTACTTCCTGAACCCATTTTTCAACAGAAGTTTTACGTGGAATACCATAATAAGCCGTATCTAATTCTACAAGTGGCAAATATCTTGCATACTCATAAAGTGTATTATTCTTTTTCCCTGTTAGTTTCTCATGTTCTTTAAAAGACGTTAAACCTACCCTTATCATTTTAAGACACCCTTCTTTTACTTTTCAAACCAATTCTCAACTATGTACGTTACTGTTTACTGCTTACTCATAGGCCTTAGATGGCAAAACTCTTTCATATAGTATACAATAAGCTTTAAAGTCTATGCAAAATTATTCGTAAGGAAGTCCGTAAAAATGAAAAAAATTCTTATTTTACACACTGGCGGAACCATTGCTATGAAAGAAAATCTTTTAACGGGCGGTGTCAGTCCAGATGTGATTAACCCGTTATTGGATGCTGAAATCACCGTTCCAACGAATGTTGATCTAGTCATGGAAGATATTTTCAATCTTCCTTCACCACATATTATGCCTAAACATATGCTAATTTTGAAAAATCGAATTTTAGAAGCCTATGACGCAGGGATAAATGGTATTGTGATCACTCATGGAACCGATACCCTAGAAGAAACAGCTTTTTTCTTAGATACAACAATTGGTGACAAACTACCGATCGTTTTAACGGGGGCTATGCGTTCAAGTAACGAACTTGGAAGTGATGGTCTGTATAATTTTGAAAGTGCTATTCGTGTCGCTAGTTGCGATGAAGCCGTTGATAAAGGGGTGTTAGTTGTCATGAATGATGAAATTCACTCTGCACGTTATGTCACTAAAACGCACACTACAAATGTGGCTACTTTTCGCACGCCGACACTCGGTCCCATCGGCTTGGTCACCAAACATCGGATTTTATTCATGCAAGAACTATTAGCGACCAAACGATTAAATATTGATTCTGTTAAAGGAACCATTCCAATCGTAAAAGCTTATGCGGGTATGCATGGCGATCTATTAGAAGCCATTGCACATACCAAAGTGGATGGTCTAGTGATCGAAGCTTTAGGTGCAGGCAATTTGCCTCCACAAGCTGTGACGGCGTTAAAAAAATTACTGATCCAAAAAATCCCTGTAGTCCTAGTTTCTCGTTGTTTTAATGGGATAGCAGAACCGGTTTACGATTATGAAGGTGGCGGAAAAGCATTAGCAGAGATGGGGGTTATTTTTTGCAATAGTATTAATAGTCAAAAAGCTCGATTAAAACTGCTAATTGCCCTAAATAATGGTCTAAATAATCATGAGTTGATTTCTTTCATGACTCAGTGAATATATTTATAAAAAAATAAGGTTCTAAAAACAGCTTACATCAAAATGTAGTGCTATCTTTAGAGCCTTATTTTTATTGCTTTTACTTATCTAGTTTTCCATAAAATATTTGCTTCACAATACAATTGATCTTGCATTCTTATTTCGTGTCTCGTTTTCATCCCATTTTCTAAAATGACTTGTTCATAATGACTTTCGATCTCATTGCCATACTCTACTTCTTTATCAAAACGTATCAATACTTTTTCTGGAACATGGGTAGTTAAAAAATCGTATCCTAATACATCAATGATCCAGTTGAAATACATAGCATTATTTACGTGTTGGTTACTGTCAATATCATAGAAACGGACACGATATGGCAACATACTCCCTGATTCAATTTTTTCGATTTTTTCTTGACGTTTAATTTTTTTGACTTTTTCACTTTCAAATGGTGCAATAATTTCTTCATTCACACTACTCATTTTACGATTCACAAAGTCCATCAATACAAAAACAGATTCTATTTTGACTAGTTCTTCTCCTTGTTCATCATGAATCCAAAAATTTCGATAACAAAAAAATTTATTATATGCCATCGCTTGTGTCGTTATAGAAATGGTTTCTCCCACTCGTGGTAAGCGAGTAATTAGCATTGAATAATTCGTAATTACCCAAGTAAGACCAAAACTGTTTACAAAGTCGCTTCCTCGTTCAAGTGTATCGCTTTGTTCTTCAGATGTCTTAATCACAATGCCTAGCATCGATGGAAATGTCATTGTTTGGTTAATGTCGCATTCATAATATGAAACTTCATGTTTTTTTGTATATTTCTTTGCCAAAAAAACACCCTCCTCTTATCTTTTAACTAGTAATTGATCCACTTGTAAGCCGTAACTTTCACCAAACATGTTTAAATGGGCTAATAAATAATATAATTGATAAATTGCTATCCGCTTTTCCCAATTTTTTTCCAAAGGATAAATGGTTTGGTAACTTTCTAAAAATTCTGGACGAAACCCGCCAAACAGTTGGCTCATTGCTATATCTTGCTCACGATCACCATAAGATACAGCTGGATCAATAAAGACGGGTTGCCCTTGCTGATCAAAGAAAACATTACCACTCCATAGGTCACCATGCAAGAGGCTTGGAACAACCTTTTTATTTTCAAAATTGTCTAATACATATTGTTTAAAATCGATAAATTTTTCTTGACGTGTCTGATTCCAACGATTATTTTTTTCTGCTAATTGTATTTGGCTTTCCAAACGATTTTTAAAGAAAAACAACCACCAATCTTCTTCATATTGGTTCTGTTGAGGTAGAACACCTAAATAATTGTCCTTGCGATAGCCAAATTGCGGTGCAGTTACATGGTGTAACTTTGCTAAAGAAGAGGCCAAATCTTTAGAGTCGCCCTTCCCCGGTTCGATCCATTCCATCAAAAGATAAGCGCCTCCTTGCAATTCTCCCAGCATGTAGGTATCAGGTACACGTACATAAGGCGCTAATTCTTTTAAACCATCTACTTCGGCTTCAAAAAATGATTTTCCAATATTCGGATGAATTTTTAAAAAATAAGATTTGTTTTGTTCTTCAATCCGATACGTTTGATTGACATCTCCACCAGCTACAGGGATCACTTTTCCTTCTAAATGTATGTCTGCTAAAACTGATTGAATATCCATCTCTCTTCCTCCTCACATGCTTTCTCTCTATTTATTAGCTATAATTATAACACAGGCAGATAAAAAGGAAGGAAATGAGTCTGTTGCTGTTTTTTTTAGAATAATCAAAAACTATTTAATAGGAAAAAAGAAAGAAACCAGTCGCTTTCTATCTTCTTAGACTAAAATGAATTTAGAAACGACATCGACTTCTTTCTCACTTTTTTCAAACACACATTTAAAATGAATTCACTTGTTTTATTTTCATTTTTGTTTCTACATAAAATATAAGCTAATGACTTAAGCTAAAGCTCCCATTGGATCCCAAGGTGCTAAAATAATCGGATCTTCATTAAATGCCTTTAACTGCTCTTTCGTTAACAAATCTTTTCGAACCACGATTTGATAGGTATATTCATCCATCCATTCATCACTCATGACAAAAAAGCCTTTATTTCCAACTTTTTCGCCCCAACTATTTTCCACTTTCCATTTCGTGGATTTTCCCTCCACAATATCCACACCTGTAAGGACCATTGCATGTGTCATTAAACTTTCACTATAATTCAATCGTTGCGCTTTTGTCATAGCAAAATCCACATCAAACAAATTATTAAGATCATAAACATCTAGTGCCATAATCCCACTATCTCTCGTGGAAGATTGACCAACATCACAGCCAAACCAAACAGATTCTCCTTGCTCCAGCTGGGCAATTGCTAATTTTTTAAATGTATCCATCTCAACATTTAAATAGCGCACTTCTTTTCCACCAACAACATTTCCTAACATCTCTACCGTATAAGAACGATTAAAAGGTTTAGCTTCAGTCGGTGCATTGATAATGCTGACATAGTCATCTAATTTTACACCGATGTACTTGTCGTAAAACAATTGAGGAGTCAGTGCTTGATCAAGATGGTAATTATTTTCTTCATCACGATACTCAAAATCAAATTCTTTAGGAGGGGTGCCTAGAGAAATGGACAAAAAATTGTAAATTTCTTCTAACATTTCTTCTTTTTTACTTTGAATCGCTTCATGTGTTTCATCCGCCGCAATCATTTCACGTAAAACAACCGCATCTTTACGTAATAATTTATTTAAATAATTATTCAAATCACGTGAATTTGAACTATTCGCACTTTCTGGCATCACTGATTTAGGAACAACTCCGTATTTTTGGAAAAGAGAAACGATCATATCCCATTGACCACCGTCTTGTTGTGGTGTCGCTAATAAAAATGCGACTTTGCGACTATCAAGCGCATCATTCCCAGTTGCGATAATATTTTCGTAAAAATAATTTGCTTTTTCATATTTATCCCAGAAAAAAGTATAATTTTGAGACAATTCAAATTCTTTTAAATGAAATTGATTCAATAACTTATGGCGAAATGTATTTAATGCTGCAAACATCCAACAACGACCTGATTGTTTTTGATTGGCCACTTTTCCAGTAGATAAATCAATCGAAAATACTGGTGTATTTGAAACATGGGCAGCTGTATTTTCTGCAGAAGCTGTAATACCATTTTTAACTACTGCTCTTTGTAATGCTTGTTGTTTACTGCTTGCTCGAAACTTTTTTTCAAATCTTTTAGTCATCTCAGGTGTAATAGCTTTCATTTAATCATCCTTTCCAAATCCAAGTTATACTATGTATTGTACCCTTAAGGAATTGGAAAAACAATCGGTTCTCTAATCATTCATTGAAATGAGCATTCTTTAGCAACTTTAAGAAGCAAATGAATGATTCAAGCTAAAAATTTTGGTCTAAATCATAAAAAGCGTTCCTGCAACAAAAAAAAGAAAAAGTGATTCAACTAATTGAATCACTTTTTCCTCTTATACTAAAAAATATTTACTCCGGCAGTAGGACTCGAACCTACGACATCATGATTAACAGTCATGCGCTACTACCAACTGAGCTATGCCGGAATCAAGTACATATATATAATAGCAATTTCTCCAAAATAACGCAACACTTTTTTTGTAATTTTTTTATTTTTTTACAGAAATCGTTACCATAAATACGTTATTTTAAATTTTTTTATTAATGCTCCTTTAAATAAAAATTAGCTTTTTTCTATTAATTAGATATTGACAAAATGAATGTTTTTCGTTATCCTATTATTTGTATTAAAGTTTTTGCCGCTTTAGCTCAGTTGGTAGAGCGCTTCCATGGTAAGGAAGAGGTCGCCGGTTCAAGCCCGGCAAGTGGCTTCTTGAAACAGAGTAGCATGTTGTTTTATCAGCGTGTTACTCTGTTTTTTTATAACCGAAATAAGTCACTCATTTCTTCAAACAAAAAACTACTCAAACGATTGAACTCTGTTATCTCCTCCGTTGATTAGGGTCGTAAATCGACCAGTGGGACATAGTTATCTAACGTACCACTTGGTGATTCAAGTTTGAAGACATTTAAACGTGGATCTAAAGTCAAAGTCATTTCTTCATCCATGTACATTTTCGAATAGTCTTTGATAAATACTTCCCCCATGTCGCTATCTATCGTCAGTGGATAGTCTGTCTTCTCTTGTTTTTTATCTAATAAAAGTAATCGAAAACTAGTATCCAAGGAACAAACACCCATTTTCGAATATTTTCCTACACCATCATCCAGATCAAGAATAATGATTGCTCCTTCTTGAACATATTTTTCTAATCTCTCTTGCGCTTTTTCAGAAATCTTCAAATACATAGATACGTCCTCCTTTTTAGATCATTCCTTTATGATGCTAACACGTTTCTATCTTTGAAGCGAAAGTTCTGCTTAAAGATACCTGTGACATACACTAGGCTATTTAGATAAATGGAAAATCCATACAAACTTAGATGACTTTATTTAGACACAAAAAAAACGATAGAAAAATCTATCGTTTCAATA
>NZ_BJWF01000027.1 GCF_007990225.1 Enterococcus villorum | reverse complement strand
GCATTTAAAAAAGAAGTAATCATACAAAAGCAAGAAAGCACTAAACAAGTAGTATTACCAAAGACCGGAGACAAAGATTCGATAAATCGTGTACTTCTAGGATTAAGTCTGTTTGTTGTAGCTAGTAGTTGTCTTTATATTCGTAAAAAGAAAGCAATAATCTGAATAAAAAAACAATGAATCTGATGGGAATTGTTCTAAGAAATTAACCATCTAGATGGTTAAAATAACAAAGGAAGGGTGTTGTCAAAAAATGAAGCCATTTTTTTTAAAAAATAAACTTTCAAAAAAGAGTAAGATCAAGTGTAGTCTTTTGGCGCTTATGGTAGGTTTCAGTATCATTGGAATAGCTAGTTATAGTAGAACCAACTCAGAAAAGAAGCAAATTCTTAGTCAAAACGAAGCGGCAAATATTTTATCTATCCAAAACAAAGAGCTACAAATAGCGGAAAGTAGCTATTTTTTAGAAGAGAATCCTGATCCAGCAATTTCGGTGTTTGAACAATTTGATTATGTTCGTACAAAAAAAGAATCAAAGTCTCCGAAGATCCAACAACTCAAAGACGAGTTAGAGCAGTTAGCCATTGTGTTTGAAAAAGAAAAAAAACAAGAAGTATCAGTGAGTATCTTAGAAAACTTAAATGAACATCTACCTTCTAAAAAAGAGAGACCTATTGTTCAGCAAGAAGAATCGGATATAAAAGAAGATGTAGAGAGTGAAATTTCAATAGATTGGCAAAACCCACAAATAATTCTTTCGTCCTCTTATCTAGTCATTAATCAACACCAAGTTTTTGAACCTTCTGATTATTTTAAAATTATTCCTGGTAATGATCTCTCACCAAAAATAACGCACAATCTTATTGATACTTCTAAACTGGGTGAACAAAAGTTTTCTATTCAGGTCACTGATTCTAGAGGGAATAGTTCTTACAGTAAGATTGACTTTTTTGTTAATAGCGCTCCAACAATCAACCTAAAGCAATCAATTTTTCATCAACGTATTGATCAACCGATTGATTTGTTACAAGGGGTCACGGCTTTTGATCATGAAGATGGAGACCTAACAACAAAAATAAAATTTGATACAGATTTAGATATAAATAAAGAAGGTGTCTACGATGTCACTTATTTAGTCGCCGATCGTCATGGAGCGAAAACTATGGCTAAAGCAGTGATTAAAATAATAAATGATGCACCCGTGATTCATGTGCCTGAAGTGATCGAACACAAAATTAATCATCGTTTGGATATTTTTGACTATATCAAGGTGACAGACACTGAAGATGGATTAATTCCATTAAATGAATCAAACATTATCGAAACAAATTTTGATTTTAAAAAAGAAGGAAATTACTTCTTTAAAATTGGGAATGTAAAAGATAGTCATGGAAAAGTGGCGAAAGAAAGAAGTTTTGTTGTACAGGTAACAAATGAAGCACCAAAAATTATTGATGCCAATATAAAAGTGAATGTTTTTACTCTGATGAAAAAAGAGGATTATCTTCAACAGATCATTGTTTCTGATCGGGAAGATGCTGCGGAAGATTTAAAAATTGAATTAGACGAGTCAGCATGGGAGAAAGTTGGCACAACTACATTAAATGAATATATCATTCCTATCAAAGTGACAGATACAAATGGAAAAACTACAAATGGTTATGGGAAAATTACTGTTATCAATGAACCACCAAAATTTATTGGTGTAGTAGACAGAGAATTAATGGTCGGGGACAAATTTGATCCTTTAGCTGGAATCACTGTTTACGATAAAGAAGAGGACTTATCTTTAGAAGATATTAAAGTAATTGAAAAAGTGGATACAGATACACCTGGAACTTATATCGTTCGCTTAAAGGTGAGCGACTCATTTGAACAAGTCTTTGCTAGTTATCAATTGACAGTTGTTGCTCGATGTGAAAAGGAAACGGGGGAAGGATAATATGGATTATTTTGATCAAGCCATGGGATTGTTCTCAAAAGGCGTGTTTGCTTCTGGAAGTTTACTTACTGTCTGGGGAATTATCCAGCTTGGAGCAGCCATCAAAGAACATAATGGTCCAGGAATGCAAAATTCTATTTTTCAAATTGTGGGAGGAGCCGTCATCATTGCTGCCGGCGCTTGGATAGCAACTATTTCAATTTAAGGAAGTGGCTAAGCTGGACGGAGCGATTGAATTTTTATTACAAACAATTGCAGATCAACTAAATTTTTCCAATGATCCTAAAAATAGTTTGTTACAAAACTTAGAAACCTACTTACCTGATATTTATCAGTATAGTGAACTTATTATGGATATAGTAGTAAAACCCGTTGCTTATTCTGTTTTAGGTTTTTTACTATTGTTAGAATTTCAACAAATTGCTCAAAAAATTTATGGAAATTACTCAGGTTTCGTTGGATTTGATCTATTTTTTCCATTATTTATTAAATTAGGAATAAGCATGTTAGTCATGCGCAATTTAACGATATTTATTCATACAATTGTTGAAATTAGTACATTTATTAGTAACGGAATTAGTCAAATCGGAATACCAGAAGGAAGCAGCCAAGCATTTGAACTTCTTTCGGTCATGGAGAACATTTATCACTTAGGTTTTTTTGAGAAATTGACATTGCTAATCATCTTACTAATCCCACTGATTCTATCTGTGTTAACAAGTGTATTAGCAAAAGTAATCATTTTCTTACGTTTTTTTGAAATCTATTTGTACTTTAGTGTGTCTCCATTGCCTCTGGTTACCTTTCTTCATGAAGACATTAGCCAAATTGGTAAAAATTTTTTTGATTAGTTTGTGCATCTTCCTTACAGGGGGTGCTACTATTTATTATTTTAAGTTTGCATCCATTGTTTATTCAAACTGTTTTTTCGCTGGATGAATCCCAAGGGTTAATAGCGGTCATCAGTGGGATAACAGGAAATTGTATGACATTATGTGCAAGCTTATTTTATACCAATAAATGGGCAAAGAACATTATTGCTGCAGCTTAATTCATGTTTTTAAGGAGAGGGATCAATTGCTTATTGAAGTACCGATTAGAAAAGAAATTTTAACTTATCAAGAAAAATTGTTTTTTGGTTTTTCTTTACGGCAATTTATATCTGGTACCTTAACTGTTATTTTCGTCGTTACATTAGGGATAATCAATCACCAGTTTTGGAGATTACCTATTGATGATATCGGGCTTGTTTTTATGTTCATTAGCGCCCCCATTTTATCTATTAGGTGGCTTAAACCGAATCATTTACCATTAGAAAAATATCTCCTGATTCGGTGGAATTATTTCAAACTGGCAAAATATTATACGTATCTTATTGTAGAGGAAGTGCAATCGAATGCTATGGTGGCCGGCCAAGAAAAAAGACATCAAAGAAAACAGTGTGAGTATGGGAACTAAAAATAAAAAATTTATTCGCTTAATGCAAAATCAAAAGAAAAAAAGGGGACAACATCAAAGAAAAGAAGCACCAAAGCGAAGTGTCCAAGAAGTATTTCGTTATGAAAAAATGTTTGAAAGCGGTATTTGTGAAGTTGTTCCTAACTATTATTCAAAAAGCCTGCAATTTTCAGATATCAATTATCAGATTGCCCAACATGAAGAACAATTGATGATATTCAATAAATATTGCGAACTATTGAATAGCTGTGATGATACAGTTCATTTAACGATCACAATGTTAAAAAAACGAATAGATATTGAAGAACTTACTGAAAAAATTTTCTATGAGAAGAAAGGAGAGAGACACGATAGTTATCGAGAAGAGATCAATCATATGCTTCTTCAGAAAATAAATGAAGGAGAAAATCGCTTTATGAAAGAAAATTATTTGACGTTTAGTACACAGGTCTCTAATCTTGAACAAGCTCAGCAATTGCTTGGGCGGATTGAGCAAAATTTGATCGGAAATCTTTTAGAACTTGGTTCAATAGGTAAGAAGATGGATGGTTTAGGCCGATTAAAAATGATCAATCAACTATTAAAATCAGAAAAATTTTTCCCCTTTAGTTATTCCGATCTGGTGTACAGTGGGTTATCCACAAAAGCTGTTATTGCACCTTCAAGTTTTAATTTTAAAAAGAAAAACTATTTTGAAATCGACGAGGGATATGCACAAGTCATTTATCTAAAAGATTATCCCTCACGACTATCTGACAAACTTATAGCTGAGCTAATGGAAATTCCCGAAGAAATTACATTAACGATTCATATTGATCCCATCAACTCAGATCAAGCCAATCATTTAGTCCAGATAAAAAAAGCATATATGGAAGGAGACAAAGTAGCAGCACAAAGGAAAGCAACACAAAAAGGCTATGATCCTTATGCAAGTATTCCTTATGAATTAACAAATAGTATCAACGAAGCAAATTTATTGTTAGATGATCTTATAAAAGAAGGGCAGAGTTTATTTTTTGTTTCCATTTTTGTTTATTTTAGAACTACTGAAAAAGAAAAATTAAAGGATATAGCGGAACAGTTGTTAAGTGTTGGTAGAAAAAATGGCTGCGGGTTTTGTTACTTAAATTATTTACAGTTAGAAGGACTAAATTCCATTCTTCCCTTTGGCAAAAATTGGTTAATGACCCGGCGGACGTTAACTACAACAAGTACGGCTATTTTTCTTCCTTTCACAGCACAAGAACTTAACCACGAAAATGGGAAATATTACGGTATGAATGAGTTGACGAAAAATATTGTCAGGATCAATCGAAAGCGTTTGAACACACCTAGTGGCATGATTTTGGGTAGTTCAGGTTCAGGGAAAGGGGTAGCAAAAAAATACGAAGAGATTACCACATTATTAAAAAATCCAACTGATGAAATTATTTCTATTGATCCAGAAGACGAAGATACACGAATTGGACAAGCATTTGATGCACAAATTGTTAAAGTTGCACCAAACACAGATACCTTCATCAATTTATTGGATATTTCGGATGATTTGAGTGGTGAGGTTGATCCGGTAAAATTAAAATCTGATTTTTTATTAACTGCTTTTGAGGCATTAATCGGTGGACAATCGGGTCTAAACTCAGCTCAACGTTCTATTATTGACCGTGTCACTAGGTTAACTTATTTTAATTATTTTCATTCACAAGAAAAACGAATGCCTACGCTAGCAAAAGAGTGGTTTACTTTACTCAAAGAACAACCAGAAAAAGAAGCGCAGGCATTAGTACTAGATTTAGAGTTATATATTGAAGGTTCATTGGCAATTTTCTCTCATACGACGAACATTGAATTAAATAAGCGATTTGTTATATACAATACGAAACAATTAGGCAGTCAATTAAAGACATTTGGGATGATGGTGATTTTGGAACAAGTATGGAATCGTGTTGTGCGTAATAGAGAACGAGGGATTACAACTTGGATTTATATCGACGAAATGCAGTTAATGTTAAGTGACCCGTATTGTGAAAATTATTTTTTTGAGCTATGGAGTCGTATCCGAAAGTGGGGGGCAATTCCTACTGGAATCACACAAAATGTAGAAACATTATTGCTTTCAGATAAAGCAAGAAGAATGCTCAGCAACACGGAATTTATTATTATGTTAAAACAAGCAAAAAGTGACCTTGATGAGCTTTCTTCTCTTTTTCGTTTATCACCATACCAACAAAAGCAACTAATTCATCCGACAAAAGGCGCTGGATTAATACGGGCAGGGAATGCCATTGTTCCTTTTTCAAATGCAGTTGATCCATCAACGAATTTATACAAGTTGATGACTACTGATCCAGATGATCATATCTTAGTAAAACAGGATAGCATGCAATGAAAAAGCATATATTAGAAGAAAAGGAAGAAATAAATAAAAAAGATTTTTTTGTACCGATTTCACCTATTTTTTATAAAGTAAAGGTATCTTCAACCGATTTTTTTACTAAAAGAACAGTTAGGAAGAAAGTAAGTTGGCAAACTTACGAAAATAAAAAGCATATGTTTAAAAGTATGATGATCAGTGGCACTTTTTTACTCTTTTTATTGATCATAGGTGTATTTAGTGTAGTATCTTCAACGATTCCAAAAACCAACGAATTTGAATTAACAAAAGCTTGGATATATTTCACTAAGTTAGACGTTGAGAAAACACGCGTAATACAAAAAACACCTAAAAAAATTCGCATCAATGGTCAAGCGGTCATAAATCAGGATTTTCAAATAATGACTAATATCGATGAAATATTATCTTATTTGGATATACGTTATGAAGAATTTGCGTTAGATGAGCCAATTATCAAAGAAAAAGTTCATGAAATCCACGAGAATCTATGGACGCTTTATTCCACTGAAGAAGAAGATCAATTGCATACGAGCTATTTTACCCAAATAATTGAATGGACAGAGGAATTGACAGAGCGGATGAATGCGATGTTAGAACTTGGTCAATACCAACCTTTCATAGAATTGAAATCACCGTTTATGGAAACCGATGAAATAAAAGTGAATCAAAGATATGGCTATTATCTGGAAAATCAAGAAAAAAGAATGTTTCAGGGAATACAGGTACAAGCTGAGAAAAATAAAAAAATAATTGCACCTATGGCTGGAAAAACCACCGTTAATCGTGATTCAATCACCATACAATCCAACGATCGCCAGCTCATCATAAAAAATATTTTTCCAAAAATTAAAAACGGTCAAACTGGCGTAGGTGAAGTTATCGGAACAGTAGCAAAAACAAATGAAGTTGTTTTTGAATACTCAAAAAATGGCCGATCATTAAATCCTGGTTTTTATTTTGAAAAAATAGATTATTTAGAAATGTTCCCATTAGATCAACTATTACAGCAATCATCATTTGATGAAGCCACCTTTCGGCAATTAATCTTATTTAATTGCCATGCTTTTAGTGATAAAGCAGATAAAATTCTCATTGAAGCGAAAAAAAATGGAATATCTCCTGTCATTTTTGCTGCAATCATGATCCATGAGAGTGCTTGGGGGACAAGTAAGGGGATCGTTGAAAAAAATAATCCTGCAGGTTTGATGACGGATCAAGGATTAATTAGCTATCCCACGCTAGATGAAGGAATAGAGGCCACTGGGCGAACTTTGAAGAATTTAATCATTGATCGGCAACTGAACACTATTGAAAAACTGGGTACAGTTTATTGTCCAGTTAATGCAGCAAATGATCCGATGGGACTTAATCGCTATTGGGTACCAATGATTAAGCAGTTGATAGGACAATTGGGAGGGAGTCCTAATATGGAGCTAGTATGGACAAACTTTTCTGACTTGCAGCAAGCGATTTTAACAAAAGCACAAAGTATTTATCAAAAAGGAGTTCAATACTCACAAGGAAACCAGCGTGGGCTATTTCCCTATCATGATTGTTCTTTTTTTGTGATTTGGACAATGAACGAAGCTGGAATAAATACGCCATTCGGAAATACAGAAACACTTTATCGTTTAGAAGGCACTCTATTACATCCAATTTCTTATGAAGAAGTGAAAGCGGGTGACTTATTTGTCTGGGGGAAAAAAGGAGAGTCTTACGGAAACTACGGTCACACTGGTTTCTTTTTAGATGATGGTGGAAAAACAATTATTCATTGCACACCAGCTACAGAAAAAGGTTTTGGACAAAATGGCGATATCGTTATTACACCATTTGAGGGGTATTCAGGTGATCCACAACTGGCACCAGTTTATTTTTATCGAATTGTAAGGAGAGAAGGCCCATAAAACAGATTTATAAACTGTTTATTACGATCAGTTTCTTTTTTTTAATCAGCATAAGTATAGCTGTGAATATTGGACGCATGATTGAGAAAAAAAGAGGACAAGTAAATCAGGCAGAATTACTCACACCAGTTGATTATTTTTCACAAGAACAAGTGAACGAATTTTTAATTGCTTATTTTACCTTTAAAAACTACGGAGACAACTATTCAAATTATGCCAGTTTACTCTCTTCAATAGCTCAAGAAAATGAGGAAAAGCGGTTGGAACAAAGCAAATTTTTCCCCCAATTTTTTGGAAATTCAACCTTTATTAAAAGTGAAAACTATATACGGATAGTCAATGAACAACAGATAGAAGTCATCTGTAAGGTGACCCGTAAAATCGATCATTTGAATCAGGAGAAAAGGACAACTATTACAAATGAGGTGATGTTGCAACTTTATTATCTATTTGATGAACAAGTCAATCAATTTTTAATCGAAAATTATGATCAATTAGAGGAAAGTTAATGTAAACTAGACAGAAGTTGTTTTTCCTTTGTTTCTGGGTAATGAACAGCCTTTTTCATGCTTTTCAGAAAATGATGAAATAAAGTCGAATGGCGTAATTGAAAAATCATCAAGAGATAGAGCAATGGATTTCTTCTAGCATAGTTTATTCGAAGAGAAAATAAAATATTCAAAAATCGTAAGTGGATTTTTTTCGGAACACACAGCCTGATCGCGACGCTTATAAGAGTAAAAACATTTTGCTATGTGAACGTGCACTCTTTGGTTTAGTTAAAATTAAGAACGAAAATAATCGCTTGACTAATCAGAAAAGGCATTGCTAGTAAAAGTATCTTAAACATCTGCTTATCCCTCAGAAGTGTCTACTTCAAGCGTTAAAAAATCAAAGGTTAGCTAAATAGAGATAGTTTACAGAACTTCTGAACGAGAAAGCCCACGGTTTTAATCTTGGGATGACGAGATAATGAATGGAATGGATGTATTTGTCAAAAGTGACAGATAAGCGAAAAAGGATGTTTATTAATGGCAAAAGAAATTATACTGATTGACCATATCAAAAAAATAGAGATGGAAGAAGTACGATTGCCAATTTTTGAGGCTCTTATTTTGTTAGAAAATGTCAACACACAAATGATTCGTAATAAAGAAAAAGGAAGTTGTCGCATCCGTATTTATAATCATAAAAATCTTTTACTTCATGCGATGGAACTGCAATTTCCTTTAAATGATGCCATAGAAGAAGTGATTAGTGCCCAATATCAATTAACGGCAAGTAAAAAAAGGACGTTAAAAAAGAATAAAAAGAAAATTGCTTTTAAAAAATTAAACCCAAGCATTTGGTTTAAAATAAACAACATTCGGTTTTTTACTAATCTTAAGCAGGTTTGGTTTGCAGGAGTAATTGTATTTAGTTTGTTTATCTTTACTAAATTAACCTATTATCACTTTTTTGAGGATGTTGATCAACCAGGTAATATGGAAATGTCCGATGAAAATGAGTGGCAAAGACTAGTAGAAGAACAATGGTATCTAAAAGCAGCAGAGCTTTATCCTGAAAAACGTCATGAATTAATCGATTATTTGACAGAAAAGAAAGAATTTACTTGGCTGAAAGAAATGAACGAACAATATCCCACCCAAGATGCTCAATTCGATTTGTCTTTCTTCAACAAAGAATGGTTAACAGTTATTAAGATCCAGCCAGAAAATTTGACCGACAAAAGGCAAGTCATGCTTGCACTAGCTTATCTTGAGTTGAATCAGCTTGAAGAAGCACAAATACTGAATAAACATTTAGAAAGTGAAGAACTAACAATAAAATTAGATCAAAGTTACTTCAAACGAGGAATATCTTTTTTAAAAGAGAAAAAAATAGAAGAAGCAAAGAAAAATTTAGCATTGATCCAAGAGGAAGAGAAAAAAAGTGTGCTACAAATTCATATCAATCATGCTTCGATCATGATTGATTTTATTCATTTATATCAAAAAAACGAGGATAAAGAGAATCAATTACTATGGGAACAACGATTGAAAAAGCTAGGGGACGAAGAGAAAGGAGACGAAGAGAAAAAGAAATAAAAGAAATAAAAGCAATTTTTATCTTAAAAATAAATAAACGTCATTCAAGATACATCCTTTAGAGCATAATAGAAAAGAGGCGGAGAACACTTATCCCCGCCTCTAAAGTATTTTGTTCTTATGCCTCAATTTTTTGTTGAGTAGGTAATTCTATCGCTGTTCCATAACGCTTTTGAAGAGCCAGACGAATCAAGCGTTCCGCTAGATTTTCATTTCTTGCGAGAATTGGGCCGTGGAAATAGGAACCATAAACATTTTTATAGATGACTCCTTCAGACTGGTCTTCACCGTTGTTTCCATGTCCTTGGATGACTTTTCCCAAAGGACGTTCTCCTTCACCTAAAAAGGTGCGGCCATTGTGGTTTTCAAAGCCATAATAAGTTTCATCAAATTCTTCATTATAAATAACGATATCTCCAATAAAGCGATTGTTTTCTTGACTTAACGTATAATGGTCTAGTGCACTAATTCCTTGGATTTTTTCGCCATTTGCACCTATATAGTAATGACCTAAAAATTGATAGCCACCACATATAGCCAGCATAACACCATCATTTTCAATATAATTTGTTAGTGCTTCTTTTTTCTCTTGAATATCTTTTGAGATAATCAGTTGTTCAAAATCTTGACCACCACCGAAGAAGACGAGGTCATACTTATTTGCTTCAAAAGGTTCGTGGATACTGACAATTTCTGAATGACACGTAACCCCTAGCTTTTTAGCCACATATTTGAGCATCAATAAATTACCGTTGTCTCCATACGTATTCATAAGATTACCGTAGAGATGGGCAATGGTTAATTCATAGTTAGGCATGGTTCATCCCTCCTTTGATAAATCCTTGATTGGCTAACTCTTTTCGTAGTTGAAGGACAGCTGTATAAGTGGCTAAAATATAGACATGTTCAGTCGGCAACTGTTTGATATTTTTAATTACATCAGTTAATTCCTTTGTTTCGATTAATTTATCTTCAGAAATCCCCGCTACTTTCAATCGTAAATTCATATCTTTGTGACGATCCCCACCGGCTATGACGGCAGGAATGTTCATATCAGCAAAGTGTTCAAAGTTGCCATCCCAAATCCAGCTAACGTCAATACCGTCTGCATAATTTGCATTTAATAAAGCGACTAATGAAAATGGATAAGGCGACAAGCCAATCATATCGATTACTTGGTTGATGCCAACAGGGTTTTTGACAAGTACCAAGGTACATTTTTTGCCATCAATATCAATAATTTCTTGACGACCAAAGACTTTTTCATCATACCCTAGCCCCTGTTTGATTTTTTCAGGAGAGACACCGAAATATTCAGCTACAGCTGTAGCAGCCAAGGCATTATACACGTTGTACATACCGCCCACTTCAATACTGTATTCATGACCATCAATCGTAAAATCTGCTGACACATTGTCCATTCGTGTGATCTCTGTTAACCGATAATCTAATTTAGGTCGTTTGAAATCACAATTTGGACAGTAATATTTCCCTAAATTGGCGTAGGTAATCATTTTATAATGCAAGATATGATGACAGTTCGGACATAGTACACCATCTGTGTTATAATGCGCCAATTGTTCATGATCTTCTTCATGATCAAATCCATAGTATTTACGAGGATTGACTGTTTCAACAGAATTGAAGATAGGCGAGTCACCGTTGCTGATAATTGTAGCATCTGGTGATTTTGCTGCACCATCCACGATCATTTTATACGTCGTGTAAATTTCTCCATAACGATCCATTTGATCCCGAAAAATATTTGTGAATAGAAAGAGTTCAGGTTTCATGTATTCAGTTACTTTACTTAAGCTCGCCTCATCGATTTCTAAAACAGCGAATTTTTTTTGCCCTTTTTTAGATTTTGCCTGTAAAAAAGTAGAGACGATTCCTTGAACCATATTGGCACCAGTAGGATTGGTTAACACTTCATCGAATTGTTGACGCAAAATATTTACAGTTAAAGCAGTCGTCAGTGTTTTTCCGTTTGTTCCGGTAACAACAACCACTTGATAATCTTTAGCTAAGCTGTCTAAAATGTGTGGATCAATTTTTAGTGCAAGTTTACCCGGTAAACTTGACCCTCCTTTAAAGAAGGTTTTTAATGCCCATTGTGATGTTTTCCCAACAGCAATCGCGAATTGACTGCGTATTCCCATTATGTAACCTCCATAAAACGTCTTAACGACGAATAAATTCAATTAATCATACCATATGTTCAAAAAAAGGTTAAATTGCTTTTCTTATTTTTAAGAATTGGTTGCGATTGCTTTAATCTTTAAAGCCACCAAGAAAGTATTTTGACAGAGTGAAATGTTAAATTTGATACGTACATTATCTGCTTTTTTATTGTAAATCAGAAAAAAGCATAGGAACTCGAGTTTTCCACAAAGAAATTTTCGAGGAGGCCCACGCTTATTTTACATATTTTTTTTCAGTTTTTGTTCATGCTTCTTAGAAATTAGAAAAATCAACCGATGATGATTTTTTCTGTAGGGTATTCATAACCTAAATCTCGTGTTTCTTTTGGAACAAAAAGCATTAATGTATAAAGCATGCCAATACGTCCGATAAACATGAGAGCCGCAATGGTAATTTTTCCGATAATTGATAAATTACCGGTGATACCTAGTGATAGACCCGTAGTCCCAAAAGCGGATGTTACTTCCACAATAATCGCAATTAATGGTTGATTTTCTGTGGCGGATAAAAAGACGATACAGAAAAAACACATTCCTAGTGATAACATAAATACAACGACTGATTTACGTACATCGTCATTGTCAATTCTACGGCCAAAAACATTGATATTATCTTCGCTTTTTAGAAAGGAATATAAGTAAAGACCGATGATTGCGACTGTTGTTGTACGGATCCCTCCACCTACAGAGCTAGGACTACAACCAATAAACATCAGTAAGGAAAAGACAATCAACGTAGTAATTTGAAAATTACCTAGCTGATGGATCTGAAGCCCCGCATTTCTAGTAGTCATAGAATAAAACATTGAATTGATCCATTTCACACTTAAGCTAGAATCTTGAAACAAATGATCTTTTTCAAGTAAAAAAATCAAAAGAGTGCCCCCGACAAATAAAATGACAAATGCTAACATGGCTAATTTTGTAAATAGTGAGAAACGAAAGGGTAGTTTCGCTTTTGTCCGTTTGTATAACAACCATTCACGACATTCCATTAATACTGGAAAACCAATTCCACCAATAAAAATCAAGAACATGATTGCAAACAAGAAAAAATAGTCGTGAGCAAATGGTTCAATGGAATGGCCTGTCACATCAAATCCAGAGTTCGTTACCGCTGAAATTGATTGATAAAACCCATAGAAAATGGCATCACGCCAACGCTCAAAATATCCTCGATAGTAAAAATAAATCGAAAAGAAGGTGCCAAAAAGTACTTGAAACCAAAGTAGAATGACAAAAGTAATCCGAATAAGACGTACAATTCCAGATAGTCTAGGTTGGTTCATATCTGTCATAATAAGCTGTCGTTGTCTTAAAGTGATTCTTCGTTTGGAAAAAATAATAAAAGCTGTAGAGATCATCATAATTCCAAGACCACCAACTTGAAATAATACTTCAAGTAAAAGCACGCCGTAATCGTTAAAGACAGAATTAATATCAAAAGTAGATAATCCTGTTACACTGACGGTACTGATGGCCATAAAAAGCATATCGATGAAAGGCACGTGGCTATTTTTTTCCCGAAAAAAAGGAATATAAAATAAACCTAATGAAACCACGGTTATAATGAGATAGTAAAATACGATAATTTGAATGGTTGAAAAATGAGAGGAAGCAAACCGTATGCTTCGTCGTTTTAATCTTCGAATCAAAAGACGATCCTCCTTTACAAGGTGTTTCTTCCAGTATACCGAGGTTACAACTAATACTCAAAGAAATTGTTAAACAAAATGGACGTTTTGTTTTGATTTGCGGTCAAATAGCATATAATATGGAAGAATTGAAGGGTAGTGAGGAATAAAAAATGATTGATGCAAATATGATTTTGAATAAAATGAAAAACCAGAAAATAAATTACGATAACGTATTGCAAAAAATGATTCAGCAATGGCAACAAGAAACAGACAAACCTAAAATATTACTCCATACTTGTTGTGCTCCCTGTAGTACCTATACGTTAGAATTTATGTGCCAATACGCAGAAGTTACAATATTTTTCTCAAATTCCAATATTTATCCCAAAAATGAATATTTACGAAGGTTACATGAACAAAAACGCTTCGTTGAGCAATTCAATGAGCAAACGAATCATCATGTACAGTTGATTATCGATGATTATCGTCCTAATGAGTTCACTAAGATGGTCATTGATCAAGACCTTGCTAAAGAAAAAGAAGGCGGTGCAAGGTGCAGTGCTTGTTTCAATATGCGATTGGATTTAGTTGCTCAAAAAGCGCAAGAGCTTGGCTATGATTATTTTGGAAGTGCATTAACGATTTCTCCTAAGAAAAATGCGGCACAGATCAATCAAATAGGATTAGATATCCAAAAAATTTATGGCACGCATTACTTGCCAAGTGACTTCAAGAAAAATAAAGGATATGAGCGATCCATTCAAATGTGTAAAGAGTATAATATTTTTCGACAATGTTACTGTGGTTGCGTGTTTGCAGCAAAACAGCAAGGTTGCGATTTCAAACAAATAAATCAAGAAGCAAAAATTTATTTAGCACATTCTTCTATTTCGTTAGATTAGATGCTTGATATTATAAAATTTTCAAAAAAACGTAAGAAAAAAACAAGAAATTTATGTTAAGTATAATTAAGTAAAAAAATAAATTAATTGTTTGCAAGAAAAATCATCATGTAAGGATTGAGCAGAACGACATCTGTTAAAAAGATACCTGCTGATGTGAAAAATAAAAGATAAAGGAAGAGATACGATGCGAAAAGTAGCACCTATTTTGAAACCAATAGCGGTCTTAACTATTTCAACAATCGTTGCTACTGCGACAGGGGTTGTCAACAGTTCGAGTTATCGTAAACCTAGTTCTAACACAAATACTGTAGAAGAAACTACAACAACATCAACAGCTAATACCAGTTCAAGTTCGACAGCTGAAACGATGGATAATTCGAATACTTCATCCAGTATCTTGGAAGAAAGTACCAATTCAACAGCTGAGAATACGTATTCTACAAATCAGTCAAGTAGTACGGATGAAAACAATGAAGAACAAGGAAATAACACTACAGATACGGCGAATACAAATGAAATAAATGGTGGAAATAGCACCAATACGAGCACAAGTTCGTCTTCAACACCAAACAATACAACACCAAGTACTGAAGGACAAGAAACAGAAGATGCCACAGCTAAAAATGTATCTCCAACACAAAATTCAGCAGATACACAAACGGATAAACAACAAGCAGGTGACGCACAATGACATTTTTATTAGATATTATCAATAGTGTGCATAAATTTTTAGGATATTTAGACATTAGTCCAAAATATTTAAATCGGGGATATACAATTTTGAGTGTGATCCCAACAATTTATTTATTACGAATCATTTTTGGGCTTTGGCAAAATCAAAATTATTTACAATTTTTCTTATATGGTATCGTCTTTTTAGTATTGGTTTATTTTATCGTTTTAAATGTATTTTTTTATTTTTTTGATAAGAACACAAAAGCTGATGTGACTCAATTATTCGTTAAGTATTTACCCGATGAAGCATTTAATATCCAAACGGAAGAAAGTACAATGATGAATAATCGAACAATCGATGCTGTTAATACAAAGGAAATCAATGTGTTATATGATGAAGATTATCAATTAAAATTAGCTGAAAATATGCGTTACCTTATTGGAAATGGCGAAATAAAAGTAAATGATTTAGGAAGAATGGATGGCTATCTGATTGACCGTCATACGCTTTATCCTTATTACTACGTAAAAAAAGTTTCAGAAAAAGAATATACATTGAGTATTGGAAGAAGTTATTCAGATTTAACGCCTGTAGGAAAGATTGTAGTGGATTCACCACAAGAAACGCTTGAGCCGATTGGACTATTTATTATCGGCGGAGACTTCGTCAAAGATGGCTTAAGATACCATGAGCCATACCGCTTGAAGTTGATTGTCAAAAAAGAACAGCCAAATGATGTGAATGAACCGATTACTTACAGTCGTAGCCAACGAAGAAGGCAGTCAAGAAATTAATGTAAAAGATACAATAAAAGATGTTTCAAAGCGTGAATAGCTGACATACCTCTTTTTTTATAACGAACCAAGAAACACTTTTGACGAAATAAAGAGAAGATACACTTATTCTTTCTTTTAGATTCTAAAAAAGGTAAAATAAAAAAGAACAATGAAAAAATAAATAAAATAATAGAAAAATGAATATAGGAGGTATGTTGTGAAAGATTTTCTAAAAAATTGGGGCGTTTTAATCGTCGTGCTAGCAGCGATTTTATTAGCACGTGTTTACGTATTTACACCTGTTACGGTAAACGGACACTCGATGGATCCGACATTGAGTGATGGGCAACGATTGATCTCATCCAAAATTTCAAAATATGAGCGTTTTGATATTATTACAACGAAAGAACCTGGCGATGAAGACCGGATGATTGTCAAACGAATCATTGGTATGCCTGGAGACACAGTAAAAATGGAAAATGATCAATTAACGATCAATGGTAAAAAATACGATGAATCTTATTTAGATGAATTTAAAAAAGAATTTGCAAAAGACAAACTAAATAAAGAATATTCTTATAATGAAGCTTTTCAAGCACAAGCTGAAAATTCAGAACAATTTACTAGTGATTTTGAATATGTTGTCCCAAAAGGAAAGTATCTAGTACTTGGAGACAATCGCTTAATTTCCAAAGATAGCCGAATATTTGGTTTAGTCGACAAAGATATGGTTCAAGGAAAAGTCGTGTTCCGTTATTGGCCATTGAATGAAATCACAATTATCTAAGTCGATCAGCAAAAATAGGCGATGATAAAAGTTGTCACTAAATGAAAAAAGATTTCATGAACTTTTTTTTAATGTTCATGAAATCTTTTTTGTCTTTAAAGACATACTTATAAATAAAAATTTTTAGGAAAGATTTTCGGTTATAAATTGATAATGTTCGCTATTTATCTTAATTCCAAAGTTTTTCTTATAGCCTCCATTTGTATGGACAGCGATAATTTCATTGTCTAAATTATACACTGGAGAGCCAGATTGCCCACCAGCAGTATCCATAGTGTAAAAAAGACGGGCACTAGTCTGATTTAAAGATACGCCTTTAGCGGTCCACATTGTTCCCCAAGGTTTATCCCCTGGAAAACCAGTTGTTATTAAGTTTGTCCCTTCGGCCACTGTATTAGTTAAGCGATAAGATAAGATAGGCACCACTTCCCCTATGCTCTTATTATTCAAAGGTTCAATTGTGAGGACTGCTATATCACTATTCGCATTTGGCTTATTGATATAGCTTTGTGGAATATGGATTGATTTTATTTTAAATTTACCGTAAGAATAGTTAGAGCCGTCTCTCCCAGGAATAACATAAATACTACTTTTGTTAGGATTTTCGCGAATGTTCTTTACCACATGAGCAGCGGTTAAGACGGTATTTTTGCCAATGACGGCAACACTTCCAGGAACACCATCTGCAGCGATAAAGGTCATACTATTGTAGGGAGCTTGTGTTGTATCGGTTACTCTTGTTCGGTCATCTGTACCTATTATTGAACGTACGGATAAGTTTAAGAAATTTTTTGTTGTAGATGCTTCCATACTTTGTGTTGCCATAAAAACGTTAAATAATGTTCCAATTAGTAATCCTACCGCTATTAATTTTTTCTTCATTCTATTGTCCTCCATTTCATTATTTATTTACTTTCATTTTATTTTTTTGTTCAATTGGATCAATGCCAGTTTTTTATGACTAACCTTAATAATGTGATCCATTGTAAATAATTAATTATTTATAATCATTGCATCTACTAAATAAGGTGTTGAGAGGTAAAAGAGCTAACTGTCAAATTCTAAAAAAAAATGGACGAAGAGTAAGAAGTGTCATATTTAAAAATGAGTTAGATCGAACTTATTGGTCATATTCTCAAGGTCTTCCTCTTTATAAAGGATTACAATCAAATAAAAAGTACCCAACGTATTAAAAAATTTTTCTAAATAATGAAACGATAGAATAAGATTTTACTAAGTTAAACAAATAGTTTTTTTAGCCTTCACAATAGATAATTAGTTATTATGCGGTTGCTTTTGTTAGTGAGAGTATCAGAAATCTTTCGTATTGCAAGCGGCTTTTGAGAGATTGAAAATTCTTACTGTAAAATCTGTTGAAAATCAAGTATAATACCATAGGAACAAACTGGAAGGTGAATGAGGCTATGGCACAACTATTTTTTAAGTATGGCGCAATGAATAGCGGTAAGACGATCGAAATTTTAAAAGTAGCGCACAATTACGAAGAACAAAATAAACCAGTTGTTTTAATGACAAGTGGTATAGATACAAGAGATGGCGTGGGGAATGTTTCCAGCCGAATTGGTTTAAAAAGACCAGCCATGCCCATTTTTGAAGAAACAGATGTTTTCGATGTTATTTTTAAAATGGAGCATAAACCATACTGCGTACTGATTGACGAAGCACAATTTTTAAAGAAAAAACATGTTATTGCGTTTACGAAGATTGTGGATGAATTAAATATTCCTGTGATGGCGTTTGGCTTGAAGAATGATTTTAGAAATGAATTATTTGAAGGTTCAAAATACCTGTTGCTTTATGCAGATAAAATCGAAGAGATGAAAACCATTTGCTGGTTCTGCCATAAAAAAGCAATCATGAATTTACACTATGTTGATGGAAAACCAGTCTATGAAGGGGATCAAGTACAAATTGGTGGAAATGAAGCCTATTACCCTGTTTGTCGGAAGCATTATTTTCATCCATCGATAATTAAAGAAGGAGAATAATAAACATGTACGATCAATTACAAGCAATTGAAGACCGTTATGAAGAACTTGGTGAACTACTAAGTGATCCAGAAGTAATCTCAGATACCAAGCGATTTATGCAATTGTCAAAAGAAGAGGCAAGTACTCGTGAAACAGTAGAAGTCTATCGCCGTTATAAAGATGTAGTACAAGGAATAAAAGATACCGAAGAGTTACTTGGTGAAAAGCTAGACGATGAAATGGCTGAGATGGCAAAAGAAGAATTGTCAGATTTAAAAAAAGAAAAAGAAGTATTAGAAGAGAAAATTAAAATTTTACTTTTACCAAAAGACCCAAATGATGACAAAAATATTATTATGGAAATACGTGGAGCAGCTGGTGGAGATGAAGCGGCTTTATTTGCAGGTGACTTGTTCAATATGTATCAAAAATATGCAGAGTCACAAGGATGGAAAACAGAAGTGTTGGAAGCAAATATTACTGGTATTGGTGGATATAAAGAAGTCATTATGATGATCTCAGGTGATAACGTCTACTCAAAATTAAAATATGAAAGTGGCGCGCATCGTGTGCAACGTGTACCATCTACTGAGTCACAAGGACGTATTCATACATCAACTGCTACGGTTGTAGTGATGCCAGAAGCAGAAGAAGTTGAAATCGAAATCGAAGACAAAGACATCCGTACAGATATTTATCATGCTTCAGGTGCTGGTGGTCAGCATGTCAATAAAACGGCTTCTGCTGTACGCTTGACCCATTTGCCTACTGGAATCGTGGTGGCCATGCAAGATGAGCGTTCACAGTTAAAAAACCGTGAAAAAGCGATGAAGGTTTTACGTGCACGTGTCTATGATAAAATTCAACAAGAAGCACAAAGTGAATACGATGCAAATCGTAAATCAGCAGTCGGAACAGGTGATCGTTCAGAACGCATTCGTACGTATAATTTTCCTCAAAATCGTGTGACAGACCATCGTATCGGGTTAACCATTCAAAAATTAGACCAAATTCTTGCTGGAAAATTAGATGAAATCGTCGATGCATTGATTTTATATGATCAAACATCTAAATTGGAAGAAATGCAAAATGGGTAAGAATACGTACCTAGAAGTCCTATCACGGGCTTCTTCTTTTTTAGAAGAGCAGAAAAAAGAAGGGTATAGTATCCAATTTTTGTTTCTTGAACGTAAAGGTTGGGAAAAGATTGATTGGTTACTACACATGAATGAACCGATGACTGAGGAAGATAAAAAAATAGTTGAGCAAGATCTTGAAATGCTTTTAAAAAATTATCCTCCACAGTACCTATTAGGCTATGCAGATTTCTATGGCCATCGATTAAAAGTGACAGAAGATACTTTAATCCCAAGACCGGAAACAGAAGAATTAGTGGAATTATGTTTAACTGAAACAGCTAATGAAGCATTAAAAGTAGTAGACATTGGCACAGGTACTGGTGCGATAGCTATCAGCTTAAAATCTGAAAGAAGTCAATGGCAGATGTCAGCGATTGACCTATCGTTACAAGCGTTAGCTGTGGCAAAAGAAAATGCCAAGAAAGAACAGGTCGACATCCATTTTTATCATGGTGATACATTAGAACCTGTCAGCGACCAATCGTTTGATGTAATCATTTCAAATCCACCCTATATTCGATTGGATGAATGGGCATTGATGGATGAAAGTGTTCGTACCTTTGAGCCTAAAATGGCTTTATTTGCTGAAGATGAAGGACTAGCGATCTATAAAAAAATAGCAAAAGAAGCAAAAAAAAGTTTGAAGCCTGATGGGAAAATATATTTAGAAATAGGATATAGTCAAGGAAAAGCTGTTCAACAGATTTTTCAGGAAGTTTTTCCAATGAAAAAAGTGGAGATAAGAAAAGATTTATTCGGAAATGATCGGATGATTACCGTGTTTAATTAACTGTGGATGAAAAAAATTTTTTATGTTTTTTTATTATAAAAAAACACTGTTAGGACAAGGATGAAAACGAGTTTTTGACTTATCAACAAACTTATCCACTATTGACAAAATAGTTATAAACATTCTGTGTATAATCTGAGGATAAAATGGAATAAATCAAGTAAACTGAAAAAAGAGGATGTGGATAGACTGTGGAAACAAAATACTATTATGAGGAACAATTAACTGAAGCAGCTCAAGCATTAAAAAATGGCAAATTAGTTGCTTTTCCGACCGAAACTGTTTACGGACTAGGGGCTAACGCACTTTTACCCGAAGCAGTCAAAGAAGTGTTTTTGGTCAAGGGTCGCCCACAAGACAATCCTTTGATTGTTCATGTTTCATCATTTGAACAAATGAAAAAGTATGTGGATAACTTACATCCGCTGACAGAAAAAATTGTAAAAAACTTTTGGCCTGGTCCTCTCACAATGATTTTTGAGATCAAAAAAGGGGCGTTACCATCAATTGTGACAGGAGGTTTATCCACAGCAGCGTTTCGTATGCCAGATAACAAAAAAACACTTAAAGTCATAGAGCTAGCGGGTATACCAATTGTCGGTCCTAGTGCAAATACTTCTGGAAAACCTAGCCCGACAACCGCAGAACACGTCTATCATGATTTACATGGAAAAATCACTGGAATTATCGATGATGGCGCAACGCGCATTGGTGTAGAATCAACGGTGATTGATTTAAGCGACCCCAAAAGAGCTCCAATGATCTTACGCCCAGGTGCAGTAACGAAAGAACAACTAGAAGCCGTTATCGATGGAAAAGTAGCGATTGACCAACATCTGATACAAAGCACTGAAACACCGAAATCTCCAGGAATGAAATATCAACATTATTCTCCTGACACAAAGGTGATGATGGTCCGTGAGAGTGATTGGGATAATGCAGTCAAATGGGCAAAAGATAAGCAAATACGTGTAGGTGTGATTGCCGGTCCTAGAATTGCTGAAGCGGTTCGTTTTGACGTGGCAGCAGTGTACATGTATTTTGATGATTCGGTAGAAGCAGCAACAAAAGGCTTGTTTGCTGGGTTGCGTGGACTAGATGAGAAAACATTAGGTCTTGATTTAATCTTTGTCGAAGTGTTCTCAGAAGAGGGATTAGGGAATGCTTACATGAATCGTCTGAAAAAATCAGCAGGACAAAAATATTTTGAAAATTAATTCTAGGTACCTTGTACGCATCTTTTATTATGATACAATGCAATAAAGTAAACTCTACTAAAAATATGACTGAAACGAAGAGTTTACGATCAAGAGATAAAAAGAATGATTCGTTACTACGGAAATCGATGGTAGTGAAACAGATGATTTTAGGAACAAAAAACAGAGCGTACAAATAAAAAAGTATGCTATAAGATGGTTGTTACTGCTAAAATTCTCTGCTTTTTTCAATTCTCTTGGTAAAAAATAAAAAGGAGCTGTTGCTTGTGGTAGACTACAAAACGTTTGACCCTGATTTATGGGCTGCAATTGTAAAAGAAGAAGAAAGACAAGAAAATAATCTGGAGCTTATTGCTTCTGAAAATTTTGTTTCTGAAGCGGTAATGGCGGCTCAAGGAAGTATTTTGACAAATAAATACGCAGAAGGTTATCCTGGACACCGCTATTATGGTGGCTGTGAATTTGTTGATATTGTTGAAAATTTGGCAATTGATCGCGCAAAAGAATTATTTGGCGCAAAATTTGTAAATGTTCAACCCCATTCCGGATCGCAAGCGAATACAGCAGCCTATCTTGCGCTTGTAGAACCTGGTGATACCATTTTAGGGATGGATCTTTCAGCAGGAGGGCATCTTACACACGGTTCTCCAGTGAATTTTAGTGGTAAAACGTATCATTTTGTAGCCTATGGTGTTGACCCAACAACAGAAGTGATTGATTATAATGTTGTGCGTATTTTAGCGAGAAAACATCAACCAAAATTAATTGTTGCAGGTGCAAGTGCGTATGGTAGAACAATTGATTTTGAGAAATTTAGAGAGATCGCTGATGAAGTCGGTGCAAAATTAATGGTCGATATGGCACACATCGCTGGATTAGTGGCAGCTGGCGTCCATAAAAGTCCAATTCCTTATGCAGATATTACCACAACAACTACCCATAAAACGTTACGTGGTCCTCGTGGTGGAATGATTTTAACCAACGATGAAGAACTAGCTAAAAAGATCAATAGTGCTGTCTTTCCAGGGATTCAAGGTGGTCCTTTAGAACACGTAATTGCAGGGAAAGCCGCTGCTTTTAAAGAAGCGTTAACTCCTACATTCAAAGAATATAGTGAACAGATTATTGCCAATGCAAAAGCGATGGCTAAAGTCTTTAACCAAGCGATCGGAACAAGAGTAGTTTCGGGCGCAACAGACAATCACTTAGTTTTGATTGACGTACGTGGACTGGAATTAAACGGAAAAGAAGCTGAAAGTATTTTAGATAGTGTAAATATTACGGTCAACAAAAATTCAATTCCTTTTGAAACACTTAGTCCCTTTAAAACAAGTGGTATTCGTATTGGTACTCCTGCGATCACAACAAGAGGCTTTAAGGAAGAAGATGCAACAAAAGTGGCAGAACTGATCGTTAAAGCATTACAAGCAAAAAACAACGAAGCTGAATTAGAAGAAGTAAAAGCTGGTGTGCGTGAATTGACTGAAAAATACCCTCTATATAAAAATTAAAAATTTTCAGGAAAGGGGTCAACGTCTCGCTATTTCATAAATAATAGAAAAATAGAGATGTAGATCACCTTTCACCACACATTCCTATGTTTTATCAGTATGACAATATTTATGAAAAACAATGGTAAATCGTCCATTTATTCATATGAATACTACTTTTTAAGTCGCCTACAATTATTAGACAAACAACTAATTTTTGAAGGCGGCTCTTTTTGTCCATTTTTAAAGTCCTGGTTCTTTCAAACGATCAGAGTTTGTCAAACATTCATTCTTTCTTCTGAAATAAGAAAATTATGTGGTTTAGCTCCTACTTTTTATTGAGAAAAAGCGAGCAAACCAATATTTTGACTTTTCTTTTTAGGCTCACTAGTATATGAGGTGTAATTTAGCTTTTTACTTGAATCTAGAGAGGAATCACGATGACTGAACGAATCTCATTAGAAAAAGAAGCGATTGAATTTAGTGACGCAAATGCTCCACACCCAAGAATTTATGAATTGCCACCAGAAGAAGGACGAGCATTATTAGAAAAGGTCCAAGCATCACCTATTGATAAGCTACCAGTAGATATTGAAAACTTGACAGTAGATACAAATGGATGGGGAAATGTCAATGTTCGGTTTGTACGTCCGGCTGGGAATATGGATAAATTACCCGTGATCTTTTACATTCATGGAGCTGGTTGGGTATTTGGAAGTGCACAGACACATGATAAATTGATTCGCGAATTAGCTGTTCGGACAAATTCGATCGTGGTCTTTCCGGAGTACAGTCGTTCACCAGAAGCAAAGTATCCAACGGCCATTGAACAAAATTATGCGGTATTACAAAAACTCGATGAGTTAGCTGAATCGAAAGGACTAGATCTGTCTAATTTAGCGGTAGCTGGTGATTCTGTTGGTGGGAACATGGCGACAGTCATGACTATTTTGACCAAACAACGTCAAGGTTTGCCAATCAAGAAACAACTTTTGTATTATCCAGTAACTGATGCTAATTTTGATACGGAATCCTATCAGCAATTTGGAGAAGATTATTTTTTAACCAAAGAAGGAATGAAGTGGTTTTGGGATCAATACACAACAGATGAACAAGAACGCGCAAAAATTACTGCTTCGCCGTTACGTGCGACTTCCGAAGAATTGAAGGGATTACCACCAGCAATGATTTTGACTGGTGAAGCAGACGTTTTAAGAGATGAAGGGGAAGCCTATGCACGCAAATTGCGAGAAGCAGGAGTGGCGGTAACTCAAGTCCGTTTTCAAGGGATCATCCATGATTTTGTGATGGTAAATGTAATGGATCAAACCAAAGCTACTCGAGCAGCTATGCTCTTGTCTACAGAATGGTTAAAAGAATAATAGGGTTCCTATTATTTGACTTGCTTTATGTAATATTTACCAATAAAAAACAGTAAAAATAACAAAAAAAGTTTGAATGCAAAGCCATTTTGTTATTTTTTACTGTTTTTTATAATTTTTGGAACTTGTTTTTTTATTTGGTTTATTTTCTTTTGAAAAGTGATGGGTTAGACTAGTCAACGGCTTCTTTTTGTTTTACAATTAAAAAGAAACGACAGAACAAAGGAGACCAGAAAAATGGGCAAATTTCAAGTAATCGACCATCCATTAATCCAACACAAATTAACTATTATTCGAGACAAAGACTGTGGAACAAAAGTTTTTCGTGAGGTTGTCGATGAAATTGCTATGTTGATGGCATATGAAGTATCACGTGATATGCCGTTAGAAGATATTGTCATTGAAACACCAATTACTAAGACAACACAAAAAACGTTATCTGGTAAAAAAGTAGCTATTATCCCGATTTTACGTGCAGGAATTGGAATGGTAGACGGAATTTTAGAGTTGATCCCTGCGGCTAAAGTAGGGCATATCGGTTTATACCGTGACGAAGAAACCCTTGAACCTCATGAATATTTCGTAAAATTACCTGAAGATATTGATGCACGTCAATTATTTGTTGTTGATCCGATGTTAGCAACAGGAGGCTCAGCGATTATGGCAATTGACGCATTAAAAGAACGTGGGGCATCAAATATCAAGTTTGTTTGCTTAGTGGCAGCTCCAGAAGGTGTAAAAGCCTTGCAAGAAGCGCATCCAGATATTGATATTTATACTGCATCATTGGATGAAAAATTAAATGAACATGGTTATATCGTTCCTGGTTTAGGAGATGCTGGCGACCGTTTATTTGGGACAAAGTAATACTAGTTTGGATGAAAAAATAAATATAAATTCAAAAAGTTTATTCTAAAAAAAGCGTTTTTTTAATGAAAAATACGGAAAGTTGTTTTACGACAAGTAACTTTATCTCTCGTTTAAATTTTTAAAATTTGTAAAAAGAAGATATATATAAATAGATATTTGTTTCCATTTTAAAACAATTTTGCTATTTTCTTATATCTTGTATAATCATCACAGTTGAATCTAAAAATATACTAAGATTAGATGGGAAGACGTATTGGCGGATGAAATTCCCTTGCTCTATTAAGCGACAAAAACAAAAGTAGCTCCTTCGGCATATTTTTCGAAGGAGCTGCTTTTGTTTTACGTTTTTTTATTTAAATAAAAAGATAAGTTTTTATGCCTGAGTATGATGAGAAAATGATGTATCGCTTAGATTTTACTAGACAGACTATTTTTTATGTAAAAAGGGGATAGAAAAAATATCAAGTAATTAACATGAAGTTATAAGGAACAAAATAGTGAAATATATGTGGAAGAGGAAGGGTTAAAAGGTTGAAAAGATTTTGGACACAAGGCATAGATAGAAAAGTTTGAATTGTTTCTTGCAACATAATTGATAGAAACTACTTAAGTTAATGACCAAATTTATTTTTTATCTCGATCAATATGGATTTTTGAAAAGAAAATAAAATGCACTTCAAAAAAAACCACCTCAAAACGCAGAGATGGTCGGTGTTAAAGTTTCTTCAATTCTTTGTAGTTAATAATGATTACACCTTTACTTTGCGTCATTAGATTGGCATTGTCCTCTGTTTTATCAATTTCAACCACAGCAGAATTTTTCAGTTGTTTTGAAATTGTTCCAGTTTGCGGTGTTCCATGAAGCATAAATGCCACGTGAGTGTCGATCGTAAATTTTCCCCCAAATTCCGACGGTACAATAGTTGTATCAAATTTTCCAAACGTTGCCATTTTCATAAAACCTGCCTTTCATATTAATTATACCACGTTTTATGAAAAAAATCAGGAAATAAAGTAAAAATTTACACTTAAGTCTTTACAATTTTTTTAATTAACTATATAATTTTACGTGGAAACGCCAGCTTAGCTCAGTTGGTAGAGCAACGCACTCGTAACGCGTAGGCCACAGGTTCGATCCCTGCAGCTGGCATACTATAAAAGCAGTCATATCAAGGTTTTTACGCCTTTGGTATGACTGCTTTTTGTTTTTGTTAAAAATGAAATGACTAAAAATGCCTACTTACAATAAATGAGTTGATTCTTTTGGTTATTTTATGAAGGAAATAAGAGCAATATATACTTATATATTAAAAATATTAAGCTATTTACTTTTCTAATTAAGTTATTTAAAAGTCCGAAAAATGAGTATGCAAACGATTGTGATTTTAGGGTGTGTTTTAATGAATGATTGTGATTTTATTAACAATGATATGATAATCTGTTGTTGAGTTAGTGAATAAGTAAATAGAGCTGACTCTAAAATAAAAACTATTAGGAGGAGATGAAAATGAAAAAGTTTAAGAAAAAAGTATATTTAGGATTGGTTGTTGGTGTAAGTATGTTTGGATTTATGGCGCATACCAAACAAGTAAATGCAGATACTAAACAAAAAGAAATGATTATGAGCCAATTAAATGGATTTCAAAGAGAGTATGTCCCAAATGAGATAATTATCAGTTTAAAGGCTACACAGAAAATTTCGATAGAGAAAAATAAATCGCAAAATTTACTGGGTGTAAATGTTATGGTGGAAAAAGATTTGACACTTAGGACAAATGAAAGCGATTATAATAAGCGAGATAAAGTATTATTAGTGAAATTGAGCGAAGAAATTAGTGTGGAAGAGGCAGTAAGAACATTTAATGCTTCTGATATGGTCAATTATGCAGAGCCAAACTATGTTGTTGAACTAGAGCCTTTGAAAGACGCTGAAGAATCAAAAAAAAATGACTATTCAGAGAATCGTTCAATTATTCCTGACGATCCTAATTGGAGTAAACAAGGCAATTTAAGAGATATTAGTATGCCAACAGCTTGGGAGGAAACAAAAGGTTCTAAGGATGTTAAGGTAGCAGTAATTGATTCAGGAATCGATTATCAACATGAGGATCTTTCTGAAAATGTGGATGAAAGTTTGGGATACGATTTTTTTGACGATGATTCAGATCCTATGGATACAATGGGGCATGGTACACATATTGCCGGAATTATTGGTGCACAAACAAATAACGAATTAGGTGTTGCTGGGATAAATTGGGATGTTACGATGGTACCCATACGTGTATTTGGTAGTAGTGGAAGTGCGAATGTGGCAATCTTAGTTGAAGCTATTAATTATGCAACCCAAAAAGGATTTCCAATTATCAATTATAGTATAGGCAGTTTAGGTTATAGTAGCACAGAAGAAGAAGCAATTAAAAACTATTCTGGATTATTCGTAGCTGCAGCTGGAAATAATGGAATAGATACGACTGATAAACCACATTATCCATCCTCTTTAGATATTCCTAACATTATAGCTGTAGGAAATTCTAGTGGACATGAAAGAAGCTCTACTTCAAATTATAGTAAAACGGGGGTTGACTTATTTGCTCCAGGAACACAAGTTTTTAGTACAGTGCCAGGTTTTACTCAGTACTCGTATATGTCAGGGACTTCTATGGCAACGCCGCATGTCACAGCTAGTGCTGCATTAGCTTTATCACTAGATTCTGACTTATCTACTGATAAGCTGAAAGAGATCGTTTTAAATAGTGTTGATTCATTTTATGAACTATCTGATCTGTGCCTTACAGGCGGAAGACTAAATACGAATAATGTTGTACGCCAAGTGACTGGTAAAATTACTGCTTCTAATATTTCGCTAAGCTTAAATAGTGAATGGTCGGATGATATTGCGAAAGAAATGTGTCATGTTCATTGGACCAATCAATCAGGAGAAGATTTAACTGATCAAGTTATTGTTCTAAAAAATGAAGTGGATCCATCTAACTTTGGTGATTACGAAGTAGTCTTTGCATCACCAGATCTAACAGAGCAGATCACAGTTATAGTGACAATACCTCGGTTACGCGAGCTTTCGTTAGGAAAAGAAACAGCAACTATTGATATTGGTTCTGCATGGGATAGTGCGATAGCTATTGATACTTTTCAAGCCAAAGCTGTAGATGATTTTGGGAATGATATTACAAATCAAGTACAGGTTACTACTAATGCAAATATAGATACAATTAATTCAACTCAATCAGTGATTATATTTGAAGTTCCAGAATTGGATTTGGTACAAGTTGGTACCTTATATATTACTGCAAAAAATAGTAGCATTGAGGGGTTGAGGGAAGTAAGAATCAATCAAGGAACAGAATGGAACAGTTCAATTGCTAAAGAAATTTGTAATATTATAGCAACTAATCCAGAAGGCGTAGATGTAACAGAAGCAGTTAAAGTAGTAGGAGACAGTGTAAATCCAAATGAAATTGGTACTTATAATGTACAATTTCAAGTAGGGTATGATGGACCTAAGTTCAGTACGACAGTAATTGTAGAATAATATTTTTTCAATTTACTAGGATAAGAGTTTTTGAAACTGTAGTTAGATGTTAAATTCTTTCTAGTGTTTAAAAACAGAAATAATATTATATTTGAAATAGTGTGTGGATGAAGTATTTAGATACTGGCAATATAATATAAAGTTTATCAGTACTTATAATCTAGATGAATAGAAAATATCTGTAATTACTTTATATGAAAATAAACTAGTAACTCTAAAAATAATTGTAATTATTTTAATACTAGATAAAGTGAGACAATAATCAAATTTTTTGTGATTATTGTCTCACTTTCGTTTACATATTTGATCATTTCAAGAAAGAGTGAGTGATCATTGTTATTGACATAAACATGAATGTTTCTCATTTACATAAGTTGGAAGCATTCTTCTTCCACACAAGGATTGTTTAAATGTTGTCTAACCTATTTTTTTATAAATTCAAATCAGTTATGAGTCGGAAATAATTATTAGTCATCTATTTTTATTTATGATTCATTTCACTATCCTTAGCAATTGTAGCATCAATTCCTTTTACAACTGTTGATATAAAAGCATTGTCTTCCAAAGCTAATAGGCCGGCTACTGTAGTACCTCCAGGAGAGCTTACACGATCAATTAATGACCAAGGAGATTCCTCACTTTCAAGGATCATTTTTGCACTGCCTAAAACAGCTTGTGCTGCAATCTGAGTAGCTAGATCTTTTGGTAATCCATGCTTAACACCTGCTCTTGCTAGACTATCAATAAATAGAAATGTATACGCTGGAGAACTACCTGCTAAAGCAGTGAATTTTGAAAAATACTTTTCGTCTAATTTCCAAGCGAAACCAATAGAATTAAACATATCAAGAACATAATTCAACTGTTTATCTGTCACATAATCATTTCCACAAATGGCAGCAGCCGTTTCTCCGACGATAGCGTTTATATTAGGCATGACTCGTACTATTGGAAGTGCTTCATCGGTTTGTAGAAAATGATATATTTTGTCCGTTGGTGTACCAGCAGCAATTGATAGTAGTAAAGGTTTCTTTTCCAATATCCGATTTTTTTCAGAGGTTAATATCTTTTCAATAACAGTTGGCTTTACAGATAATACCACCACATCTACCAAACTAATCAATTGTGAATTAGAAGTGCAAGGTGTTGCTCCAATATTTTTAGCAAAAAATTGCATTTTTTCGGACATTACATCAAAAAGGTAAAGCTCATCTGGAGAAGTAAATTCACTTTCAATAATTCCTTTAATAATGGCTGAGGCCATATTACCGGTGCCGATAAATCCTATTTTCATAACTATTCCTCCTAATTTAATGTGAAAAGAGACATCAAAGTAATTTTTTGGAAACTAATCATTAAATTAATTATAGAGGTGAGGGGTGAATAATGCGATCTGTTTTAGGATTATTAAAAGATAGAAAAAATGTATCCTAATTAATAGAATTAAGTCGGAACTTGTGAATTTTATATATAGACATGAAAGAAGAAGTAGGAACAGAAAACTTATAGCTTTATGTATGAATTGTTTAAATAATCATTTGTTAATTGAATAAACTTGAGAGCGCTCCCTTGCAGTTTTTTATTCTAATGTCTGCCTATAAATATTCATAGTCGTTCTCCTTGTATTCTAGAAGTTTCTAAACAGCTTTATTAGATGATTAAGTCTTGCTGCTTATATATATTTTTTTATAGAATGAGTGTGGGGTAAAATGCAAAGAGAACTTTCACCTCATGTATTAAATATGTACAAACGGGGTTCATTGCATTGCTTCTACTTAAATTATGCCAAAAAAATGTAAAAATATGAGGAACTATTTTCACATTTTCGTTCTTAATTCTTGAAGTAGTCCATGTTGTTCACGCCCTATTCTTTGAGCTGACCCCAAAAGCTAACCTCTGATCATAAACGACATTCAAGTAACAACCTAAACAATAAGTTCAAATAGAGAAAAACAGCTTCTCATGTTTTTCTCTATTCGTTCGTCTCGGGGCTAAATAATTCTGTAACAGCCTCTTCTTTCATCTAGATTATTAAAAAGAAAGACTGTCCACCAAGTCATTTCCATTAATTCGTACCATTGGAATATGATTAGAACCGCTATTATCCACTATATAAAAATACTTTGAAAGTGGATAATTAGTAATGTTTTCACCGATAAGTTGTGTCAGGTCATTAGGATTGACAGCAAGAGAACCTACTATAGTGGCCGTTTGAGTATTAAATTCTGGACTGTTAGAACTATATACTCTATAAGCTACGTTATAAGCTTCTTCAGAATGATCATTGGTTTTTGTTCCGAATAAAATATTATTTTCAACTGATAGTGAAGTAATTGTTTCACCCAGACTGTCACTATTCAAAGTTACGTAAGGAATATCAGTTTTTTCTTTTTGTGTAACAGATGTTAACGGTTCATTTGGTGTAATTACATCTGCACATACTCCTGTAGAGGTGATCAAAGCTTGACCTAGCGTTGCAGTAGCCATAAAAGTTGCTAATAATTGTTTTTTACTTAACATTGTATCGCTCCTATACTATTATATTTGATTTCGAAATCGTATACAGTATATCAATAGCTACATAATATAGATCATTCTTTTCGTAAAATGCCTATTTGAATACATAATTGTTTTTGCGATCAATTTTGTCTTTTTTAAAGTTATAAAATAATTTTTTAATTAAAGAAACTTTTGATATAAAGACACTAATGAAAATAAATCATAGATTTTATAAAAGTAATATAAATAAATGTTTGATGATCATTAGTATAAAATTTTTTTGGAATTTCTTTAAAGAATATTCAAATTTTCTGTTTATCATAAAACTTGTTAAAGAAAGGAAAGAAAAACTTTGAGTAAAAAACAATTTTCTAAGTTAGCGTCTGCAGTACTTTTATCGCAATTACTTATTTCAACTCCTCTTCAAGTATTAGCAGATGAACAAATGACAACCAATCAATCTGGAAGTGTAGAAAAACAAACAGAGGAGACTGTTGCTAGTAGTGAAGCTCAAACCGAAACGACCACTACACAAACGACAACTAACCCAGACACTTCTGCAACTATTGAAAGTAGCACAGAGCAAAATGGTTCTGATGAAACGAGTCAAACAACAGATACAACTCAATCAACGACTGAATCAACTGAAAGCAGTACAGAACAAAATAGTTCTGATGAAACGAATCAAACAACAGACACAACTCAATCAACAACTGAGTCGACTGAAAATAGTACGGAAACAAGTACTTCTGGATCTACCAACACGTCTGAATCAAGTGATGTAAGCTCAAATGAAGGTAAGCCGGTATCACCCGAGATGCCAACAACAGAGACAGAAACTCAGGAATCACAGACTCAAGAAACAGGAGAGACTTCTCAGACACAAGTAGGTGCACCAGCAGAAAGTCAGGTAACGAGTTCAAGCAATTCTTCCACAACTGCGGTAGAAGAAACTGAGTCAAAAATGTATCGTCCCTCACCTACCGCTCCGATTCAAGAGTTAGTACCTTCAAGTACAGAAACAAGTGAAGGAAATATTCATTTTGAAAAAGATGAATCTGTGGAAGCTTTCATTCGAAAAATTGGTGAATCTGCAAGAAAAATCGGACAAGACAATGATCTCTATGCTTCAGTGATGATTGCGCAAGCTATTTTAGAATCAGCGAGCGGTCAAAGTAAATTAGCGCAAGCGCCAAATTACAATTTATTTGGGATTAAAGGAACTCATAAAGGAAAAAGTGTGACTTTTGCGACACAAGAAGATTTAGGCAATGGTATACTATATTCTACTCAAGCGACCTTTAGACAGTACGAAAATTATGAAGATAGCTTAAATGACTATGCAACCTTACTGAAAGAAGGAATAACAGGAGATAGTCAATTTTATAGTGGTGCTTGGAAAAGCCACGCATCAACCTATCAAGAGGCGACCAAATTTTTGACAGGACGGTATGCTACTGATACTAAGTATAATCAAAAATTAAATGGTTTGATTGAAACTTATGATCTAACAAAATATGATCAAGAGGTTGCAGGACCTAAAGAAAGCAAAAAAGGTTATATGGTACCAGTAAAAAACTATACGATTTCAAGTCCATTTGGGAATCGTAGTGGCGAGTTTCATCGAGGCTTAGATTTAGCGGCTGCTCAAGGAGAGCCAATCTATGCAAGCAAAGCGGGAACAGTGATTCAAGCAGAATATCATCCTTCTTGGGGGAATTATGTGGCTATTGAACATGAAGATGGAACCACGACTTTGTATGCACATCAACAAGAATATCAAGTAAAAATTGGTGAAAAAGTCGAACAAGGTCAAATCATTGGCTATGTTGGCTCTACAGGGAATAGTACAGGAAGCCATCTGCATTTTGAAATTTGTTCAGATAACAGTTTAAGTCAAGCAAAATTAATCGATCCAGCGACAGTTTTATTTTAAATTAAGATTATCAGACTTTAGACAAACCTTGTGTAAGCATGAGGCTTGTCTTTTTATATGTATGCGTTCGAATAAAAAAGAGAATCCTTATTTTAGAAGTGGTAAAAATGTTCGAATGGCTGTTATGAAGTGATGAAACAGTTGGATGGCAAAAAATGAAAGGAACGTTTTTTCTACTTCATTCATTAGATCATATAACTAAAAAAAGAATGAGATTGGTTTATTCAACTAACTTCATTCTTTTTTACGATGAAATTCTACGCTTCCTAGTTTTCTCTTAGACTAGTTATTGCCTAGCAAATCGTCTCCATTGATTTGTGCCATTGGAATGTGATCAAAAGAGCTGTCATCTACTATATAGTAATACTGAGCCTTTGGATATGAACTAATATCGTCTCCTGTCATTTGAGTTAAATCGTCAGGGTTAACGACTAAATATCCTACTTTGGTAGCAGAATCGATATCAAATACTGCACTATCAGAACTGTACACAGTATAGCCAACTTTATAACCTATTTCTGATGAATGGTCATTTGTTTTTGTTCCTGTTAAGATATTATTTTCAATTGATAATGAAGTGATTGTTTCTCCAAATCTATCACTAGATAAATTTGTATAAGGAATAGTTGTGTTTTCCATTGAAGTTAATTCAATAGCGGATTCATTTGATGTATTTACATCTGCAAATACTCCTGTAGTGCTGATCAAAGCCTGTCCTAGTGTTGCAGTAGCCATGAATGTTGCTAATAACATTTTTTTGTTTAACATTGTATCACTCCTATAATTAATTTTAGATCCCGGAATCAAATATAGTATAACTCTAATTATATAACTCGATTATTTTTTTCATAAATTATCCATTTGAATACATAATTGTTTTTATGTTCGAATTTATCCTTTTAATGAGGCAAAAAATGTTTTTGATGTTATGGGAACAAATAAAGCTACTAACAAATTGTAGGATTTTAAATATCGAAACACTTTTTTCTTTCAATGCCTTTATTGTGTGTCAGCACATTCCCCCTTGTTACCGAAAAATTATTATGCTATACGCGTTTTAAACCCTAACGTTACGTTCATTTCTCCTATTTATTTTTACAGAAAAGTAGTTAATATCACGGTAACAGATGATTTTGAACTTTATTTTTATGAAAAAACGATTTTTTCTGTGCCTAAAAATAAAACATCTTTAGTTATGTTTTGAATGATTTAGATTGCATATGACGTTGCGTAATCGGTTAATCTATAGATAAGGTTAAAATAAATTTAGGTACACCTTATAAATAATCTGTAAATAGTGATAGGAGAGGGAAATATGGTAAAGGTTTGTAAATTTTTGAAATGGTTTGTGGCATTATTAATAATTGTTCTAGGAAGTTTTATTTCTGTGGGAAATGTGGTGAATGCTGGAGTAGGAGAACAAATACAAGTACAAAAAATTAAAAGTTTAGATAAGATTGATGTTAATTTAAAGAACTGGGATGATTATTCTGATGAGTATAAGATGTCTTTAGTAAAAAATACTGCTACAGGTCACGCAGTGTTTTGTATCCAACCTGAAAAAGAATATCCATCAAGCGGTAGTTATTTAACTGTAAAGTCACGATTAGAAAATAAAACTATTGCAAATCTAATTTTGAACTTTCAAAATCAAAAAGAGTATCTCTCTCATTTAAACGAAGATGCTCAGTATGCAGCTACTCAGTGTGCTATATTTTATGTAGTTTCTGGTAATAAAGATGATTTAAATGTGGATCCTGTCGTTAAAAAATTGGTCAATTATGCTAATGGATTACCTGATCCTATTGAAAAAATGAATCATTTTAGCTTAAATATTACACCAAATAATCAAACAATGACTAAAAAAGGCGATGGATATAGCACTACATATTCAATAGAAACACAAGCGAGTGATCTATCTGATGTACAAATAGATATAAAAAGTAACAATAAAGAAGCACAAGAGAAAGTTAACTATAGCGTTAAAGGAAAAGAATTAGAAATCAATGTTCCTAATGAAGTGGTAAACCATTCGCAAACACAGATCCACTTTGATATTAAACTTACTGCAAAATTAGTCAGCACATTACAGCTTTCTGGATATTTAGTCCCTGCTCAATCCTCCAGACAGGATATGGCTACAATGCAAGCTTTTCAGGTGAAAAGTAGTAAATTATACGCTACAGATACCAAAGCAATTATAGAAAC
>NZ_BJWF01000026.1 GCF_007990225.1 Enterococcus villorum | reverse complement strand
TAACCTTCAATTGCCAATTGATATTTTGCTGTACTAGCATCATAGGCTTCTCCTATATTTCCACTGAGTACTTGTGGCGAATGAATGGCTTGTCCTTTTGAATCCACGTAATTGACAGTTACTTCTCCTAAGGCTTCTGGTTCAACGATGACATTGACAAGATGAGTCGTATTGGTATTGTACGTGGCTTGTTGCGCCATAAATATAGCCACGTAACTGCCAGGTATACTTGTATTGACATTACTGTAATAAGGATATATTTGAGAAGATGGAATACTTTTTTCATAATTTCCAGAATAATTTAATTTGAACGCTTCGATTCCTAAAGCTTGAGCGGTAAAATTAAAGGCGCTGTTGACTGGGATATGAATGGTATCTGGGCTATTACCAAAAGCATATGCCCCTGGAAGATTTCGTTCATACAGTGATAAAGATTTGACTTCTCCTGGCTGTAGATCAACGGCATATCCTGCAGAAGTAAAACCATAATTTTGTTTTGCATTCGTCGTACCAATTTGTTTTATCATGTATTTACCAGCTAAAACACTCACAGAGGCATCGCCATTACTGTCAGTTACCAATAAATTTACTGCACCAGAGTCTATAAAAGTAAGGGTAAAATAAGCTCCTGAAACACCCTGATTCGTACTACTGTCTGCAACATGAATATTAAATTGCGCCATCACAGCTTTAGTTGTTCTCACAGATTTTGTATTTGTCGTGTTGCTACTTTCTACCGTAGAAATTTGTTGATTACTGGAAGTAACACTTTCGCTAAGATTTTCTTGACTCTCATTTGTGCTCTCAGCTGAGAGTGCTTGAATTGTTGAATCAGTTGTAGTTGAAGTCAATCCTTCTGTTTGTTCGTTGTTTTGACTCGATTCCGTCGTTGAGTTTTCTGTCTCTTCTGTCACGTTATCTGGCTGGATTTCTTCCTTCATTGTTTCTAATTGCTGTTCACTTGAAACCGCAATCGGATCCGTTTCAGCAAAAACATGCCCAATTGGCGTTAACATTGTTCCAATTAAAAGCATGACTAACGATAAATAATACTTCCCCTTTAATTTCATAAGCATTCACCCTATCTTTCTTTTTACCTCTCCTTTGTTTCTTTTTCACCATTTCGAAACATTATAATTTATATTTTTTTAATTTACAATTAATTTATACTGACAAAAAATAAGTAAGATTATCTTAAATAAAAGAAAAAAAGAAGTATAAAAAATAGATTCGTTCAAACGAAATTTTTAAATGCTTTTCCATTTTTTCTTACCTTGTGTTTATTTTAAGAAAATAGACGTTTTCTTATCAAAAAATATTACTATTCATTATCTTTATTATTTTTTTATTCTAAACAACGCATAAAAAAAGCAGTTAAAACTTGAATAGTCTTAACCACTTTTTTATTTATTTTGACGTAATATAACTGTATTTAATGCTAGGATAGATAGAATACATATTTCTTTTTATCATTTACAAAAAAATTTTTCAGCTTTCCTAAGTCGTTCGTTATTAATGCTGTCTTTTTACTTAAATTACCTTGTTCCTATCTATTGAAAATATTCATTATGTATTACCTTAAAATTAACCTATGTACTTTCTAAATCATTTAGAATAACAAATTCAACTTATACATTCAGAAAAAATAAAACCCAATTTTCTTCGTAAGGTTTTCCATCATACTTAAACTTAATTTTATAATTTTCCAAGTCCAAATGCTTCCATCTCTTGCGCATGTTGTTCTGCTAGACATTGTATGCTTACAATAATTGCATTTATTTCGTTAATATCTTCTAAAGTAATGGTATTTAATATCAGTTGCTCATATGACATTTTACTCAATGCTGAAATACTACTACTTAAACTAAGTGAATCAGCGATTAATTTATCGAGATCTACATTTTTTTTCATTAAAAATACTCTCCATTCTTTTTTATCTTAATTAGGAAAAAATAGTTTTTTGTTGTAGGTAATTTTTTAATCAATAAATCTTAAATCATTTAAAATAAATTATCATCGTCTTTTCTTTAAAAAAGAATTTTTATCCTATCTGTAGCCAACATTTGCTGAAAAAATATAAAATAAAAAAAGAGTCCAAAACTTGATAATATAATGTTTTAGAACTCATTAATCTTATTCATCTACAGACATTTATTTTCAATTTTTATAGAACATATAGAAGGCAATAATCTAAATTAAAATAACAAATTTTCAAGCGACTCATTTTGAAGAAAATAAAAAAATTACTCCCCCCATCATTTTAGTAAATTTGAACTTCTCTGTTCCTTGTTTTAAATGCTTTTTAAGCTACTTCTAAAATCTCTCGAACCATTTTATTCATTCTAGGATTTTCAATAGCATCAGAAAAATAACCGAATCAATTGTTAGTATTTTTCCAAATTTTATTCACTAATCCACCAGTAAAGCAGGTATTTTTCTTTGTTTGTGGTATATGTATATGTCATTTTTGATCCTACAATAAAGAACACCTCGTTTTTTTATTAATAATAATCAGATATCTTATCTACAATAATTATATATTAGGACAATATTTTTCTATAGATAGTAAGGAAAAAATAAAATCAAATAATTACTATTTATTTTAAAAATGTTAAAAGTTTTCCAGATGTTTATTTTATATAAATAGTTATTTGATTATCTAATAGACAATGAACTATATTATTACTGATTTGTTTTATAAATTAGAAAACATGTGATTTAGAGATAAATTATATTTCCGCTTTTTATTATATTTACTCTTTTTCCTTATCTATTTAATATTTTTATATAATATCTGAACGAATACTAAGAATATTTCCTGATGTAATCATTTTATGTGACCATCCTGAAAAAGCGATATAACAACTTTCCTTTCTCCCTATCTTTTCGTCATTTCCAATAAAATCTGTCATTTGAGGATAATATTTTCGATTTTTACATTAACACTCCTTAAATAAATGTATATATTAGAAAATCTCTGTATCTATTGTGATTCGCATATATATTCTTGAGGGAAAAAGACATTATCACTGACACATAAAACGTAAAGTTCATTTTGATATTAGATTTTTGTTAATGAGGCTTCTTCCTTAATTTGATTAGGAAAATTCATTCCATAACGTTGTCAGAGTACTAACACTATTATTTCGTTAACTCTTTGTTATTTAACATAAGAACATTAAACATAATAGGGAATAATCTTCCTATAAACGATGTTCCCAAGCTTGAAAAAAGCCTTCAAACCGCAGTTCTGGAACGGTTTTCTCTTTCATTATTCAAATACTCCTTTAGCTGCTTTTATTAAATCCTCCGTTTCAGGAGTAACCGCCAATTCATTAAGCATAGCTAAAAAATCTGACTCTGCTTGCTTAATGTCAGTATTTAATTTGGTAATTTCTTGACTTACTTCAACAATATCAATTAGTTTTTTTTCTTCATATGTATCAACATAGCGAGGTATATTTAAATTATAGTCATTCTCTTTGATTTCCTCTAATGTTGCTAGATGCGAATATTTTTCTTCTTCTTTACGATAGATCACAGTATCAACAATTTTTTCCACATCTTTTGATTTCAATCTTTTCTGGTTTTTTATTTTTTCAAAATCTTTACTTGCATCAATGAATAGTACATCTGAGGCCACACGATTCTTTCTTAGTACTAGAAGACAAACAGGGATTGATGTATTTAAAAATAACTTATCAGGAAACCCGATGACTGCTTCAATCTGATGTCGATCAATTAGTGCTTTACGAATACGGCCTTCAGCTCCTCTTCTAAATAAAACACCATGGGGTAAAATGATCGCCATACGTCCATTATCTTCTAAATGATACAGGCAATGTAATAAAAATGCGTAATCCGCTTTTGACTTAGGTGCAACACCATACTCACACCAACGTGGATCATCTTCACGGTCTTTACTATTCCAATGCGCTGAATAAGGAGGATTAGCCATGACCGCATCAAACATCCTTGGATTATCTTTTCCATCAACAATCCCATCTGGCCAATCACTTGCTAAGGTATCGGCATGATTAATACAAATATCATTGTATTCAACACCATGCATCATTAAGTTCATTCTAGCTAATCGATAAGGTGTAGCATCTTTTTCTTGACCAAAATAGTTAATCCTCCCATGTTTGTGAGAATTTTCCATATAACTTGCAGTTGTCAGTAATAACGAATCAGAACCCACAGTTGGATCATAAATAGAGAAATTTTCTTCTTTTTCTCGACCATGAGTTAAAATTCGAGCCATCACATCTGAAATTTCTTTTGGCGTATAGTACTGACCCATGTCAGATGCTAAGACAGTAGCAAATTGAGCCACTAAGTATTCATAAATATCTGAAATGGCATCATCATCACCAGATAAATCAAATTCAGGAGCAGATAATAGTTCAATCGTAGAAATCATCACACTGATACGCGCTTGAGCATTTGCGCCTAAATCTGCACTATCAAAACGCATACCTTCAAAAATACCTTCAAAATCGCCTTTAGCTTCAAAGGCAATTTGCTGGTTAAAGTGTTCAAATGTTTCGGTTATTAAATCAATATTAAAACGCTCTTCATCAATCGCCTTTTGCCAATCTGAAAAAAAATTATTCGGACGTATAGCATAGCCAAGATTTTTTTTCATATAATCTAAGCTTTTAGCAGGATCTTGAATATAGATAGTTTCCCAACTTTCTCCATGTAGTACGCTATTTAACCAGTAAGTAGCTTTTTCAGAAAGATACTTATAAAATAAAAGACCAAAAATATAATCCTTATAGGCAGTTAAGCCAATTTGCCCTCGTGTTTGATTGAGCATCATCCACATTTTTGTTTGCTGTTCTTTAGATAATACCATAGTGTTCTAACCCTCTCTCAAAAAAAATACTTATAAAATTTTCAAAAAAATCTAATAGCAAATCTTCAAATTCTGAGGTTTCAAAAAAACAAATGACTTCCTCTGCAATTTGATGAATAATGTCAGCAAGCTGATAGTTCTCAATAATGTGACATTCGGTTATATAAATCTCGTGTGTTTCTAGAATCCGATTATTATTTACAATTTGATTTATTGTCCATTGACGAATCTTAAGCTCTCGATATTTTGCTCAATACTTTTTTCGTGCATGCTTAAGTATTTCGGTTGTAAAGTGTTTGGTAATTTTTCCTCTCTCAATGTCATTGACAAATTCATTAATTTTTTGACAACTTTCTTCATTCATCGGAGTGATATATTTCCTAATGGCTTCTTTATTCGTAATATTTTTGTTTTCCATAAATGTGTTCAAAAGTTCTACTAACCTATCATAATCAATTATTTATTGGTCATATAACCACAATACCTACTCTTATTTTAGTTAAGTCAGGGTGTTTATTTTCCGGTACTCGTTATTAAGCATCACTTAACCTTGCTTATAAAGCACCAAAGTCTTCGATGCTTGAAATATCAAGTCATACCATTTCTTCAGTTGAATGATGATTGGGATGTAGTTTTTCAATTTCATTACCAAGATTTTATCCATGTTGGGCTAATCTTTGAATCTATTTCATCATGACATCTATGGAAACGTCACCATTTATCAAATGAAAAAAATTTTAGATTAAAACTTTTCTTTTCAAAATAACTGTTTTATTCTTGGGAAATCTTGATTGATTAAGCAAGAACTAGCATTCTTATAGAGATTGATAAATTTTGTCTATTCTGTTTTAGAAAAAGTTTGGAACATAATATGTACATGATCTTTCTTATGATGCCATTCCACTAAGGTTATACGACTTTACGATTCGTTCAACATTCATTCTTGCATCATTTATCAATCACTTGTGTAAGATATTTTGTGACTAAACCAAGAGAATAATGGAAAAGAAATACCGAATGATTATTTGTATCCAGTTCCATATTCTATCCACTTATTTCTTATTTAGGCTGATTATAATATAAAGCAAAATAAAAAGACAATCAGCCATATATGTCGGTCTTCGAGTTACTAACGTTAGCCCTCATACAAAACGGCATTCATCACCCACCTATAGAGGATGGGCGACTTCAGCCTCTTTTCGTTAAATTTTACAATTGATCTTATAAACTTTAGATTATTATTTGAATCAGGTTAGTTTCGATCTCTCAATCTTTGAATTTAATCTACCGTCACCAACATCCGAAGTGAATCTAACTTCTTGCTAGACAAATAAACAAATTCTTGTTCTTTATTTTTCCTAATAAAAGTTATTGCGCTAAGTATAATAGATCGCTTGAAAGTAAGTTTTTTCTCAATAGATTGGTTGCACTTTTTGATTTATTAACAAAAAGCCTAAGAAAATGATAATAACAATAAAAACTGTGCCTGTTATAGTCAGTAAACTCATAGGGAGTAACATCCTTTACTAAACTGTTTGTTGATCATAGTCATATGTTTCAACCTCATTCTCCAAGTTCTCTCTTCTCTTTTTTATGATACTGCCAAGATTGTTTGATCAAACTTGCGATGTACTCAATATCTTGATTATTTTTCATTACAAACTCGTAATCACCATTTCCCCAATGACCAATATCACTCACATTTCTAGCTAAGTTTCGTGAATCATTTAATTGACCGATTTTTAAGTTAATCCAAATTTTTAAAGCATTTTTTTGGATTTGAATATCAACAATATTTCGCTTCAATTTAAATGAATTGTATAGTTTCACAGCTTTTACTTTAATGTCACTATCCCAACTTAATATGATATCTTTTAATTCTAGATACAGCTCTTGAATCTCTTCTGATCCTTTTAGTATGTGTTCTTGTTCTGTGTAGATTTTTATTTCTTTAGATAGTCCTTGCTCTGGCGATTCTTTTTCAATTTTCTTGATAGAATCTACGTTATTGTTTGTTTTTGTTAATGATTCTATATGGATCAGATTATTTTTATATTTTTTAGCAATCACTAAATCAATTGGTAAATTGGGATTATTAACTGCGCCATATTGATAATCTGTATACTCATTTGCGACAAAAATAATCCGTGTCTGAGACCAATCAATTTCTCCAATTCTTTTTAGATGATCGGGGTAACACTCATTGTACTTAAGAACAAACTCTCCTTTATGTGCCAACAATGTATTAAGGTATGCATACCCTTGGTCAATGACACTGTATCTTTTCCCTTTTTTATATTCAATAATGACAAAACTCTTAGTATCAGGATCATACGCAACAGTGTCTAAACGAAAATTACCCACAGTAAATTCAGAAGCAACGAAATATAAGTTAAAGAGAGTCTCCAAGTTTTCTTCAATGAGTACTTGCAATTGCTTTTCTTTTACAAAAACTTCTTCTTTAATTTCTTTCATTTTAAAATTGTTTAATTGATAAAGCACCAAGTACTTTTCCTCCCTTGCAACTACTAAACATTATTTTTAAAACAAAATTTATCTTGCGAACTCTGCTTTTATTTGGATTTGTTTCACTTTTAGCCTTCTACATCTACCTTAACTCATTCTCAAGCGGAATTAATGTTTCATCCAACACTTTTCGCCATGCTCGCTTCATTTGTTGCGGGTATTGAAATGGCTTAGCCGCAGGATGCTTTTCTTTATATGCCTCAAAATTCTTGCTTTCAATAATCCCTTTCATATTTGGAATTGGGACTTCTCCAATGACATATTGAATACTTGAGTAATGAAGTTCATTTGTCGATACATTCCATTCATTTGAAAACTCATGAATCTTCTGATCTTTTGCTTGCATAAAGAAATGTCGTTTGATCGCAAAAATATCTTCCTTCACATCAATCTCTCCGGCATCTATTGCATTTAAGATTTGTCGGTACACTTCTTTGACACACTCTGTCTTATTTAATTTCTTCAAAGCTTTCTCTATTTCTTTACGCACATCTGAACTATTTGCTGCATAAGTGCCTAACAACTGATCAATATAAGAGGAATCAATATCATACAGTCTAATTGAATTGTCACTATAAAACTCAATGGAAGAGAAATCATCGGTTTTATCTCCATCATCTTTTTCTTTGTCTACTAAAGATCCTTTGACTGTCTCATAAAAGCCCACTTGTTCTTCTAAGATAGAAACTTGTTCTTTTAAGATATCTGATTCTTCCATTTCTTCATTGTAATTGTCATATGTGACCAATGCTTCATAAGCCCTATTCAACTCTTGAAAAGCTTTGACGTAGTTCACACGTGGTTCTATAGGAGCGTTTTCTGTTATTTCAGGTAAAACGCTAAATGTTTGTAGTTGCTTATAGGCTTTTTCAAAACGAGCCTTTGATTCTTCATACGTGGGATAAATCAACCCAGATTCTTCTTTGGCTTCCGAATATAATTTGGTTGCTTCTGTTACATTCGATTCCATGGTGGCGGGCTTTCTAAAAGTAACGATTAACCCTTTATTTTTTTCAGGGTATGTGCGATTGGTTCGTGAAAAAGCTTGGATTAATCCGGCATATTCTAAGTTCCGATCGACAAACAAGGTTTGAATCGTAGGCGCATCAAATCCTGTTAATAGCCGGTCAACAACAATCACTAAATCAATTTGCTGACCAAATTGCTGAAATTCCGCTCGTTTCCTTGCTAATCGATTATTTATATCACCGTTATAACGATCAATTTCTGCGATATTCCAAGCTGTATGGTAATACTCATTGTATTCTGAAATAATCTGCTGCATGTCGTCTTGCTTTTCTTTCGCCTTTTCTGCATTTTCATCTATTGAATACGTAATAGCCATTCTTGGAAAATCTGGATCCTCCATCGTTCTCCCTTCACGAATTGGTTGATCAGGAAATTCTTTTTGCAACCAGTCCGATGCTTTTGTCATTTCTTTTATCGCTCGGTAGTATTTCTTCGCCATTTCAATTGAGCTTGTTGTCAAAATGGCGGACTTTGTTGGGCGTCCATTTCTAAAATCAAACTTTGTATAAGCATTATTCGGGCGGAAAATTTTATGGATCACTTTTTGAATATGCTCATCTGATTCATAGACACTGGAATCAATATAACTTTCTTTTTTGATTTGATCCATGTTATCTATAATTAAATTGATTTGTTCTGGCGAATACTTGGCATATGTTTCGACTTCACGCATTTTTTGGTAGATTCGGTTGTCAAGAGAGGTGGGCTCAATTGTGTTTTCATGTTCCACTTGAAAGCCCAACACAGAACCATCTTCTAAGGCATTTTTGATTGTATAAGTGTGCAATACATCGCCGTATTGATCTCTTGTTGTACGTGCCAATTGTCCTTGCGCTTGTTTCTTATTCACTTCAAAAATGGGGGTGCCAGTAAAACCGTACCATGTAGAATTTGGAAAAAATTGTTTGATTTCTTCCATATTTTCAGCACTTAACGCACGATGGCATTCATCAACTACAAAAACAATATGTTGCCCAATCAACTTTTCAAATCGCTTTGTTCCATTTTTCGCTTCTTGTTTTCTTGCAAATTTTAAAGCTGCATCTAGCTTTTGGCGTGTCGTAATAATAACGACGTTAGCATTGGCATCAGCTAATAAGTTTTTGCCTAACTCTTTTGCCGTACCAGTCCCTACAATTAAGCTATTGGCTTTCGCATTTCCAGAAGATATCCCTGTATTAAATTCTGAAGCAAATTTTGTAAATTCATTGGTGGTTTGATTATCTAAGTCCTTACGATCCACCAGCATAATTGTGCGATCAATTCCCGCTTTGCGTGCTAAAAGCTTTGTTGCAACAAAACTGGTCAATGTTTTACCTGAACCTGTAGCATGCCAAACATAGCCAGATTGATGCTTATTAGCTGCAATAAATAATGCTTCTATCGCATGGACTTGATAAGGATGTAAAACCATCAATGTTTTATTGTCTTGGTCTTCACTGACAATGGTATAATTAGCGATCAGACGATGGGCATCTGGAATATTTAACACTTGCTTGTAAAATTCATAAAGATTGTCCACTTTTTTATTATCTCTTGTACGCCAACTAAACAAAAATTTCCGATGCATGTCTTTAGGCATGGCGTTTGCGAAATAACGAGTTGTTTGTTCATTGGAGATGACAAATAGTTGAAGTGTTGAAAAGATATTATTACGAAAGACCCCTTCTTCTGCATATTTTTTAACTTGGTTAAATGCTTGAAAGATACCATCTTTTGCGGTTACTTGTTTCAACTCAATTTGAACAATCGGTAACCCGCTGATTAATAAGGTCACATCAAATCGGCGGTCACGTGCATCCGCACTACTTCCTTTTTTAGCAATTTGATTGACGACTTCATAAGTAGATAAACCGCCACCAACATCTTGGTTGGAATAAAGAATCAATGACATGGAACCTAAAGAAGCGTCTTCACGATCAATCCTAATACGAGCAATGCCATTTTCCCCTTTTAACCACTTCGCTGCATCAAATGGTGTTTGTGTTTTTAGCAGTAACTCTGTTTTGATCGTTTCAAACTCTTTATCAGTTAGAGGGTGCTCACCAATCTCTGATAAATTATTATGCGTAATTTTCTCACGTAAATTCTGCCATAAATCCGCTTCGGACTTTAAATCTGGACGATACACCCATTGATTACGCCCTTCACCTAACAGATGGATCAAATGACTTTCTACCTCTGCTTCATCTCGATGAATGATTCGCATCCGCTCACCTCCTTAAACAAATAATTTTTGTAGAAATCCTTTTTTCGTTTCTTTTAGTAAATCCAGCTCACGTTGATGAAGAGTGATCGTGTCGTCAAGTTTTTTGAAGAATGTGCCGATTTTTTGTTGTTCGTTAATATTCGATGGTGCTAAATAATTATATTGTTTTAGTTCGTCTCTATTAATCTTTGGCATTCCTGTTCTCATAGAAACTGATACTGAGTATTTGTAAAAATCTTTTGTTTGTAAAATTACAAATAAAAAATCTTGGGCGATTCCATTATGTGATTTTAAAACATACGTATCAGCACTAGTTAATCCTTCAAAATTTACATAAGCATATTTTGCTAACTGTGGATTGATTTTACCATATATAATATCTCCCGAATTAAAATGAAATTTACCACTAATTAAATTATCTTCTCTAACAGATTTAACATTATCAAGTATTCGTCCTGAAAAAGATTCTATGTTACCTGGACCGATATGAGGTAAATTATCATACTTACCCGTCTTAGGATCGACCATATCTGTAGACATATTTACGGTATCAAACCACTTACGCTGCTTCCAATCTTCTGTAAATCCCGGAAAACGAACTTCTGGAACTTTTTCTCCTTCTTTGGGAAACATTTTTTGTAAAAAGCCTTTTTTGGTTTCTTTTAGTAAGTCTAGCTCGCGCTGATGGTGAGCGACAGTCTTATCGATATTTTTGAATAGTTGTCCGATTTTGTTCTGTTCTTCAATGGATGGAACATAACTTATTAAGTCTCCAAGCGTCACAAGTCCAATACGTTTCCGGGTAGTACCAGTCGAATTTTCTAATGCTACCTTTCGAAAGGTATTACTATTAATTAGTGTCAACACAAAATACGTATTGTATTTCTTCTCATCAACTTTTAGTCTTATCCCATCAGATGCCATTAAATACTTATCGCTAAAGCTAGGAATAATCGTCGCTCGCGCTAAAGGATCCGCCATTTTCGCAATTATTATCTCGCCCGGGTAGATTAGATTGGAAGATAGAGATGTGGCTTTCTCTTCCGAAGTATAGATCTTATAATCGTCTGAAAAAAAACCATCGCCTATATTCTGTAATTGAATAATTCGTACTCCTTCATCAGTATAATCTGATGATTTAAGATCAGAGCCAAATGGACCACCAGTAAATGAATATCTGTCATTCTCGTATCGAAACTCTCGCAACTTACGCCGTTCCCACTCTTCTGTAAATCCCGGAAAACGAATTTCAGGATTATTTTTCTTCGTCATATTTAAACACCTCTAATGCTCCTTGAAGCCATTCTTGATTTTCTTCATTTGTTTGAAAAGTAGTGATGGTCTCAAATAATTCTTTTGTTAATGCTTGCTTTTCTTGACGAATTTGTTGGATTTCAGTACCTACACTCTTCATATCAATACTTTCTTCTTCTTCAAAAGTATCGACATAACGAGGAATGTTTAAGTTATAATCATTTTCTTTTATCTCATCAAAACTAGCTAAATAGGCATATTTTTCTTCATTGGTTCTATTTTTATACATCGAAACAATTTTCTCGACGTTTTCACTTGATAACTTATTTTGTTTTTTCCCTTTAATAAATTCTTTGCTGGCATCAATAAATAAGACATCTCGTGTTTCACGATTTTTTTTCAAAATAATCACGGTTGTCGGAATAGATGTGCCAAAGAAAAGATTTGCTGGCATACCAATGACTGCGTAAATGCTACCGTCTTCTAGTAATTTTTGACGAATAACCCCTTCTGCAGCGCCACGGAATAAAACTCCGTGTGGCAAGACGATGGCCATGGTACCTGTTTCTTTCAAATGATAAAAACCATGCAGTAGAAAAGCAAAATCCGCTTTGGATTTTGGCGCTAGTTTTCCATAACGATTAAAGCGTGAATCATTTAAAAATGTCGCATCTGCTGACCACTTTGCTGAGTAAGGGGGATTCATGACTACTGAGTCAAATAGATAAGGCTCTGTTGTCGGCCAATCTTTATTTAAAGTATCCCCATTTCGCAAGTTCATATCTTCTTCATCTACGCCATGAAGAATTAAGTTCATTTTTGCTAAATTAAATGTCGTGGTATTCATTTCTTGTCCGTGATACTTCACATTCTCAGGGTATTTCAAATGATGCCGTACGTTAAGCATTAATGAGCCTGAGCCCATCGTTGGGTCAAATACGCTAAATAGTTTCTTCTCTTCTTGGTTGATCGTCACGATTTGCGCCATCATTTCAGAAACCATTTTTGGCGTGTAAAATTCTCCGGCTTTCTTTCCTGCTTCTGTAGCAAATTGACTGATCAAAAATTCATAAGCATCCCCAATAACATCACCCTCATGACCTAAGACATCAATATCATTTAATTTTTTTAACACTTCAGTAATAGTGACATTTCGTTGTTGGTCATCTGTGCCAAGTTTTTTGGACTGTAAATCTACATCATCAAATAACCCATTAAATTGCTCAAATTTTGAGGATAAATCGTTAAAGCCTTTGTTCAAATCATTTAATTGGAAAATATTCTGTTTTGCTTGATCAGCAAAAACATTAAACAATCGCTCAGGTTCGATTTCATAACCCAAAGTATCGACAAGCGTTGCCAATAAATCTTCTCTTGAATCTTCATCTGCCAGTAGCTCTTGATACAATTTTGTCTGTTTATCCACCTCGTTATATTCTTCTAAAGATTTATCTGCTAATAAAACCACTTGTTGTAATAATTTATCCGAAAGATATTTGTAAAAAATCAACCCTAAAAGATAGTTTTTATATTCTGAAGCGTCCATTTTACTGCGAAGATTATCCGCAGCACTATAAAGTCGCTGATTAAGTTCTTGCCCCACTATATACACACTCCTAATAATAGTCATTCCCTTTGATTTTATCATTATTTGCTTTAAAAAAGTTAAAATCCGTAAATTTTCATTTGAAACGTAGTTGATTAATTAGTGATGCAAATGTGGGATAAAGTTTAGTGTTTACTGGCAAAGTTTCTTTTAATATTTAATTAAATGGAAAAAGCCAAAAACACCTATAGACAGGTATTTCTAGCTTTACAGTATTTCATTACCTACGCTATCCTTTTTCTTATTCCAGTCTTACTTAAGTATCCAAATATCTAAAAAAATTAAGGTGCTCAACCATTTTCGATTAAATAAAGATCGTTTAAGACTTCTTTTATTTAGAGATTTTCATAATATTTATCTTATACTTTGAAAGAGAAGTCTTTTCTCATGTTCAATCAGCTTATCGGATACTCTCTAAAAATTTGATTTTAAAATAGTTGGCTATTTTCATTTTTTATTTCATTAACCAACATAGTAAAATATCTACTCTTTAAGCTTTACACACTCATTCTGATATTAAACATCCTACTTTTTCTCTTAAGCTTCATTGTCCTGTCAACTATTCTCTTTTTGCAAAAATAGAATAGTTGACCAAGAAATAAAAAATATAGAGAACAATTTGAACTCATATTAACATATTTTTTTCAGTTATATCTCATCTTTTAACGCTTCTTTCATTTACATTTTTATTCTTATATGAAAATAATTAATAAAAATATTTCGTTTTCCTTCCAGTATTTTTCTTTCCGATCTATTTTTTTCAGAATATAAACAAAAAAGCTAGAAACACCTTCAAATAGGCATTTCTAACTTAATCAATTCAATTACCCCACACTGCCTTCCATCTCATAAGATATCAAACGGTTCAACTCGACGGCGTACTCCATTGGTAGTTCTTTGGTGAATGGTTCGACGAAGCCCATGACGATCATTTCGGTGGCTTCGGATTCGGTTAGGCCTCGGCTCATGAGATAGTAGAGTTGTTCTTCTGAGATTTTTGAGACTTTGGCTTCGTGTTCTAAGGACACTTGGCTGTTGTGGATCTCATTGAATGGGATGGTATCTGATTTTGAATATTCATCCATGATGATGGTGTCGCATTCAATGTGAGAAATCGAGCCTGCGCTATTTTTAGCGAAGGTTACTTGACCACGGTAATTGACTTCTCCGCCGTCTTTTGATATTGATTTTGAGACGATGGAGCTTGAAGTGTTGGGTGCATTATGGATCATTTTTGCGCCAGTGTCTTGGATTTGGTTCGCGCCAGCAAAGGCAATGGATAGCATCGTTCCACGAGCTCCTTTTCCGTCTAAATAGACACTTGGGTATTTCATGGTTGTTTTTGCACCAAGGTTGCCGTCAATCCATTCGACAGTAGCTCCTTCATAGGCTTTTGCCCGTTTTGTTACTAAGTTATAGACGTTATCTGACCAGTTTTGAATGGTCGTATAACGGCAATACGCATCTTTTCTGGTGAAAATTTCAACGATAGCCGCATGCAGACTATTACTTGAATAAGTAGGTGCGGTACAGCCTTCCACATAATGGATGCTGGCGCCTTCGTCAACAATGATTAACGTACGTTCAAACTGTCCGGTGTTTTCTGCATTGATACGGAAATAGGTTTGTAAAGGTACGTCGACTTTTACACCTTTTGGGACATAAATAAAGGTACCGCCAGACCAAACAGCTGAGTTTAAAGCAGCAAGTTTATTGTCTGTGGGTGGAACAAGTTTTGAAAAATATTCTTTGAATAATTCTGGATATTCTTTCAATGCGGAATCTGTATCCGTAAATACAATGCCTAACTTTTCAAATTCCTCTTTCATGTTGTGATAAACGACTTCTGATTCATATTGTGCCGAAGCACCGGCTAAGTAAGCACGTTCGGCCTCTGGAATCCCGATTTTTTCAAAGGTTTCTTTGATTTTATCTGGTACATCTTCCCAATCACGAGCGGGTTTATCGCTTGGTTTTTGGTAGTATTTAATGGCATTAAAGTCGATGTCTGATAAATCAGGTCCCCAACTTTGCATTGGCATTTTATTGAATGTTTCAAGGGATTTCAAACGAAATTCTAGCATCCATTCTGGTTCGCCTTTTATTTTGGACATTTCGCGAACTACTTCTTCGGTTAGTCCTTCACCTGTACTGAAAACTGGTTCCACGTCATCGTGAAAACCAAATTTGTATTCCTCTAATTCTGGTACGCCCATGTTCTCACTCCTCTTCCTGATGATCATGATGGAAGGTTGCAGTACCGTTTTCTTCCATTGCTTTTTCTAAGGCTTTCCAACCTAATGTAGCACATTTGATTCGTGCGGGAAATTTTGCTACGCCACTTAACATGGCGGCATCGCCTAACTGTTCGAGTCGTGCGACTTCTTTTCCTTGCACTAATTGCAAGAAATCATTGATTAAAAATTGGGCTTCTTCGACTGTCTTGTTCATTACCGCATCGGTCATCATGGATGCACTGGCTGTACTGATGGAACAACCATTGCCACGAAAGGCGATATTTTTAATGATTCCGTCTTTGACTTCCACTTGTAGTTCAATGACGTCGCCACAAGTGGGGTTATTCAATTCGATTTTATTGGTTGCTTCACTAAGTACTCCTCGATGATGAGGGCGTGAAGAATGATCAAGTATCACTTGGCGATAGATATTATCTAGTTTAGAAAGTGCCATGTTGGAAAAACTCCTTCGTTGCGAGGATTGCTTCAACTAAACGATCCGCATCTTGTTTGGTATTGTAAAAATAAAAACTTGCTCGTGCTGTAGATGAAACGTCCAAATAGTTTAATAGTGGTTGGGCACAATGATGACCTGCTCTAACGGCTACGCCTTCCATGTCGAGAGCTGTTGCCACATCATGAGGGTGTAAGCCGTCAAGATTAAAGGCAATAACCCCTGTGCGTGCTGCTGGATCTTTAGGACCATAAATGGTCAATCCTTCTATTTTTTGTAATTGAGGCAAGACATAAGTCGTTAATTCTTCTTCATAGTGATGGATATTGTCTAAGCCAAGGCTCTCTAAATAATCAATGGCCTGACCTAAAGCAATCGCTCCAGCAATATTGGGTGTTCCTGCTTCAAATTTCCAAGGAAGTTCTTTCCAGGTGCTGTCATAGAGCTCCACAAAATCGATCATTTCCCCACCAAATTCGACTGGTTGCATTTGTTCCAACCATTTTCTTTTGCCGTACAATACGCCAATTCCAGTTGGTCCACACATCTTATGACCGCTAAAAGCAAAAAAATCACAGTCTAATTCTTGGACATCTACTTTCATGTGAGGGGCCGATTGAGCGCCATCAACTACGAGAATGCCACCTTGTGCATGCACCATTTTTCCTAGTTCTTTGATTGGATTGATGACGCCTAAGACATTAGAAACATGGGCAATGGAGACAATTTTTGTTTTACTTGTGATCAAATTTTTTGCTTGTTCCATATCTAAAAAACCATCTGGTGTCAAATCCATGTATTTTAACTTAGCGCCCGTTTTTTTGGCTAATTGTTGCCAAGGTATAATGTTTGAATGGTGTTCCATATAAGAGAGCAGGATTTCATCGCCTGCTTGAACAAATGCTTGACCAAAACTTTGAGCAACCCAGTTCAAACTGGTGGTTGTGCCACGAGTAAAAAGGACTTCGGCTGTTTCATTTGCATGGATAAATTTACGAACTTTTTCTCTTGCTGCTTCGTATGCTAAAGTCGCTCGTTCTGCTAAAGTATGGACGCCACGATGTACGTTTGCGTTATCGTGTTCATAATATTTTTTTAATGCCTCAATGACTGTTTTAGGCTTTTGGGTCGTGGCGGCATTATCTAGATAAACAAGCGGCTCATCGTTGACTTCTTGGAATAAAATGGGAAAATCTTCTCGGATCTTTTCTGCAGGAATCATACATTTAACTTCCCTTCAATAACTGCCACTAATTCTTTGCGGACTTCTTCGACTGGAATGGCTGTTAAAACCGATCCTAAGAAGCCACGAATGACCAAACGTTCTGCTTCTTCTTTGTGAAGGCCTCGGCTCATTAAATAATACATTTCTTCTGGATCAACCCGTCCGACACTTGCGGCATGTCCAGCAGTCACTTCATTTTCATCAATCAAAAGAATTGGGTTGGCGTCTCCTCTTGCTTTATCTGAAAGCATCAATACGCGACTTTCTTGTTGCGCATCTGCTCCTTTTGCTCCTTTTAAGATATGACCAATCCCGTTGAACGTCAGGGTCCCTTTTTCACGAATAACACCGTGTTGCAAAATATGGCCGATGCTGTGTGGCGCTTTATTTGTCACACGTGTGTCAATGCCTTGAATTTGTTTTCCTGAACTGATTGCGACGATTTTGACTTGTGCATGTGCGCCTTCTCCTACTAGATCAGAATCGAAATCAGCAATCACGTTGCCATCATTCATGACACCAATCGCCCAATCAACAGAAGCATCACGCAAGATATGGCCTCGACGATTGATATACGAAGTAACATTTTCACCTAGTTGATCAACCGCTGAATATTTTACTTTTGCGCCGGCTTTGGCGATGACTTCAACGATGATATTGCCTGATGCTTTTTGGATTTTTTCTTTCGTCGTTTGAAAACGTTCGAGATAAGAAAATTCACTGTGTTCATCTGCGACAATCAACACATGTTTAAAGAAATGTTGTGCGAAATCACCGGCTTGGATAAACAAGGTTTCAATCGGTTCTTCAATCACTACATTTTTAGGAACATATAAAAACATCCCACTATTCATGAAAGCAGCATGTAAGGCGGTTAATTGATCTTCTTCCACTTTTACTGCTTTTTGCATATAGTATTCTTTGACTAAATCAGGATGTTCTTGTAAAGCTGTAAATAGATCTGTAAAGATGACTCCTTTTTCCACTAAGTCCATTGGTAATTGTTCAAAAACAGTGTTAGTTCCTTCTTGGACTAAGACTGGATTATCCTTCATTTGATCAAAGCTAGCGACATTTCCTGTCTCACTGACATGTTCACTCATCTCATGGACCTCAAAAAGGGGCCAACGATGAAATTTGACACGGTCAATCTGAGGAAGTGGTAATTGACCAGCTTTTTCTAAGGCAGATTGACGTAAGTGGGTCATCCATTCTGGTTCACCTTTACTTAGAGAAAAATTTGTTATTGCGTCAAGTTGGTCGAGCCAGTTGTTTTCTTTCATTTGCCGTTCCTCCTTACGCTTCTTCTTCTTTATAGTCGATACCTAATTCCTTACTGATACCAGCATAACCTTCTGCTTCTAGCCGTTTGGCTAAATCAGCATTTCCTGTCATTACAACGCGTCCTTCCATCATGATATGGACAACATCAGGTGTAATATAATTTAATAAACGTTGGTAGTGAGTGATAATCAAGGCACCAAAATCAGCGCCACGCATTTCATTGACACCTTTTGCTACGACTTTTAAAGCATCGATGTCTAGACCTGAATCAATTTCATCTAAAATCGCAAAAGTTGGTTCTAACATTAATAATTGTAAGATTTCATTGCGTTTTTTTTCACCGCCAGAAAACCCTTCATTTAAATAGCGTTCTGCCATTTCTTCTGGCATATTTAAAAGTGCCATTTTTTCATCTAATTTTTTCAAGAAAATTAAAACAGACATTTTATCTTCTTCTTCACGTTTTGCATTGATGGCTGCCCGCATAAATTCGGCATTGGTAATCCCAGGAATTTCACTTGGATACTGCATCGCTAAAAATAACCCTAAACGTGCACGTTCATCGACTTCTAAATCCAAAATATTTTTTCCATCAAATAGAATTTCGCCTTTTGTCACTTCATAATTAGGGTTTCCCATGATCGCTGCGGATAATGTGGATTTTCCCGTTCCGTTTGGGCCCATGATTGCGTGGATTTCACCAGTTTTCATTGTTAAGTTCACGCCTTTAAGGATCTCTTTCTCCTCAATGGACACATGTAAATTTTTTATTTCTAAGACAGACATGCCAATTCCCTCCAAATTCTGTTTCGTTCTCACTCATTTTAGACTAATTGAGAATGGATCGCAATGTTCTAACCAAGGAAAATCAAATGTTTTCTACAAACTACCATTAAATCATGAATATTAAATAATAATATGTATAATTTAACCAAAGAGATAATCTGTTCGTTTCTCAACCATCCCTTCTACAACGTTTCTCATTCTCATCCCTACTAATTTATAAAAAAGACAAATGTCAAGGGACTTCAAGTAATTTTCGAATCGTCAACTGTGACAAAATTTGTTTCAATTATAGAAGAGAATTTTATTTTTTACATAGACCCCTTAAAAACTAAGTTTAGTGGAAAGGATTCTTGTTTTTATTAATAAAAAAATTTTACTACTTTTCTCATGTTTTTACCAAATTTTTCCTAATTTATTTTGTTTCCCTTTAAAATAAGCCATTATTTTTTATTTATTGTTCCCCTTTTTTCATTCCTATAGAAAAAAGGATACTCTATCACACAGATTTTTAACTAAAACCGATTATATAAGTATAAAAAGGAGCATGATTGATGTTAAACGACAGTGTCATTTCTTTCTTAGAAAAAACATCCTTCTTTAAGCAAGATTAAAAATGAAGTATTGGATTACATCATTGATCACCTCGCAGTGTTTCGAACAAAAGCGCTTTACAAAGTAATTGCTGAATGATTGATATCCATTGCCACAAATTCACGAATGACTAAACATTTAGATTATCAGGGAATTAAAAAAGGCACTCATCCACCATCTGCTAGCGATGGGAATGAATGCCTCATTTGTGTTCACCTACATTTTAAGCTTACTTAAGATCAGTTGAACAAACATTATTTATTGGATATCGGTCGTTTACCCCATTCCGTCAAAGAAAAGAAAGCATGTACGTTCACTAGAACACTTACGACCGGTACTTTGAACTGGTATACAGAAATTTTTTGATGACTCACTAATGATTATGCATACGATTTGTTTCTATGTGAGTCGTTGCCTTTTCTTATCTCATAGACGAAAATTTTTACTTATTTCGCATCAGCTGCGACTGGTTTTACAGAGCCGCCCCATTTGTCTTCGATCCATTTTTGAACGTCTTTACGGTGTAGGACTTCTACTAATTTTTTGATTTTATCACTGTTTTCATCGCCCTTACGTGTGGCAATAACATTTACGTATGGTGAATTGTCTTTTTCTAGTAATACCGCATCTTCTAGTGGATTCAAGCCAGCACCATAAGCAAAATTGGCATTGATCGCTACTAGATCACCTTCATCGTTTTGATAAGTAGAAGCTAACAATGAAGCGTCAATGGAATGATTGAATTTCAAGTTTTTAGGATTTTCAGAGATATCGTCAAAAGTGGCTGTTTCTAAATTGACACCATCTTTTACTTTCACTAGCCCAGCATCTTGTAAAATCGTAATGATTCGACCCCAGTCAGATTCTGAATTTGAAGTGATGATTGTCGCACCATCTTTTAACTCAGAAATATCTTTGATTTTCTTTGAATACAAGCCCATTGGTTCGATATGAACAGCTCCAGCATTCACAAAATCATAACCTTTGTCTTTGATTTCTTTGTTTAAATAAGGAATGTGTTGGAAGTAGTTGGCATCAATATCCCCTTCTTCCAAGGATTGATTTGGTAAGACATAGTCATCAAATTTTACGATTTCTAAGTTGATACCTTCATCTTTCAATAAAGGTTTAACATGTTCCAAAATCTCCGCATGAGGAGTTGGCGAGGCGCCTACTTTTAAGGTTGTATCATCTTTACTGTTTGATGAATCACTCTTGCTGTCGCTGCTGTTTCCACAAGCAGCTAATCCGATCGTCAATAATGCTACTGCTGCAAATCCCAAAATTTTCTTTTTCATCTTTTTATCCCCCAATGTCCTTTTATATTTTATCTTTTATCTGTTTTCTTCGTTAAGAAATCACCGATCCCTTGGACGATAAAAACAATAACTAATATCACTAAAGTTGCAACAAATGTCACTGTCAGATTACCACGTTGGTACCCTTCTTGCCAAGCAAGTCCCCCTAAACCACCAGCACCGATCGCTCCTGCCATCGCAGTAAAGCCGATCATTGAAATGGTTGTCACGGTCAAGCCTGAAATTAACGCAGGCACACTTTCTGGAATCAAGACTTTCCAAATGATTTCCCAATAACTTGCACCCATCGCATCTGCTGCTTCTAATACACCCGGGCTGACTTCACGAAAAGCAATTTCAACTAAGCGGGCATAAAATGGTGCTGCTGATAAAACTAAAGCTGGTATCGCAGCTTGAGCCCCCAACATCGTTCCTACGATGGCTTTGGTAAAGGGAATGATCAAGACCATTAAAATCATAAACGGTGTGGAACGGAAAATATTACTAATAATCGAAACAATGCCATAAATAATACGTGCATAAGGTTTATTTTTGCGTCCGATAGTATAAAGGATCAATCCAAGAATTAATCCAATGACGGTGACTAATACCATTGAGATTAATGTCATATAAAGCGTATCTATTAGTGCCTGTTTCATTGTTTCCATATTAATTTGACTAAAATTTAAATAGGTTTCTGCAAAGCTTTTATCCACGGTGGATCACCTCCACTCCAACGCCTTGTTCTTTAATAAAACTTTCTGCTTGATCCAATTCTTGTTCCTCTCCTGTCATCAAGGTTGTCAAAGAGCCAAAAGAGCCTTCTGCTGTTTGCTTGATTTTTCCATAGACTACATTGATATCAACGTTATATTGTCGTATGGCTTGAGAAATGACTGGTTCGTTGGCGTTTTTTTCATTGAAGACCAGCGTCACTAAACGACCTTTTGGATTTTCTTTGATCAATTCTGCCAGTAATTCTGTGGAATCTGCTTCTGGCTCGATATCTTGCTGAACAAATCGTTTAGTTACTTCTTGTTGCGGATTTTTGAAGACAGATAACACATCGCCTTCTTCCACCACTTTTCCACGTTCCATAACAGCGACTTTATTACAAATTTTACGGATGACATTCATTTCATGGGTAATCAATACGATCGTTAGGTTTAGTTTTTTATTGATTGCTAATAGCAAGTCCAATACTTCTTCCGTCGTCTGTGGGTCTAAAGCACTTGTTGCTTCATCACAAAGCAAGATTTCTGGATCATTTGCTAACGCACGTGCAATCCCTACTCTTTGTTTTTGTCCACCGGAAAGTTGGGAAGGATAGGCATTTCCTCTTCCTTCTAAACCAACTAACCCTAATAACTCTTGTGCTCGTTCTTTACGTTTTTCTTTAGGAACACCTGCTAATTCTAAAGGAAGTTGGATATTTTCTAAAACTGTTCGTGACCATAATAAATTGAAGTGTTGAAAAATCATCCCGATTTTTTTTCGAAAGCTTCTTAATTCTTTGTTTTTTAATTTGGTGATGTCTTGGTTATTTACGACGACCGTTCCACTTGTCGGTAGTTCTAAGCCATTTAATAAACGTACAAGCGTACTTTTCCCTGCGCCAGAATAGCCCACGATTCCGTAAATATCCCCTTTTTCAACGGTTAACGAAACATCATTAACAGCTTGAATGGCTCCATTTTTTCCGCCGAATGTTTTTTCGACACTCGTTAATTGGATCAATGACATATCTCTCACATCTTTCTTTTTGTTTTTACTTAGGAAACAAAAAAGCCTCCGTCCCCTTGCTTTAGCAAAAGGACGAAAGCTTATACTTCCGTGTTACCACCTTGATTCGCTGCTATTTTACAATAACAACCTCTACCAGTACTTAGTGAAGATTCTGTTGATCATTCCCGCATACCGTTGTGCTGTAACGGGCACTCCCGTAGCAAGTTTGCCTGGGCTCACTTACTCTGCTCTAAGACCATCTTCCATCTCATTTCCGTTACCCTTTTTCAGCAAACAGGGCTCTCTGCAAACATCTGTGACATGTACTCTTCTTTTCAAAGCTTTATTTGTTATTGTCGTAATTATAACAGTAGAAAAATAGCGTGTCAATAACTTACCAGATCAGTCTGTAAATTTTCAGATAATTCTTATCTTATAATTTCTCAAATTCTTCTTGTGCCACATCTTTCACACTCAAAATCCAAGCATTCATTTCATCTTGGTCATTTAACACGTTGATATCATCACTAATTTTTTCATTTACTGAAGAGATGGTTCCACTTAATGGACTAGCAAATTCATTGACTGCTTTTTCAGCTTCTACTTCAATTAAAGGTTCGCCACTTTTTACTGCTTGTCCTACTTTTGGTAGATTAGCAAACGTGATCTCCCCTAGTTCTTCTTGTGCTTCCTTTGTTAAGCCTATGCAGTATTCTTTACCATTAAATAAAATCCAAAGATTCTCTTTTTTCTTTAAATGTTTCCCAGCCATTTTACATCAATACTCCTTCATATGTTTTTTCATTCAAACCGATTGCGACGAGTTGTTTGCCTTTGACGATCAGGGGTCTTTTGATCAACATCCCATCACTAGAAAGAACGCGACTGGCTTGTTGAATAGAAAAATCAGTGATTTGATCTTTCAGACCAAGTTCTCGATACTTCATACCACTTGTATTAAACAAACGACGGATCGGTACTTCATTATGTTTCAGCCATTCTTCGATCGTTTCTGCTGTTGGTGGATTTTTGATCATATCAATTGTTTGAAAGTCAATGTCATGTGCTTCTAGCCATGCTTTAGCTTTCTTACAAGTTGAGCATTTAGGATACCAATAGAAATCATACAACAGTCTTACCTCCTAGATGTTTTTGTCGGTGCTTCGTTTTGATATCTCATAGATAAAATCAAACCAATGCCGATCATATTTCCTAAAACCGATGAACCACCTTGACTGATAAATGGAAGAGGAATCCCAGTCAGTGGTAATAAACCAATATTGGCGCCGATATTTTCAAATACATGAAAGAGGAGCATCATGATCAAGCCACTTGCGATGTACGCATAAAATTCATTATTTGTATCAAAGCAGACTCGGATCATACGATAAATCAAAATAAAATACAAGAATACGACAAATGCACCACCGATAAATCCAAAATTCTCACCGATAACAGTAAAAATCATATCCGATTCACGTACAGGCACATAAATATTGCTTACGTTGAATCCTTTCCCGAATAATCCACCAGTCCCAATCGCTAATAATCCTTGAGCAGGTTGATAACTCATGCTGGTTGTATCATGGAAAGGATCAAGCCAAGAATCAATGCGGGCAAATTGGTAAGATTTAAAGCCTACTTTATAAAGTAACTCTCTGCCACCTTCTGTCGTGACTAAAAAGATCGTGCCTGCACCTACGATAACTGCCAAAGCAATCACCGGAACAATAATACGCCAAGAGATGCCTGACATCAGGAATACACCACCAAAAATAGCTAAAAAGACTAGCATTGTACCAAAATCATCTTGTGCCATGATCAAAGCTAAGACAGGCAATGTCACCATCAACATTTTAGCAATTAGCCAAAAATCCGACTTGATTGTTCGTTCTCTCAACTGCGTATTATGTTTTGTCACAATGAGTGCCATCATGAGGATATAGGCAATTTTCATTAATTCAGATGGCTGAAATGTAAAGGAACCAAAACTAAACCAGTTTTTGGAGCCGGTAGACGCCGCCAGGTTCCGATCATAGAATTTTAATAACAAACCCATGACCACTAATCCAAGACCATAGAGATAAGGCGTTAATTTCCAAATCCATTTCGAATTTAAATGCATAATGACGATAATTGCTACTGTACCTACTACATACCATAGAGCTTGCATCCCAACCCCTCTTACAACTGAAGGATTATTCGGATCATGATTTAGTGCAACATATAATGAAAGCAATCCAATCAAACATAATAAAAACACTGGTAATATCACGCCATAGTCAATGCGATTATCACGGTTATTGTTAGAAGCTTTTTGTTTTTTTTCCATGTTTCATCCCTTTTCTTAAAAACCATACTGTTCTATATTATAGCGGTCTCGTTAAATAAATGAAAGCCAAAGCAAATACATTTGAGAAAACTTAAAATTATGATCTTCCAGTTCTTATGATTGATTTCTAATGGATATTCAACGCAAGATTAACTATTAAAATCTCTTTTATTTTTTTCTACCGTTTTTTTGTAAAATTCATTATAAATCAAGATTTCTTTTGCGATTGATTGCAGACTTTCCGAAACCAAGTGAGTCCGTTGAATCAAATAAAAGTTGCGATGATAATCTAATGACTTCATTGGCACATTTTCTGGCGTGGCACGTTTTGATAAGATAGAACAACCTACTCCTTCTTTTAAAAGAGCGGCAATGATTTCATTACTTTTTATTAGCATCTTTTTCCCATGAATATTCTTTTCTTCAAAATACCGCTGAGTGTAATGAAACACACCAGAAGTTGACTCTCTGACTAACCAAAGTTGGCTATCAGGATCCCCTGCAATGACTAATTCATCTTCCATCAAAGAAAATCTTTGAACCCCTGTCGTTTCTAGGGGTTTTTCTATAAAACCAAAATCTGCCTCATGTTTGGCAATTTGATCCAGTGCGTGATGAGAATTTGCATATGAAACGACAAAATTAACTTTAGGATATTTTGGGAGTAAAAACTTTAGCAATTTTGGCAACAGGTAAACAGCAAATGTGTGGGAGGCAACAATTCGGCAAACCTCTTCTTCATTTTGTTCGTCTAATAACTGTTGTTGGGTTTCTTGCCAGTCTTCTAACAAAACCAATGCTCGTTCATAAAGCAAATCCGCTTGCTTCGTTGGTTTCATTTCTTTTCGTCCATTGCGCTCAAACAGAGTAACACCTAATTCTCTTTCCAGTTGCTTTACTTGATTGGATACAGCTGGTTGGGATAAAAATAGTAATTCAGCTGTTCTAGAAAAATTTCTTGTTTCATAGACAACACGAAACGTCGTTAGTAGTTTCAGCATGCGTTCACTTCCATAACTTTTTATTATAATAACTATAATAACTATTTGATTTAAATATACCATAAAATGATTATAATAAGAAATGTAAAGCACAATATTTAAGATCATTTTTTGATCAAACTCAGAAGCAATGAGACAGCTTGTCCAACATTGTTTTCCTAACGATAAGTAAATGCTAACTATTTGTTTATTTCCCGATAAACGTTCATTTATGTTCGTGCAAAAAACTATCAACCCTTTCTCATTTACTTATCGTTACATTCTGAGTTTTTTTCTAACCATTCACACCTATTTAATGAAAAAGGAGAATTGATAAAATGAAAATTTTTTGAAGATTATCCCGATCCCGATTTGTGGTTTAATTCTTGGGTTAGCTTCATTAGGTAATTTGTTCAAAGAATATCATTTGATCCAATTAGGGAATATCATAGGAGGAATCAGCCTAGTCCTGATAATTCTGATATTTGTCAAATTATTTCTGTTATTTGAACATACGAAAAAAATGTTGCATGATCCGATCATTGCTTCAGTGTCCCCCACTTTCACTATGGCTCTGATGGTCATCTGCACATATTTTGTTTCATTTCCCGCTACATTACCGATTGTTCGTATTATTTGGCTTTGTGCCGTTATCTTCCAAGTGATCCTCGTGATGTATTTTACTTATCATCATGTGATCAAAGCGGATCTGGCGATTGAAGCTATTTATCCAAGTTGGTTTATTATTTATGTCGGTTTTGGAGTCATTACAGTAACTGCCGGCAATTTTTTCCCAATTATTGGGCAAATTTTCTTTTGGATTTCTCTTACTTGTTATGCTTTTTTATTACCAATTATTATCCATCGAGTATTTTTTGTGAAAAACATGGCTCATCCTACGCTTCCGTTGATCACAATTGTCGCTGCCCCAGGATCGCTTTGCTTAACTGGTTACTTAAAAAATTTTGCGCATCCTTCTATTTATTTAGTTGTTCTATTATTTATCTTATCTCAAATTTTGTACTTTATTGTTTTATCTATGTTACCGAAGCTATTGAAATTACGTTTTTATCCAAGTTACGCAGCTTTTACTTTTCCATTAGTGATTTCTGCAACAGCACTGTTTTATGCTGTTCGTTACTTTGATGCACTAGGTATGACGAATGAGTATTTAAATGTGCTAAAACTAATTGAACTAACCATAGCTACCGGGATGGTCGTTTATGTATTGATGCATTACGTCTTTTTCCTATTAAAAGAACACGGAAAGACAAACAATTACTTTCCTAAAGAAATTTAATCAAGCCACTTCTCTTCTGCCTTTTTTAAATTTAAAAAAGGCAGAAGAATTTTTGCATTTTTATATTTTGTCAAAAAAATGGAACAATGCTACTATTATCAAGGAATTATTTGTTCAAGCATTTGCTTGAACATCGATCATGAAAGGAACTTTATTCTATGAACTTCAAACAATTTCTCCATTTCATCGAAAAAAAGGAGATACGTAAAATTTTGCCTGGCTTGCTGCTAGCTTTTTTAGTAGCCATAATAAGCAAGGGGCTCGCTCTATTCTTACCTCAGCTTGGAGCCGCAACTCTTGCGATTTTATTAGGCATTTTACTTGGAAATACCTTTTTCAAACAGCCTTCTCTAGGTAGTGGCACAAAATTTGCTGAAAGCAAATTATTGGAATGTTCTGTTTTTTTATTAGGGGCAACAGTCACCGCACAAACAATTGCTCAAATTGGGATCAAAGGAATTGTCTTTGTATTGATCCAAATGAGTGTGACGATTTTGGGCGCTTATTGGATCGGCAAAAAATTACTATTCAGTGATACCGCCTCATTAATGATGGCTGGAGGGAATGCCGTTTGTGGTTCTTCTGCCATTGCTTCAATTGCTCCTGTTATAAATGCAAAAGAAGAAGAAAAAGGCCAAATCATTACATTAGTTAATTTATTAGGTACAGTCATGATGTTATCCTTGCCTTTTCTTGGATTACATTTATATGGAGAAAATTTAATTGAAAAAAGTGCACTTTTAGGTGGCACACTTCAATCTGTTGGACAAGTAGTGGCTGGTGCTAGCTTGCTAGATGCTTCGGTTGTTCAGTTCGCCATGTTATTCAAAATTTTAAGAATCATGATGTTGGTAGTAGTGGTCTATTTATTTGAAAAATTTATGCAAAAAAAGAAGCCCACACATAAAGTCAACTCGACTGGCGTTACTTCGAAAAGAAAATTGCCTTTGCCTTGGTATGTATTAGGCTTTTTAGTTTTCTGCTTGATCAATAGTTTATTTACGCTTCCTGCTGTTGTTGATGCTAGTGCTCATTTTATCAGTAACTGGTTTGAAATCACTGCCTTAGCTGCAATTGGGTTACGCTTAGATTTTGCAAAATTCATGAAAGAAGGACCTCGCTTCTTATCTTACGGCTTATCTGTTGGATTACTCCAAACCATTGTCGCTTTATTCTTGATTTGGTTCATCCATTTGTAAACTTGTTTTTTCAGCAAATGGCTCTTAAAAAGACAAGAACACCACGATAAATGAACTTTGTCATGGTGTTTTTGTTTTTTATTTGATTTTTGGTAAAGCTTCTTCTAATTCTAGGAGTTTGCGTTTAATCACCAGTCCCTCTCCTGAATTGCCCATATAGCCAGTTAATTGTCCATTTTGTCCGATCACTCGATGACAAGGAATCACTATCGGAAGTGGGTTCATGCGGTTTGCTTGTCCAATCGCTCTTACCGCTTTCGGATTAGTAATAACTTCTGCTAGTTCTTTATACGTACACATTTGTCCATAAGGAATTTCTTGAAGTGCTTGCCAAACTTTTTTTTGAAACAACGTTCCTTTTTGAATAGAAAAAGGAAGTGTAAATGATTGGCGTTGTCCAGCAAAATATTCGTTTAACTGCATTTTTGCATCGGACAAAATTTTCTGATCTGCTCTACTATTTTCATCAATAGGTTCAAAAGAAATCGCCGTCAATCCAACTTGATCTGCATCTAACCATAAACATCCAACAGGTGTATTGATTTTCATTTCAGCGTCTAATTCGAATGAAATTAGACTTGCCCCCTTTTTATCATTTTGTTTATCTTCTATTATTTTTACTAAAAATACAAACTAAAATTTTATTAATTTTCAATTAGGTGATAAAATGAAACTGCTAGTTGCTAATAGTAGTAATATACTAACGTTATTTAAAGGGCTATGTCATAGCAAATAACATTTATTTGAAAGGATTTGTATTATGAAAATATCGATCGTTGTACCATGCTTTAATGAAGAAAAAACCGTACCACTTTTCTTTAATGAAGTAGAAAAATTCAAAGAAGTACATGAGTTTGAGTACTTATTTATCGATGATGGCTCAACAGACAACACTTTACAAGCGATCAAACAATTATCTGACACTTATGATTATGTTCGGTTTGTTTCTTTTTCTCGTAACTTTGGAAAAGAAGCCGCGCTTTATGCTGGTCTAAAAGCTTCTACTGGCGAACTTATTACAGTAATGGATGTGGATCTCCAAGACCCCCCAGAGTTATTACCGGTAATGATCGAAAAAATACTGTCGACTGATATTGATTGTGTTGGAACACGTCGCTCGACTAGAGAAGGTGAACCAGCTCTTCGTAGTTTTTTTGCCAGACGTTTTTACCAATTGATTAATAAAATTAGTGACACAGAGATGGTGGATGGTGCAAGAGATTATCGCTTGATGACCCGTCAAATGGTGGATGCTGTTTTAGAATTAACAGAGTATAATCGCTTTTCAAAAGGCTTATTTAGTTGGGTGGGATTTAAAACAGAATACATCTCCTTTGAAAACCGTGAACGTGTAGCGGGTGAAACTTCTTGGTCTTTTTGGAAACTATTCAATTATTCAATTGACGGTATTGTTAACTTTTCAGATACACCACTTACGATTGCTTCTTTTGTTGGTGCTTTTTCGTGTGTAGGTTCAGGAATTGCTATTTTATTTATTATTTTACGTGCCTTATTCTTTGATGATCCTACAGCTGGTTGGCCTTCAATGGTATCGATCATTTTATTTATCGGTGGAATTCAATTACTATGCCTTGGAATCATCGGTAAATACATTGGAAAAATTTTCCTTGAAACCAAACAGCGGCCAGTTTATATTGTTCGAGAAACAGAAAAAACAAAAGACTTGCGTAAGAAATAATTGCTAGGACTTTTTCGGAGTAGATGACCTACTCCGTTTTTTTATCTTTCCATTGTGTGTTTCAGTAGAATATTGATTTTCTCTTTTTTATTCTGATACATTATGTTTGTTATCATTAAAATTGTAATTATTTTTTTATAACATTTATTATTAGTTGTTATTTTTATTACAAATAAATTAAAATGTATATAGAACAAAATATATTTCTTCTATAAAAAAGGAGGTGCCTAATAAATGATGAATGAATTCCTAGATTTAGCTTATCAAAAACGATTTCGTATTATCTCTATTATTTTCAATTCGGAGAAACATCAAATCCATCAAAAAAAATTACTTCAAAAGCTCGGTATCAGTTTGACCACACTCAATCATACGCTTGAACTTATTCAAGAAGATTTAACCAAATTTAATTGCCAAGATCAACTTGCCATTCAGTTCGATTCTACAGAGAAAAACTACTTTCTAACGATTAATTTGGATTTTAAACTTGATCTTTTATTACTTTATTATTTAGAAGATTCACTTAAATTTCAGTTAATTCGAGGGATGATGACCGATTCTTTATTAAGTGTAAAATCAATTAGTTCAAATTGGTTTATTACGCCATCCACTCTTCGAAGAGAGATTCATTTATTACAAAAATTATTACATCCTTGGCAACTTGAAATCAAAACAACACATACAAAAATCAGTTTACACGGCAAGGAATCTGTCATCCGCTTGTTCTATGCATTCTTTTTTTTACATTCATACGGTGCATATAAATGGATTTTCCAAACTGTTTCCTACCGTGACATCACCAAACTATTGCAATTCGTTCCAGACGATATTTTAGAAAAAAGTGGCGTAGAAAAAAAGGGTTTGCTTCACTATTATTGTGCTGTTGCTATTGTTCGAATGAAGAAACAGCTTTATTTTGAAGAAGATTTCTTTACATTGCCCCAATATAATCCATATACCCATAAATATAGTGTACAGGCTCAAAAATTCGGACAACAATTGCAACAACTGGTTCCTAATTTGGGAAAAAAAGACAAAACACAAAAGATTCGGGCACTTTTTAGCAATATTTTAGCGTTAAATGATTTTTCGGATACCGATTTTCCAGCACGATTTTTCTTACTGGACACGGATTTACAGGAAAAACATTTTCTTAAGATGATTTTTGAGATCCACGATTGTTTTTGCTGTATCTTCAATGGAAATAAGAGTATTCTTTTTCAAAAACTTTGTAACATCCATTACCGAGTTCTTTTATATGGTACGTTACAGTTAGAAGAAATTGATATGTGGGCGAGTTATTCCGATGAACTTTCCGTGCTCGAAAAAGAAAAACTTGATTTAGTTTTTCAACAATTAGAAAAATTTGTTTTTAATAATCCTCATTATGAATGGGTGGCTCAGCATAAACAATTTATTTACCAACAATATGCGCAATTGATTGATAAACATTTAATGCCGTTGGATTTATTACCAGTAATATGCGCAATTGATTGATAAACATTTAATGCCGTTGGATTTATTACCAGTAATCAATATAAGTCTTTATTCTAAATTTTCCACGGCTCGTTTAAAAAATATATTACTTTCATCATTTTCTCAGCATGCCCAAATGAATATCTCTGATACGATCCATCAACAAACGGATATCGTCATTAGCGACCTCATTCTTTCGAAAGAGGTATTCGAAAACTTAGGAATTACTTGTAAAATTATCTATATCCAGTTACCACTCTCTGAAAATGACTATCAGAAACTACAAAAAAATTTTATACAAATCAGTAAAGAAAAAATAAAGATGAACAGTTAAAACGCCCATTTTAATGGATAAAAATAATCTACATATATCTAGGAAACAAGAAATTTTGATGACTGTTATCAAAATTTTCTTGTTTCCTATTTGTATCTTCTATTTATTAATAGCGCCATCAATGCTATTCACTATTCATGAGTTGAAAGTAGTCTTTACTTTTTATCCCACATTTTCTTTCATACATTTTTTTCTAAGGTACATCTATCCAATAAAAATATTGCTATAGTGACAGTTTTTTTTACAGATCTTAAAAAAAATAAACCAAGAAACAAAGGTTTTAAAACATCCCTTCGATTCTCGATTTATTTTTTTGGCTTAAGGATTACGAATGATTCATCACTTATCCTTTGTTGGTTACTTTTCCAATCGGTTCATTTGCTTTGACATTACGTTTTGCTTGAATTTCTAATTGTTGTACTTTATCTCCATTTGTAAAGACAACGACCATATCTGATTGTTTTCCTGAAACTTGAAGCGCTTCAAGATCCACTAAAGCAATCAACTGTCCACGTCCTACACGTTGTCCTTCTTCAATATATAAAGTAAATGGTTCACCTTTTAAATCCACTGTATTGATTCCCATATGAAGTAAAACTTCGATACCAGAATCTGTTTTTATACCTACTGCATGTTTCGTTGGGAAGATATTGACAATCGTTCCTGAGATTGGTGAGAAGATTTCGCCAGTTGTTGGCAAGACAGCATAGCCATCTCCCATCATTTTTTCAGCAAATACATCATCTGAAACTTCTGTAATTGGGATCAGCTGTCCATTGGCTACAGCAAAAACGTCTTGTGTTACAGGACCTTCTACTACTGTTTCTGTTTTTACAGCTGTCACACTTGGTTGTGCTGACTTAGCTGCAGCACCACCATGAAGTTTTGTCATTTCATCCGCCACAAATTGTACTTCTGTTCCTACAATAACTTGGATGTTTGTTCCATCAATGACTTTCACACCAGGTACACCAGTGGCTTTGATCTTCCCTTGATCAATAACCCCAGTATCTTTTACTTGTAACCGTAGACGAGTTGTACAGTTATCAATCGCTGTAACGTTACTTGCTCCACCTAATGCCGCATAGATTTGACTTGCCAAAGCAGCAAATTTATCGTCGCTTGTTGCGATATCTGGCGTTTCTTCACCAGTACCTTCTTCGCGCCCTGGTGTCATCAAATTAAATTTTTGAATCGCAAAGCGGAAACCAAAATAATAGATTGCTGCAAACACTAAGCCTTGAACAACTAGCATCAATGGCTGATTTGCTACTGGATTTTTCAATGATAAGAAATAGTCAACAAATCCTGCACTAAAGGCAAAACCTGCTGTCCAATGGAAGAATGCACTGACAGCTAATGATAATCCAGTAAAGATAGCATGAATCACATATAATGGCCAAGCAACAAACATGAATGAAAATTCAAGTGGTTCTGTCACTCCAGTGAAGAAAGAAGCAAAAGCAGCTGCGACCATCAATGAAGCAGTGACTTTTTTCTTTTCTGGACGTGCGCATTGATAAATAGCAAAGGCACCAGCTGGTAACCCAAACATCATCACTGGGAAGAAACCAGCTTGATACATGCCAGTTTGTCCAATAATCGCCGTTCCGTTATCCAATGCTTGTTGACCAGCCAAGAAATTACCGATATCATTGATTCCTGCAACATCAAACCAGAACACAGAGTTCAAGGCATGGTGTAATCCTGTTGGGATCAATAAACGGTTAAAGAATCCATACAAACCAGCTCCCACAAAACCTAAGCCCGAAATCATTTTACCAAATGAAACAAGGACGTCATATACACTAGGCCAGATAAATAATAAAATACCAGAAATAACTAACATACCTAGCGCAGACATGATCGGCACTAGTCGTTTCCCACTAAAGAATGACAAGGCCATTGGTAATTTTACATTACTAAATCGATTGTACATCGCTGCGGCAGTTAAACCTGCGATGATTCCGACAAATACATTGTTGCCCATGCTATTAAAAGCAGTGTTAACATCTGCTATATCTTTTAATCCTAATAAACTTTGAACAGATGTTGGATCTAAAACAGTTTGTGGTACTAAATAAGCGACTAAACCAGCAAGTGCAGCTGATCCATCTTTGTCTTTAGACATTCCTAATGCTAGTCCTACAGCGAATAATAATGCCAAATGATTTAAAATTGCAAGCCCTGCATTTGTTAAGAATGTTGTTCCAGCGTTGCTTACACCCATTCCGACGATCCAGTTTGCAATACCTACTAATAAAGAAGCAGCAGGTAAAACTGCGACTGGTAGCATCAATGAGCGCCCCATACGTTGCATATATGCTTTCATTTTTGTTCCCCCTAGTTTTCGTGGTGCTCAATCGTCCCTCGCAAACGTTCAATATGGATGGCCAAGTAACCCAATTCTTCGCTTGTGATAGACATTTGATATTGTTTGATCAGTAAAACACGTATTTCTTTTGCAATTTTATAGCTTTTCGGATACTTCCGTTTCACCATTTGCACGATTTCCGTATCCAAAACTGCATATTGTTGGGCATTCGTCCGTTGCAAAAGTAGCCGTAAATGATTGGCAAGTCGAGAATAATTAAGTGCCATCGCTTCGGAATGCATATCAATTGTTAATTCTCGTTCAATCAACTGAATCACATCTGAAATGATCGTTACTTCCCGAATACTGCGATGATTACTTGTCTGACCACTGCGAGCGCTATGGATATGAATCGCGATATAGCCCGCTTCGTCATACGTATAAGGTACATCAAGTTCTTTTGTCAAGTATTCTACTGCCCATTGAGCAATACTAAATTCTTCACTGTACAAAACCTCGATCTCTCGCAACAACTTGTTACGAATAACAATGCCATTTTTGATATTTTCTGCTGAAAACGCAATGTGATCGGATAACCCAATCAATAAATGCTCATTCAGTTTTTCCATCAAAACAGTTTCTGCATAATCAATGATATGTTCGGCTGCAAATAAAAAACGTGCATCGATCTGATTCAATAGATTTTGCAATTTTAGCTGTCCTTCTGGCTCCATAACAAAAATTCGTTCAATTTCTCGCTCAAAAATCAAATCATTTCTTTTTTTATCAAATTCCTTTTCCGATTGCTACTTTCTCTTGCCCGTTTGCATCCACCAATACAGCATTTTGATTCAAAATCTTTTTGATTTTCATACGCGCATTCCTTCTCTAGAGTTTTCTGTTTCTTTGGTTCTAGCCTCATACGATCTTGGCCTATAAAAAATAGGCATGAAAATCCCTAAAAAAAGTCTACAACTTCCCTTCAGAGACTTTCCATGCCTAGTATGATCTAGTCACATGAAACAGAATATTTGTTAACGATATCATTCTATATACGCATTTGTGTTTTGTCAATGTTTTTTTTAAAATTAGTTAATGTTTTTTTTGAGTTCATATACATTGTTAAAAAAGCCTTTCTTACATAGAAAGTAATAAAATATATAGAAAAAAACAATAAATATAGTTATTTATAAAATCTTTTTAATTAATATTTGTTTATTTTCCCTTCATTTTATTAGGGATAAGGAAACATAAAATGACATCCTCAGTCCCAGAATTTGTTTCTAATAATTAACGAGAAAAACAAGTTCCTAACTACCCCATTT
>NZ_BJWF01000025.1 GCF_007990225.1 Enterococcus villorum | reverse complement strand
CCTATGTGTATGAAGCAGATGTAGATCATAAGTTAACAGCGAATAAGTTTACTATCGGTAAAGACACTTACGTAACAGGGACAGCAGGCGCAGATATTGGCTACGTTGATTTATACATCAATGGTGTTTTTGCAAAACGTGCACAGGTAAATGCAGATGGTTCGTATAAAGTATATGGTACAGGAATCCAAAACAAAGCAGACGATGTCAAGGTAGTTGCATTAGATGCAGATAAAAAACCAATCGAACCCGAAGTCTCATCACCAGTAGAATTAGAGATTCTTGGCGAAGAGAATGAATTTAAACTGCAAACGAATGATTACACCTTTGGTGATGTGTATGTCACAGGAACGTATGATAATGACAAAGCAGATCGTGTGAAGTTATTAATTGATGGAAAAGTGGTCAAACAAAACATCATCGGGGCTTCTGATTCCGATCAATTTTCATTGAATGTAGCAGGCTATATTACTGGGATCGATGATCATTTATATGAAATTGCAGAATATAACGGCAACAATATTATCAGACGAACAACAATCAATGTAAAAGAAAAAGAAGAAGTAAACTATACAATTACAGCGAATGATTACACAGTGGGTGAACAAGCAATCACTGGTAGTTGGAATGGTGACAAAAATAGTACACATGTTGCATTGAAAGTAGATGGACAAATCGTGAAATTAGCTGAAGTTAATAGTGATGGCACTTACTCTCTTTCAGCAAACGGTTTTGTGACAAGTCCAGATCAAGATGTGGAAGTAGTACTTTATAACAAAGCAACGAAACAAATCTTTAGTTCAATCACACCAAAGATTACAATGGGTGTAACAGCTGAAGTGTTTACTATCGGAGAGGATAATAATATCATTGGAACATTTGATAGTCGTGAAACGACAGATGTAGACACAATTCGTTTATTAGAGGATGGTGTAGCTGTGAAATTAGTTAAATACAGTGCCTTAGCAGAAGCGGATCAAAGCCCCACGACAGCCTATACGTTAGCAGCTAAGGCAGTAATCACAGACAAAACGAAAACCTATAAGATTCAACATTTGAAAGATGGCAAATTACATTCTTCGACAACACTTTCTGTAAAATAATTTATTGAATCAAAGCGTTTTGGTTGTTCATTGATAAATATTTTATCTAAAAAAAATGTTACAGCATATGAATTTAAAAACGATAAATTCATTTCTTTAGATAAAAGTGCCATTTATAAAACAAGTAAAAGAAGTAGACTCTGCTGAGAATCAAAAAAAGCAGTTATCTACTTCTTTTTTTGTTCTCTTTTTTGTCTTTATTTTTAACATAATAATAATAGTTTTAATTTAGGAGGTGAAAACAATGAAAAAAAAGAGGCTATTTAAAATTCTGATTCTTTTCTTTTTACTTATATCCCAACCGATTGAGGGATTCGCAGTAGGTCTAGATACAGAGGATGCTGCTCCAATAATGGAGAATGAACAAATGGAAAAAGAAACTAAAGGTGCAAATCGAGAAACAATAGAAGAGAGCGATTTATTGCAAAGTGAAAACTCCTTTGTGATTTCGAATTATCAATTTTCCCCAGAAAATAGTTCGAGTAAGCCAATCACAAGTGGTTCTCAGATTGCTTCAATAAATTTTAATGTTACTTATACAGCAGATAACAATAATTCGATTTTTGTGTCAATCCCGGGATTTCTGATCAGTAGTTCATCAGATGTTTCGGTAAAATCAAACGTTGTTTCTAAAGCAGGGATCTCCTTTAATGAAAGTCCGATTTCTTCTCGTGGTGAATGGCTTATTACATTAGAACGAGTCAGTCCATCCCTTCAATCTGGCTCTGTAGAGATTCGTTTTATGATCCCTAAATTAGCTAATAACCTAGATGTTACAGGGGATATATCTATTAAAGATACGGCTATTAATGAATATATCCGAGAAACAGTTTATGTGAAGACACCTAAAATCATTAATGCATCCGGTGTACAGAATTCTATTTTGTATAACCGCTTATCAAGTGGTTCACAATGGGAACAAGGAAAAGATACTTTCTCTAATTATGAAGAAGGATTCATTTATTCTAGCACGCAATCCATCGGACTGATTTATGGAGGAGATTCTTCCCAAAATCCCTCAGTGATCTCGTTGTCTGGTCCCTTGATCGATAGTGAGAATAGAGGCTATGAATCAGAAGGTGTGATTGTCGAAGATATTTTGCCAGAGGGAGTAGAACTGGCTGCTCCAGCAGACTATGGGATTCCTTCTGGGGAAATGACGGAGAATGGGTTTGCTATCCAAATTACACAACTAAGCTTAAATAATGTAGGAAATTATATAGATGGAGTGACAAAATGGGGTACGAGTCAGGTTGGTCTAACTGAGACGACGAATACCAATCCTGAGGAAGGACAAGTCTATATTGGAAAAAATGAAGAAGGCCGTATTTATTTCAAAGCGAACCTCGGTACTATCCCGAATAATGAAAAATGGATCTTTCGCTATCATCAAAAACTGGTTGATTTACCTACAACTGCAATAGGCTATCCTGAATATATCAATGAATGTTTTGTATCAACAAAAGTAATGCGGGAACAGGGAAAATTTGCGGTTCATGCGGGGACTTGGCAAACTTTGCAGGAAGAAAAAATACCGACTTTCTATTCAGCGGATTTAAAAGTAGACAAAGAGTTAGTCAAAAAAAATGATTCCGTTCACTATACGGTGAATTTTGCTAACTTTGGTCAGGTTGCAATTGACGCCGTGATTATGGTTCCCCTAAAAATAAACGAACATATTTCCAATATTCAAGTATCAAATGCAAGTGTCACAACACAAGTCATAGAAGATTTTTTAAAGATCACAATTACACAATTTCCTGTGAATTCAAAAGGAACAGTCTCCTATGCCATCGATACAGCAGATTTGGATTATGGGTATCAAATCAATCAATCGTTTACGGTCTACTCGATTAGTGGCCTAGGTGGAACTTACCAAGGAAATACAGTGAAGACTGATATTTTAGCAGAGGTTGAAGCTCGCTACTTGGATGAAACAGATAATAAATTATCTGATCCAGAAATTCTATATGGGAGAGTAGATACAAGCTATCAAACTATCGAAAAACAAATTTCAGATTATGAATTGCTTGAACAACCAGGTAACAGCACTGGTTTATTTCAACAGGAAAGGATTCAAGTCATTTATCGTTATCGCCGATCGGTTGGAACCATTACTATCCAATACCTTGATCAAGATGGACAAGAAATTATGGATTCAAAATCGTTCAAAAAAAGTTATGGAGAACCTTATGAATACTTTCCAGAAGAAATAATGGGTTATCAATTTACTTCTGCAGAAAATGATAAAGGGATAGTGGATCAAGCAGAAATTGAAATAAAATTTCATTATCAAGGATTATTGTATTTTAAAGAAGTGCCAGAGATTATCTCATTTGGCACACATACCTTATCAAAAAATACAGATGTCTTTTTTGCAGAAAAATTTGAGCACCATCTTATTGTTCAAGATAATCGTTCACCAGGAAATAGTTGGTCCATTGCTTCAAGAATGAGCAAAGGATTTACTGGTCTTTCAGGAAATCAACTAAAAGATAGCCTTTATTATCTGGAGGAAGAGAAAGAACTGTTGATTTCAGATGAACTGAATGTGATCCATAGCGAAGAAAGTAAAAATCATGATCCGATAGATTTATCTGAGGCATGGGATGAAGCACATGGATTAGAAATGAAGGTACCTGCTGGTGCTGCGTTAGCCGAAGAATATTCCGCAACAGTGACATGGTTGTTACGTGATGTCCCTGCATGAGTAAGGAGGAAAATATGAAAAGTATTCGTTGGTTCATCCCTTTAAGTTTGTTCATATTATGTATTCCTATCTCAGCAAGTGCACATGAACAATCGAAAGAGTCAACAGCTACGGTAGGATTTTATCTTTCTCATTCTGAACAAGAGAAAGAAAAAGATAAGGATGGTATGGGTATAACTATAAAAAAAGATGCCGAAAATTCAAGTGAGAAAAAAATGTTTCCTAAGACAGGAAACAAACAATCGATGTTTTACCCGTTATTAGGAATTTGCTTTCTACTAATGGTAGGAAGCATAAAAAAGAATAAAAAAAGAGAGAGTAGAAGGAGTAATTAGAGATGAAAAAATTAACAGCAGTATTTGGAGTAAGTATGCTTGGAGCCACTTTAATGTCAGGAATGGGAGGATTTGCAGCAGAAGTAGATTCTGGCGAAAGTAATGGAGAAGTCGCTTTTGTCACACCATCAAATGGGGAACTAACGTTAGATCAAGTAACTAGTCTAGACTTCGACAATCATGAGATTGAAAAAATTGATAAAAGTTATGAAGCTTTGGATGACCATATGATCGAAGTTGCTGATTTACGTGGTACTTCAGCGGGATGGAATCTTCAAGTGGCGCAATCTCCGATGATGAGTAAAGAAACAAATACAGAATTGAAAGGTGCTTCAATTTCTTTAACAAATGGAAATGTAGCAACGTCAAATGCTGGCACTGCAATTTCAGTATCAGATGTAACGATCAGTTCTGATAATGAAAAAACATTAGTTTTAAATGCAGCAACTGGTGAAGGAAACGGTGTAACTACTGTGACTTATGGCAAAGAGGGCGTGCTACTTAATGTCCCTGGTAAAACTGCTAAGGTAGCGGAACAATATGTAAGCACATTAACATGGACATTAGTTGATGCACTTAATGCTTAATCAGGTAATATGAGCATTGTGCTAAAAGTATAAGCAAAAAAGGCAGTGTATTTGAAAGGAAAAGTTAAATTTTCAAATATACTGCTATTTTATGGAAATAAAGGCGATTATTCGGAGGGTTAAAATGAGAAGACTTTTATTTGTCATGTTATTGTGTGTTTCGTTTCGTCCAATCCATCTATTGGCGGAGGAGCAAACGATCTCGTATACGGTGAATACAGTTCCTTCAACGAAACAAGTTGATACAAAAAAAACATATTTTGATGTGAAAATCAATCCTGAAGAAAGTGAAGAATTAGTGGTTCAAGTACATAATTCTTCCAATACCCCTGTTATTCTTTCTATAGATGTTGAAACGGCCAAAACTAATTCAAATGGCGTAGTTGAATATGGAAAATACAATGGAGACTATAGTAAATCTTTACCTTTTAAAGTGGAAGATGTGGTGGAGTATCCATCTGAAGTGAAAGTAGAAGCAGGAGAAACAAAAGAAATTCCCTTTTTAGTGCAAATGCCTAAAAGTGAGTATCAAGGGGTAGTCGCAGGAGGAATAACAATTCAAGAAAAAAAGGATGAACAAAAACAGAGTGAAAGTTCTATGGCTATCAACAATGAATACAGTTATCAGATTGCACTTGTCTTACATGGAAAACAATCGAATGTAGCGCCTAATTTGATATTTAATGAGCTACAAGTTGGACAAAAAAACTATCGAAATGCTTTTTATATGACGCTAGAAAATCAATCGCTCACCTATATCAATCAAGCAAAATTCAAAGCGAAAGTATCAAAAAATGGAAAAAAACTTGAACTAGTGAATGCAGAAAAAGACAATATACAAGTGGCACCAAGTTCTATGATAAAATATCCCATATTATTAGGTGGTAATCTATTAGAAAATGGCATATATGATGTTGAGTTACAAGTGACTAGTGGAGAGAACACTTGGCTTTATACTAAACAAATAGAAGTAAAAAAGGATCAAGCAAGTAAATTAAACAAGCAAGATGTGACGTTAGAAAGTCGTTTTCCTTATCGATATTTGTTAATCATCGTGGTTATTATTCTAGGATGGGCTTATTATGCAAAAAGAAAAAAAGGTACAGAAAGTAAGTTTTAATCCCAATGCTGGACGAGAGATCTAGAAAAGACAACCGGCTATGGTAATAAGTACAAAAAATTATAGTCAGGTTACTGGTTTAGTTGCTGTTTGGCCAATTACAGTATACAAAAAGAGTATTTTATACCATTAAGTGAAACTCACCAAATGAAAGGCTATGTCAATGAGTTATAAGTAAAAATGTTAGATTACAAAGCACGACAATGGAAGAGAATAAAAAAGCTACATTGGCAGAACTTGGCAATATGGCTCAAATTGTTCACATGATCTTCAAATTTGATGATTTGTTAAGAAAGTAAAAAGTAGCAGGCCTGTGATTGCTACTTTCAGATGATAGACAAACCTTATATAAAAATAGGGGTTGTTTTTTTATATCTATATTTTTAAGTATAAAAGAGAAATCTTTCCGTGTTTCTTTATAAAAGAAGCTTTGATTTATTCCTTTAACGACTTCTTTCTTGTTTTGATTCGCATGTACTTTGATGTGTTACTCATCGCTTATTTTAAGAGTATCCGATTATTTTTCCCTTTTCTATTACTCTTTTGACTGATAAAAAAGACAAAGCATTAAACATAAGTACTTTGCCTATAGTTTGAGAGTCTGGATATAGAAATATTTAACTCCGAGAAATAAGAAGAGGTGAGCAGAAATTATTTTTCCAATTTTTGTTTATTTCGGTTTTTATTTCCAATAAATTGCTTCTGAATCTGCTATTTATAAGGTTTTAATGCGTGAGACAAAGAGATGCTTTATTTTTGTCTCATGCTTTTTTTTGCGTAGGAACAAACGAATTTTTGAATATGATAAATAACTTATTGATTATTTTTACAATCTAAAAACTTTAAACTATGAATTGTAAAGAAAAGCTATTAACAAAAATTCTAAAAAGAGAATTAATCTAAAAGGCTCAGCCAATTGAGAAAGAAAATTGATTCTTAAGAAAAGGGGTTATTTGATGAAAGTTTCAAAAAAAGTTCTGGTATTAGGAGGGGGGGAAGCTGCTCAACTATGGATTTATCATACAAAACATTTTCGACAAGCAGAAATCCAAGTGGTTGGTATTTTGGATGATTCGCTAGCAAAAGAGACCCAAATTGAGGAAGTGCCAGTCATTGGAAGACTGTCTGACCTAAATGAAGTGGTGCAAAGTTTTGGGATAGAAAAAATTATTATTGCGATACCTTCTTTATCTGTAAGAAAACGTGACAAGTTATTAACACACTGTGCAGATCTCAATCTTGAAACGAATATCTTGCCTGACATTTCTTCCATTATGTCAACAGAGGCGAATCCTGTTCAGGAAAGATCTGTTCGTTATTCAGATTTATTAAATCGTGAGGAACAAAAAATGAACGTTGCGAACCTTAAACGTTTTTTTAAAGGCAAGACAATTTTAATTTCTGGTGCGGGAGGATCGATTGGCTCTGAGTTAGTACGCCAAGTCAATAAGTGTCAGCCTCAAAAAATACTTTTACTAGGGCATGGCGAAAATAGTATCTTTTCCATTTATAAAGAAATACTAAAAGTAAAGACCTGCCCAGTTGTACCAATCATTGCGGACATTCAAGATAAACAACGGTTAGAGGAAATTTTTCAATTCTATCGCCCAGAGATTATTTATCATGCGGCTGCTCATAAACACGTCCCACTGATGGAAGGAAATCCCACAGAGGCTATTAAAAATAATGTGTGGGGCACGATGAATATGGTAGAGGTGGCAGATGAATTTGGCGTCGAAAAATTTATGATGATTTCTACCGATAAAACAGTTTATCCGACATCCACCATGGGAATGACTAAAAAAATCGCAGAGTGGATCGTCCAAAGTAAAAATACAAAAAATACCTCAACGATCTTTTCTGTTGTACGCTTTGGGAACGTTCTAGGAAGCCGAGGAAGCGCAATTCCTCTGTTCTGGGAACAAATTCAAAACAATGAACCGATTACAATTACTCATCCAGAGATGGAACGTTACTTTATGACAATTCCAGAAGCAAGTCAGCTTGTGATTGAAGCAAGTGAACAAGCAACAGGTAATGACATTTACATATTGCAAATGGGAGAGCCTCAAAAAATTGTGAAGATTGTCGAAAAACTGATTCATCTAGCTGGAAAAAAATCTGTAGATGTGAAAATTGCTTATACAGGTTTAAGGAACGGTGAAAAATTAAGTGAATCATTATTTGAAGAACAAGAAATGGCTGATATGACGAAAATTAATACGAAATTTTTCAAAGGTCATGCAATTATTCCCATGCATTTAACGGAAATGTTAAAAAATCTGGAAATGGTATTAGCAAATCAAGAGGAACCAGATCAAATAAAAGCAGTATTAGCACAAATAATTCATGAGGGACAAAAAGAGGAGCGTATCTATGTTAACAATAACTGAAGAATTAAAAGAAATCTATCTGAATAAAATTGAGACTAAAAATTTGCGTGTTGGTGTGATTGGCATGGGGTATGTTGGCCTACCATTAGCAGTGGAATTTGCAAAATATGGGTTGAAGGTCGTAGGCATCGATTTGAATGAACAAAAAGTATCAAGTTTAAATCAAGGGAAATCACATATTTTAGATGTTCCAGACTACGAAGTAAATCAATTGGTGGAAAATAGAAACCTACTAGCAACTTCTGATTTTTCAATCATTTCTGAATTAGACGCATTAAGTATCTGTGTACCGACACCATTGAATGAAAACCAAGAACCGGATACTAGCTATATTGAAGCCACAGTCAAAGAAATTGTTCGCTACCAAGAAAAGCCTTTATTAGTTGTTTTGGAAAGTACGACTTATCCAGGAACAACAAGAGAGTTGATTGCAGGAACATTTGAAAAAAATGGCCTTGTTTTAGATCAAGACTATTACTTGTGTTTCTCACCAGAGAGAGTGGATCCAGGAAATAAAAATTATCAAACAAAACAAATTCCTAAAGTAATTGGTGGGTTATCAGAAAATAGCACGCATATCGGACAAGCACTCTATGAAAAAGTAATTGATGCGGTTGTACCTGTCAGCTCACCTGAAACGGCTGAAATGAGTAAACTGCTTGAGAACACTTTTAGAAGTGTGAATATCGCTTTTGTCAATGAAATGGCGCTGATGTGTGATCGTATGGGCATTGATATTTGGGAAACAATCGATGCAGCTGCCACAAAACCATTCGGTTATATGCCGTTTTATCCAGGACCAGGTGTCGGTGGACATTGTATTCCATTAGACCCTATGTATTTATATTGAAAAGGAAAAAAAGATCGATTTTTCAATCAATTTATTGAACTTTCCCAACGAATTAATTTGAACATGCCTTATTACGTAGTTGATAAAACGATTGGCGCATTAGATACTATCAATAAAAATTTATCTGATGCAAAAGTACTGATTGTCGGACTTTCTTACAAAGATAATATTGATGATATTCGGGAATCACCTGCTTTAGATATCTACGATTTACTAATGGATGCAGGCGCACAAGTCGAAGTATTGGATCCATTTGTGACGAAGTTCAAAGATAAATCTGGTCAATTAGTCTTTGTAAATCAAAATGCTGAAGAAATTGATTATCAAGCGTATGATGTTGCGTTGATTTTAGCGAAACATCAAGGGATTGATTATCAACGTCTTTTGAAAGAAAGTCATGCAATTGTTGATATGAAACATATCTATCAACAAAAAAATGCGAAAATTTTTAAGATTGGCGGTTAGAAAAGTGGCACGTAGAATTTTGTTATCACCACCAGATATGACAGGAATAGAACAAAAGTACATTCAAGACGCATTTAATCAAAATTACATTGCCCCTGTTGGAGAAAATATCGATCAATTTGAAGAGGAGCTTGCTAAGTATACCAATTCGAAATATGCTGTTGCACTAAGCTCTGGCACCGCAGGATTGCATCTTGCTTTGATCGCTATTGGGGTAGTGGCTGATGATCTTGTTTTTTGTTCAGATTTTACATTTGCAGCATCTGTTAATCCTATACGTTATGTAGGGGCGACACCGGTACTGATTGATTCAGAATACGATTCTTGGAATATGGATCCAGAGCTCTTGGAAAAGGCAATTCTAGCTTATCAATCAAAGGGCAAACAAGCAAAAGCTGTGATCGTTACTCATATTTATGGAAATGGGGCTAACATGTCCGCAATTTTAGCTATTGCAAAAAAATATGGATTAAAAGTGATCGAAGATGCCTGTGAATCATTAGGAACAATAACGAAAGAAGGCATGACAGGAACACTAGGAGACATTGGCGTTTATTCATTCAATGGCAATAAAATCATCACGACTTCTGGTGGGGGAGCAGTTGTGACGAACAATCGGAACTATGCCAATCAAATCCAATATTTATCCACCCAAGCGAAATCAAAAGTACCGTACTATCTACATGAAGAGCAAGGCTACAACTATCGTTTAAGTAATGTTCTAGCTGGGATTGGTCGGGGGCAATTACAATCCTTAGAAGATAAGATCAAGCGAACAGAAGCCATTTACCAAACCTACCGAGAGATGTTTGCTGGAATTGAGGGATTAGCCATGATTCCAACAAGTCCAACCGATCAACGACCAAATCGCTGGTTGAGTGCTTTTACACACCCTACGATGAATCCATTTGGCCTAATTGAATTTTTAGATTCAAAAAATATCGAAAGTCGTGCCTTATGGAATCCGTTGCACAAACAACCGTATCTGATTCAAGCACAAACTGATTTTTTCTATCAGGAAGATAGAAAGCATCGTCCCGTTTCAGAACAATTATTTCAACAAGGCATCTGTTTGCCATCTGGCAGCAGTTTGACAGAGTTAGAACAAGAATATGTTCTCTCATGTGTAAAAAGTTATTTTATGGGGAGGTGAGTAGAAAAATGAAATTATTATTTTTTGTTTCTTCCTTTCCGGCTCTTTCAGAAACTTTTATTTTAAATCAAATCACTGGAATGATCGATCTTGGGCATGACGTCGAGATTTTGGCGACAAAAAAGGTCGAAACGACTAAGAAGCATCCAGAAATCGAACAATATGGACTATTAGACAAAGTGACTTATATTGAAATTCCATCGAATTTACCTAAAAAAGTATGGATAGCTACCAAAGCTTTTTTCAAGACGGTTAAACATTCTCCTAAAAGAGCAATTGGTCTGATCAATGGACGGAAGCAGGGAAAATTCGTTTATAGTTTGCGACCACTGATTGTAAATACGTACTTTGAAGCTCCTCTTAAATTTGATGCTATTATCAGCCACTATGGGTATAACACATTGTTATTGGAAATCATTAAAGCACAATATGAGAAATTTCCGCCCATCTATGGTTTTTTTCATGGAAATGATGTGACAGGATTCGTCCAACGCTTTGGAGAGGACATTTACTATCCATTACAAAGAAAAACAAACACGACTGCCTTACCCATCAGTGAGCAAATGGCCGATAGATTAGAAGAGTTAAATATTTTACCACTGAATAGAAAAGTTCATCATATGGGTGTTGATTTGACTAAGTTTCCCAAGGTGCCTTTTAAAGGATTTTCCGAAGAACTCCAGTTACTTATCGTAGGTCGCTTAACTGAAAAAAAAGGGATGGATATCACAATATCCGCACTAAAAAAGTTACAAGACAACGACTTAAAAGTGCAATTGACAATTATTGGGGAAGGGGAATGGCGTAATCATCTGGAAGAGTTAACGGACAAATTGCAATTAAGTGCTTCTGTTCATTTAATTGGTGCAAAAAGCCAAGAAGAAGTACGTCAAGCCATTAAAGAGGCGGATTTACTATTACTTCCAAGTAAAACGGCTACAGATGGGGATCAAGAGGGTATCCCAGTATCGTTGATGGAGGCTTTAGCATCAGGAAAATTAGTGATATCGACTTATCACAGTGGCATTCCGGAATTAATTAAAAATAACAAAAATGGTTGGCTAGTCCCAGAAAATGATAGTCAGCAATTGGCAGATAAAATACAAGAAGTTGTAAAAATGACGCCAGAAGAGTGCCAAAGAATATCGCAACATGCGACAGAATCAGTCGAACAGTTTTTTAATATAAAAAAATTAAATGACACGTTAAGCCAATTAATAAGAAGTAATCAATAGGTGAACGATGGATCAAGAGAGAAAAAACGATCAACGTGCATTTTTGGAACAATATTTTTTATCAACCAAAGAAGCAATTAATCAATTAGATGTCTCGCAACAAACGTTTTACGAGTGGATAAAAAAATATAAAATTGAAAAAATTGATCTGAATGGTACGATTCTATATTTCAAAGAGGATGTCGATTGGTTAAAAAAACAAGTAAAGGACGAGCGGGATGTACTGTGATATCCATAACCATATTATTTTCGGTGTAGACGATGGGCCACAAACACTTGATGAAAGTATTCAGTTGATTCAGCAAGCACAGACACAAAATATTTCACATATTATTGCCACTCCTCATATCAACCATCGTCAGTTTGACACAACACAAGCAGGAATCAAGCAAAATTTTTACATCGTAAAAAATGAACTTGAAAAAAGAAAAATAGATGTTTCTCTCTCCTTATCTCAGGAATTAACGCTTAGTGTGGATCTATTTGAAAAGTATCCTGCTTCTGTGTTAATTCCCATTAAGGATAATCAAAAGAATTGCTATTTTCTTATCGAAATTACTACGCTAGCCATTCCTTATTACTTTGAAGACACATTAAATTATTTACAGCAACATGAATTGAATTGTATCTGGGCACATCCAGAAAGAAATCTTGCGGTTCAATCGAATTGGAAAATTGTAAAAAAAATCAAAGAACGTTCAAATCTGATGATTCAAGTGACTGCGGGGAGTTTGTTAGGGGATTTTGGCAAAAAAGTGGAGAAAGTTTCTTGGAAGTTGCTAAAAAAAGGACTCGTTGATCTAGTGGCTTCAGATGCCCATCATGTTAGCAGTCGCCCTTTTCAATTAGACGAAGCAATGGCTTTAATTAGTAGCAGAGTAAAAAATGAAGCTTATCAAAGGATAGTAAATAATATGAACGTATTGAAAGGAGCAAGCTACTAAGATGTTGATTTTTAAACTATTGTTTTTTATTAGTGGCTTTATGATTTTTTGGGGGATGATTGGTTATCCTATGACGTTACTACTATTAGGAAAAACGAAATTAAGTAAGCGTCCTTTCTACCAAAAAAAGGAAGACTACTTACCAACAGTGACCGTTTTAATTGTTGCTCATAATGAGGAGACGGTTATTTTAGATAAATTAAAAAATGTTTGTACACTGGATTACCCAAAGGAACAATTAGAAATCGTTGTGGCTTCCGATCATTCAACTGATAAGACTAATGTTATCGTTGAACGGTTTATTCAAGAACATGGAGGAAAGAGAAGAATACGAATTGTAAAAAGCCAACAACGGGGTGGGAAAACAAATGCGCAAAATGAGGCGGTTCAGACGATTCAATCAGAAATTATTGTCTTTACAGATGCCAATGCCATGATTGATACACACGCATTAAAAAAAATTGTTGATCCTTTTCAAGAGCCAAGTATTTCTTATACAACCGGACAATTGGTGTATATCAATAAAGAGCGTTCTGCAACCAGTGCCTCAGAGGATAGCTATTGGTCATTAGATACAAAAATTAGAGAAATTGAGGGACGAATCCAAACAATTACTGCTGGAAATGGGGCTTTGTATGCTTGTAGAAAGAGTGAATATATCGAATTTCCTCCCATTGAAAGCCATGATAGCTCGATGCCACGAGCATTTGCTTTAAAGAAACAACGTGCGATTGCTGTTAGTGATGCTTTTGTTTATGAAAAAGCAGGGGAAACAAGCGAAGATGAATTTCAACGAAAAGTAAGAATGAATCGAGTAATCATTCAATCAATCATGGCTACAAAAGAGACAAGTAACCTATTTAAGTATGGCTGGTATTCTTTTTTTTATTTTGGCCATCGTACAAGCCGTTATCTTTTGTGGTTCAACCATTTGCTTTTCCTAATTACTTCGTTAATCCTTTTTAAAACGAGTCTTTTTTTTGAAGTGATGACCTACGTTCAGCTCATCTTTTATATTTTAGCGATCATTCCCATTGTTTTACCAATTCGTCAACACAAATTGTGTCTACCTTATTATTATATGTTGACTATTTGGGCGCAGGCTGTAGGAATATATCGAGTTTTACGAAAACAATCAAAACCAGTTTGGGAATCTGCTAAAACCACAAGATAGAAAGGTGAAATTCATATTGACAGAAAAATTAAAAATCGGTGTTATTGGATTGGGCTATGTAGGTCTGGCTAACACCTTACTTTTAGGTCAAGAAAATCAAGTGATTGCTTATGATCTAGATAAAGAAAAAATAAAATTATTAAAAAGTGGCAAGTCGCCAATTGAAGATACAGAAATACAAGATTATTTAGCGGAAAAGAATGAACATATTCAATTTACACAAGACTTTTCAGAAGCGATTGAAGGAAGTCATTTAGTTCTAATCGCTACGCCGACGAATTATGATGAGGAAACGAACGTTTTTGATACTAGTTCCATTGAGTCATCCATTGCTAAAGCGATTCAGATCAACCGAAAAGCAATCTTTTTGATTAAATCAACGATTCCGATTGGTTATACAGAACACTTGAGAAAGAAGCTAGCGTATGAACAAATTATTTTTTCTCCTGAATTTTTAAGAGAAGGACGAGCATTATACGATAATTTATATCCAAGTCGAATAATTGTCGGCGATCAAACGTTTTTAGGTGAAAAAATTGCAGAGTTATTTAAAAAATCAATCAAACAACAGGACGTACCGATTGTTTATATGGAGGCAAAAGAAGCGGAGGCAGTGAAACTTTTTGCAAATACTTATCTAGCCATGCGTATTGCTTATTTTAATGAACTTGATACGTATGCTGAAATACACGGACTCAATACTGAAAAGTTAATCAGGGGAATCGGTCTAGATCCTAGAATTGGCGATTATTATAATAACCCATCATTTGGCTATGGTGGTTATTGTTTACCTAAAGATTCAAAACAATTGGAAGCTAATTTTGAACATATTCCAAATAGAATTATTCATGCGATCGTAGAAGCAAATGAAGTACGTAAGGAATTTATTACCAATCAAATTATGAAAAAGCAAGCAAAAGTAATAGGTATTTATAAGTTGGCTATGAAAAAAGGATCAGATAACTATCGTCAATCAGCCATTCAAACAATTATTTCTTTATTAAAAGACAACGGAAAAGAAGTCATTATCTATGAACCTAGTTTTTCCGCTGATTCTTTTGATGGATGTCCTGTTATGCAAGATTTTATAGAATTTGAAAAAAACAGTGAATTAATTGTCGCAAATCGCATGGATTCAATTTTACAACCTATTGCAGAAAAAGTGTATACGAGAGATTTATTTAATAGAGATTAAACAAATAATTATACCGTTAAAATAAAGAAATAAAAACCGAATCTGCAAGTTATTAATGATATTTAATCAAACTATTTTTTCTCTTTCATTCTTTAAATTTAAAGAATGAAAGGAGTTATAGTCATGGATTATCGTTTTTTTGGAAAAGATTGTTATATAAAAAGTGAAATACTAAGAGTCTTATATGGAACAGATGAATGGCAAACCACAAATAAAATTGCAAATAAACTTGGTATAGGAAGTAGAACGGCATTTAGGCACATCAATGAATTAGAACTAGAAATAAAAAAATTTAAAAACAAAAAATTATCATTGATTATCAAACAAGGAAGAGGAATCCGACTTTTATGCGAGGAGCCTACTCTATATAAAATGTTTATTAGTTATTTATGTAGTCAATCAATCACTATGCGTTTAATTAGTCAGCTTTTAGAGAAAAAAATGGTTTCTCAAATGAGTTTATTGAATGAATTTTTTGTTAGTGAAACAACATTAAAGCGTCACTTAAAATTCATTAATTCTTATTTGAAAGAATACCACGTTGAAATTTTATTAAAAAGAGGAAATGTTTATTTAAAAGGTGACGAATATAGCATACGAGCAGGGTTTTATCGAATTTATTGGCAAATATTTGGGCTACTCGAATGGCCGTTTAAATCATTAAATAAAAGAAAATTGTCGGATTTTCTTTCAATAGTGGCTGAGGTCTATCAGGTTCAATTAAATCCTTCGACACAACTGCAATTAATGTTTGTCCTAGCAATTAATATTTTACGTTTTAGAAGTAAAAATGAAATTCAAATTTCTACAAAATATATTGCCTATTTTGAAATTACTAAAAGTTTTCCCATTTCAGCAGAAGTGATGACCAAATGGTTAAGAGAATTATATATGAGTAGAAAGGAATTATTTTTCTTTTTGCTTTATTTGCAAACAAGAGTCAGTTTTTATAAAGAAGAACGAGTTCTTGAAACATTCCTACAACAACATAAAAACTTGAATACGCCAGTATATCAACAAACTGAAAAAGTGATCGATTTTATCAATACATTAGCGATCAATACACCTGAATTTATTAGCTCATCACTTTTAGCAGCTCATCTACATGTTGAGCTATTTCCATGTTTTAAAAAGGATATATCAGGAATGTATCTAGTAGGTGGTGAACAGTCTCCCTCTGAGCTACAGTTTTTAGCACAATCATTAGCTCAAAATTTTGTCAAAGAAGTAGGCTGTCAAAGTTATCTAACAGATATCTACCTTTATTTTCTTCATACGACTGATCCTCAAAATTCAAAAAGCGAAATCCAAATATTTGTGGATACCGATTTGGTCTTTATTCAAGAGCAGAAATTAATGGCTAAGATAAAAAAACTATTGAATGAATTTCATCCTGTTAATGTGTATAAGTACACAGGTCAAGCATTAACGAATAATCAATTGATTTTTTCAAATTATTATTTGCCAGAAAATTTAATTAGTACGTATCGAGAACAGATTCTATTTATTGAAAATGAATTTTCTCTAAATGATTTGCAAAACTGTATTGAAAAAGTGGCGAGTATTGTGACAGATCTTTCATATAATGATCGAATGTAATAAAAAGTGGGGGAGAACAATGGTAAATGATTCACCTAGTTATTTTGAGTTATTTGATACAGCAATTCTTTTAGAAAGAGAATTGCTGTTGTTACTACAAAAAGAAGATCGTTGGTTTAGTACAGAAGAAATCAGTGAAGCATTGGATATAAAGAATAATACAACGTTGCGCATCATTAAACGATTAGAAGGAGATATACTTGAGCTTAGTGAAAATAGCTTAGAGATACAAATATCAAAAGGAAAAGGGGTTCGTTTAGTTAAAGATATTGATGAAGACATCAAGAAATTTTTAGGAATCATCTTTTCTCAAACGCCGATTATGCAAATGATTGTGTCAATTTTTAATGGAGAGTTTGGGACAGTAAAAAAATATGCTCAAAATAATTTTATTAGTGAAGCAACTGTACGACGACATTTAATAAAAATACGTAAATTTTTGGAACCTTATCACATTCAGATAGCTAGAGAAACGGCTGAGGTAAAAGGAAAAGAATCCCAAATCAGAATGTTTTTGAACTTAATGTATTGGCGATTATATGCAGGAACAGACTGGCCCTTTCAAGGAATAGAACAACACGCAGTGTATAACATCGTGAATCGTTTTTTAGATAAAATCAATAGTACTCATTCTATTTCTGAAATTTATCGGGAAAGAATCGCTTATTACGTTAGCATAACCCTTATGCGTACAAGAAAGGGTAATTTTGTACAATTTCAACCGGAATGGGATATCTATATTGATGAAAATGAATCTTATCAAGAATTTGAAGAAATTATGAAAGAATTTAGAGGAGACATAAATACAAAATATCCAGAGATTCCTTTTCATTATGTTGTCTGGACATCATTCTTTTCTGCTTATACACTTTCAAAATTTGTTCCTCAATTTATTGAAAGCCAAATAAAAAAGAAATCTGTTCTCTACCAAACAACAAGATTGATGTTAACTGAATTTGAAAAAGTCTTCTTCCACATTCCTCGCGACAATTATGAACTTTTAGAGTCATATGTGTATTCTACCCATTCTTTCTGCTATAATTTCTGGAATTTTAGTACAGAAATCGTACCACTTGGACTTAGTAAAAAAGTACCAATATTAGAAAGAAAGCTTGCACATTTTATTGATTATCTATATGAAATATCTGGAAATCCAATTTTTCTAGAGCGTAAGCAACTTACCTACCGTTACTTCTTATTTTTTTCCCATATAGAAAATGTGATGAAATATGAACAGAAAATTTATTTGATTTTAGAAAGTGATTTACCTATTCTTTTGAAAAAAAATATGATGAATTCAATCACTCATTATTTAGGAACCCAATTTAATCTTTCTTTTGTAACAGATAATCAAGCCGTTTTTTCTCAACCTGTAGATATCGTGTTAACGACCAATGCATCGACTACAGTGGACAAAAAATATAGCAATACAAAGATTGTTAACATTGATCGAAATCTGTCGATTCATGATATTCATCGTGTATCAGAAGTTTGTCAGGAAATCATTGAACAAAAATCAGGGCATACTGCAAATACAAACGTACTTGTAATCTAAAAGTAAAGTTGTTGGCATACATTGCGTTTTGCAATGTAACAGAAAAAGGAGAAAAAAATGAAAAGACATAAAAGTAAAGAAATATGGGCGAAGATATTATTTGCTATCTATAGTTATGGTCATTATATTAAAACGTCCATCCGTCAGCCGTTGCTTCGGAAAATATTGCTTTTGCCCTATGCTATATTAGATTTTCTGATTGTTAGGGGAGTGCTGAATTGCTTATTCCCTTATCAACTAGAAGTAGGAAAAGGACTAACCATCTGGCATCCATACGGCATAGTGATTCATTCTCAAGCAATTATTGGTGAAAATGTAACGATACGGCAACATGTAACAATTGGTAAAGCCCATGATGAAGGTGGGTTACCAATTATAGGAAACAATGTCTCAATTGGTGCTGGTGCAATAATAATTGATGAGATAAAGATAGGAGATAACACGGTCATCGGTGCGAATGCAGTCGTTACGAAAAGTTGTCCAGAGAACGCTGTGTTAGTTGGTGTGCCAGCTAAGAACATTAGTAACTCGCATGTTGAAATGTAATAATTGTTTACTTTGAGGTTTACTATTTTAGAAAGGAACACTACATGAAAAAAGTTTTTTCTAATTTTATTTACCAAGCTTTATATCAATTAATGAAAATAATCATCCCTATTTTGACGATTCCAATCGTTTCTAGAACCTTAGGACCACAAGGATTAGGGATTTATAATTATACTTACTCGATTGTTTCTTACTTTATTTTATTTTCTGGGTTAGGAATTACCTTATATGGTAGTAGAGAAATCGCCTTGGCAAGGGATGATAAGGAAGCATTAAGTCGTGTCTTTTGGGAAATTTTCAATTTGAAAGCTTTACTTGTTTTGATAAACTTCCTGCTATTTGTCGCTCTGGCTAGCCAATTAAATTATGCGGGTTACTTTTATTTGCAGAGTTTATCAATTATTTCCGTTTTATTTGATGTTTCTTGGTTTTATATGGGCATGGAAGATTTTAAGCGAACGATGTTAGCCAATATTTTTTCGCAAATCTTTGTGTTCTTTTTGATCATTATGAGTGTCAAAACGGCAGATGATTTAGGTAAGTACGTGTTTATTCAATCCCTTAGTTTTGTTTTACCACAAATCTATCCTTGTTGGTATTTAAAAAAATATATTACTTTTAAAAAGACAAAGTTAAAAGCTGTTCTTGGACATTTGAAATCCGCTGTCCATTTTTTCATCCCACAAATCGCCATCATTATTTACACGACTTTGAATAAAACCTTACTTGGTGTTTTTGTAGGACCAACAGAAGTTGGCTATTACACGAGTTCTCTGACGATGAATATGGTATTTATTACATTGATTACGGCATTTGATACGGTGATGTTGCCAAGGATGAGTAACATGTATAAAAATAGCCATCAAAGTAAAATGATTACCACACTTGAGAAAACTACGGATGGGCAATTGTTTTTTTCGATTCCCATTATGTTTGGCATGCTAACGATTTTTGACAAATTTGTTCCATGGTTTTTAGGGGAGAAATTTACTTTTGTGAATCAGCTTATTCCCGTTTTTTCTGTACTTATTGTTGTTGTTCCTCTCAGTATGGCGATTTCAAGACAATACCTGATTCCTGTTGGTAAGGTTAGACAGTATAATTTTTCTGTTATCTTAGGAGCAGTTATTAGTGTATTAACGAATTTACTTTTACTTCCGAAAATTGGTATATATGGTTCAGTTTGTGCAAGTATTTTTGCCGAGTGCTTTGTCCTAGTTTCAAGAATTACTTCGTTATATAAAGGAACGAATTTTCGATTTAACTATTTTCACATCATCAAATATATGATTGCTGGCCTGGTGATGTGTTTAGTGACTAGAAGGATTACAGCAACTAGCGCACCTACGTTAGTGACGAATTTTCTGCAAGCAGGCTTAGGATTGATTATCTATATGAGTTTGACCATGGTATTTAGATGTAATTTATTCATTGAAGTCCTGAAGTCCAGTCGAAAAAAATAAAAATCAAAAAAGGGAGTACAATACCTCAATAAAAGAACGTAAAGAACGTTAGATTTGTTTTATTATTAACAAAAATGAGTGTATTGGAGGAACGGATATGGATTTTATCGATTGTAGTATCTATGGCGTGGTAGAAAAAGAGCAGTCGTCAGGGGAATTTTTAAGATTTATAGTCACCGATATTTATAAAACCGCTGAAGAATTGAAAGCTTTTCTAAAGCTAAATAAACATTGCTTGGTAGAAAAACTAGAAGAAGGGCATATCGTGCCAGAATTACTTCTAAAAAGTAATCAAACAATCGCTGATTTTATTTTTGAGGAAAATTTTAAAGTGGTGAATGCGATTATCAAAACGAAGACAGGAAAAAGGCTAGCGAAAACAGTAGTAGATTTTGAAGATCGTGATATTGTTCAGGATATTCATACGTTGTATCAGAATATCAATATTGTACAACTAACCGATTTTTTTTAAGAGACGGAGGTCTCTTTTTTTATTTTGTCCATGTTTAATGGTAGGATTGATTTGTAAAATGAAACAGAGTTAAGGAGTCCTTAAAATGATAAATTATGATCAGTCAAATACCCTTGAAAAGTTAGTCGATTCATCCACGCTACTTGAAGTTCAATTAGCTAAAGAGTTAAATAAAACTTCTCAACGATGGTTGACGACAAATGACGTTGGAAATATTCTTCAAATCAATACAGCTGCTGTGTTACGAGTGACTGAAAAATTAGCTAGAGATATTTCTGATCTAGGAGAAGAGGGGATTGAGCTGATTATTTCGAAAGGAAAAGGAATCCAAATTAACATTCGTAATGATAAAGATATCCAAGTGTTGATTGCTTACATCATTTCTCAAGCACCAGCTGTTCAATTATTGGAAGCAATTTTTAAAGAAGAAATTTCCTCTGTGACACAATATGCACAACAAAATTATGTGAGTGAAGCAACTGTTAGAAGAAATATCAATAAAATCAGGTCTTACTTTGACGATTTTGATGTGACTATTTCACGAGTAACAGCCAAACTAGAAGGTGATGAAAAACAAATTCGCTTATTAATGATGATTTTCTATTGGCGTGTTTACGGAGGGGTGACTTGGCCATTTGATTCGGTAGCTGAACAAGACATAGTCGAGATGACTAACCATTTGCTCTATTCGTTAATTCTGTCAGATATAGAAATTCCTCATCTTTTTATCCGTCAAATTAGCTATTATTTTGCTGAATCAGTTTTACGTACAAGAAAAAAGAACTTTATTGATGCGAAAGATAAAAAATTAGGTGAAATCGCTCAAGGATATCGCTATGAGCATTTCAAAGGAGTATTGGAACAAGAGTGTATAGGGAAAATTAATATTTCAGAAGAAGAAACGGCTTTTCATTATACTGTTGGATTATCAATGTCAGCTTCTTACCATATGTTAATTCCTAAAACAATCGATGAGATCATTGAAGACCATCGCAAAAGAAATACGCTGATTTTTCAAGCAACAGATTTGTCTTTGAAAAAAATCAATTCTTATTTCTTTACCAAAAATGAAATAAATTTAGACACAAGCTTTACTAGATATGGTTTATTTAGCTGTCATTGTTTTGCTTATGTTTTTAAAAATTTTAAATCGGATATGAACGGATTAATATATACTAATTATTTTCAAACTAATTATCCAACGCTTTCGACAATGGTTTATCATTTTCTTAAAGAATTATATGAGTTATCATCGAACGAAATTTTTCTGGAACAACGATATTTATTGTTGCCTTATATAAAAATTATTACACAGGATATTGAACCGGTTTATTTTGAAAAGGAGATTTCTGTTATTCTAGAAAGTGACATGCCTATATTAATTACCACTCATATAATTAAAAAAATAGCGTTCTACTTTAAAGAACAATATCATCTCAAATTTCTGACATTTCCTGAGAAAAAGCTTGCAGAATCAGTGGATGTAGTGATCACTACTGCTGCAGTAAAAAATTTGAATAAGCAATACCCAAATGCGAAAATTATTAAAATAAATCGTGAACCAAGTCCAAAAGATTTTAGAGAACTTACTGCTATTTTTGAAACAGTGAAAAAATGAGCTGCATTAGAGAGGTTTGTCCTAAGAAAATATAATTAGGAATCATAATAGAAATCGAACTAAAGTTAAACCAAGTAGATGAAATGTCAAAAGGGACCTTTCCTCTTTCAGAAACATGAAAAGATCGTTTTGCCAAGTTTAAAGTGGAAGCAACTATTAAAAACTGAGATGGAAAGAATATCCATAAGAAAATTAGTAGAGAGAAAATAGATAGACTTAGAAATTTAGAAAAACTCTTCCTATAGGATATTCTCTAAGTGTTGATAGGTATTGATGATAGTTACAGTCAATTTTTAATTTCCTGTGACATGAAAAGAACTTTTTATGTAGGAATAGAGGGCAACTCTATTTGTTTCATCAATCAAAAGAGCAAATAGTAAACTGCTCATTTTGAATAATTAAATAAGACAAGATAAGATAAGCTATCATTTAGTCGTGGGATTTGGGGGAGTTTATATACACACTTAATGAATGATCTGCCCACAAAATGATGAGCAAAAAAACTACTAGTTTTTTATAAATTAGTAGTTTTTTTTGCTTTATAGAATAGGGGATATGTTCATTACTAAAAAATTGTCCAGCGAATAACTAAAGGAATTAAGAATGAAGTAGAGAAAACTATAATCGAATCATTTTGTTTGTTCAATTATATAGCTTTGACTTTATTGACCATATAAATAAGTATGATTCCAATGATAGGTGTGGATGCAGTAAAGATACTACTGTTTATTTCAAAGGGGAGGTAATTTTCTTAAACGTTAATTTCAATTACCCCTTATTAATTGATCTGTATGCCGTATGATTTGGATAAAAGCAATTTCTGCAAAAAACATATTTTAAAAAAATATATTTTGATTATCTCAATCAGTGATAGTCGATAAAATAAAAGAGTGGGAACAAGCTAATCAGCCTATGAGTATTCTAGCGAAAAGAAGTCTTTCCTACGAGGCTTCTTTTTCATTTGATTGTCTTAATATTACTTGTTACTTCGGTTTTAAAGGGTCCAAAAATGATTGATTTTAACTAAGTAAGAGTGATTCACTGGGAAACTAAGAGATCAACTGTTACTTTCTGATTTTTATTAGCAATTAACGTGGTTAACATTAGACGATATACAACTAAAAGAAAAAAAAGGAGAAGAGTGTGAAGGATAACATAGAAAACCAAGTAAGCATCATTGTACCTTGTTATAACGTAGTTAATTATTTGCAAGACTTTATTGACAGTATGATTAACCAAACATATAAGAACTATGAACTTATTTTTGTGAATGACGGTTCAACAGATGGCACATTGGATTATTTAAATGAACGAATCAAAGAATTGAAGAATGCAAAGATTATTAACCAGAATAATCATGGATTGGCATATGCTAGAAATGAAGGATTAAAAATTGCCCAAGGCGAATATGTCGCATTTTTTGATCCTGATGATCAACTTCACAAGAAAACATTGGAGGAAAATCTTGAATTATTCTCTATGTATACGGTTGATGTAGTGATGTTTAGTATGCAGTACGTGACCGAATCATGTGAAAGAATTAAAGAGGTTACTCTACGATCGAATAAAGACCTTCAAATTATGGATTATAATCAATTTCGCGAACATTTTCCCGAAATATTTTTTGAGACAAGCTTTTTTTCAGCATGTAATAAACTTTATCGCAAAGATTTTTTAATAAAAAATCAACTTGTTTTTCCTGAAATTCGGACAGGGCAAGATTCAATATTTAATTGTCAAATGATGCTAAAAGGATGCAAGTTATACATCAATCACAAAATCTATTACTATTATCGATTTGGCAGACCAGGCTCAGCGGCAGCGAATAAAGTAGATGATCAAAGAATTATAGATGACAATCAAGTATGTGAAGTATTTAAAAAGTTTACTCGAGAACTCGGATTGAACCCAAGCTATTATCGACAGTTGAGTTTTCAAAAAGTGAATAAGTTATTTGAAAAAATAAAAAATGCTTATGACGAGCCAAGAGAAAAGATGAATCTTCTTTTTTCTCAGCCAGAATTTCAGACCGTTTTACGTTTTTCTAACATTGATTCAATCAAAGGAATTAAAAATAAATTGAAATTTATTTATTTAATAAAAGAAAAAAATAAGTGGATAGGTTAAAAAGGAGAATTCATGGATATAAAAAACAAATTTCCCAAAGATACACGATTTTTAGTAACGGGTGGTGCTGGTTTTATTGGTAGTAATCTTTGTGAACTACTCATTGAGGCTGGTTATCATACTCGTTGCATGGACAACCTTTCAACAGGAAAATTGGAGAATATACAACATTTAATGGCATGTAACAATTTTGAATTTATTAATGAAGACATTACTAATGTAAGTAGTTGTGAATCAGCAGCTGAAGGAGTCGATTACATTTTTCACCAAGCTGCATGGGGAAGTATACCGAGAAGTATTCGCATGCCCGTTGAGTATGGAGAAAATAATATTCAAGGGACCTTAAATATGTTAGAAGCCGCTAAAAAAAATCAGGTAAAAAAATTCGTTTATGCTTCTAGCTCTTCCGTTTATGGAGATAGCCAAACGCTGCCTAAAAAAGAAGGTGAAGAAGGAGAAGTGATTTCTCCTTACGCATTGACAAAAAAAGTAAATGAATTACATGGGAAATTGTATTCAGATATCTATGATCTGCCTACTGTAGGACTTCGCTACTTTAATGTGTTTGGTAGAAGACAAAATCCTAATGGGCAATATGCGGCGGTGATTCCCAAATTTATTGAATTGATGCAACAGAATGATCCTTTAAAAATTTATGGAGATGGTAAGCAATCTAGAGATTTTACCTATATTGATAATGTGCTTCAAGCAAATATAAAAGCAGCTTTGTCTTCTGATAAAACAAATGGGAAAGCTTATAATATTGCGTGTGGAGAGGTCATCAATCTAAATAACTTAGTCGCCATAATGAGTAAAATTTTTAATAAAGAAGCTCAAGTAAATTATACGGAGAAAAGAAAAGGCGACATTGTCAATTCCTACGCTAGTATCGAAAAGTCTGTGGAAGCTTTAAATTATTCTCCGACAATAAAGCTAGAAGAAGGTTTAGCTGAAACAATCAAGTGGTATATGAGTCAATCGGTAGAGATATTGAGTGCTGGATCCAAATAGAATAAGCGAGACAAAAAATTAAGAAATGGCGAGCCACTAGATTATATCAAGATATTTATTTGACAAGGATTTAAAATAGATGAAGGAAGAAGGCTTTTTTATAAAAGAAATTCAGGTGCAGATAGAAGTTTATGTCATTCGCTAGTGTGGATGAGTTTAAAAAATTGAAAAGTATGGAGAAGGTGCGTTTCCTAAAATAGGGAACGCACTTTCTGATATTTATATCAAAAACAGGTGGAAAAATTCCTCTTAGCACAGGCTTCATGTCATGGATAGTACTGCTAAATACAAGTATTATAACCGAAAATTTGTTGATCTTTCTCAACCTAATCATATGAAGTAAGAGATTGAAACAACAGGAAAAAAGAGGTAGTTTCTAATAGGATTTTAAAAAGAAAATTTATGACAATGTCTTAATGGCTTCTTTTTATAAAATAAGAACAAGACAACTGATCAATGATGCGCTATTCAGAAAAGACTTGAATGAGGTTCAAAATGAAAAGAACATCTGTAAAGTCAGTTTGCTCGAAGTATATTTCCATGACAATATCCCAAGAGTCAATGGAATATGAAAAGTTATATGCTAAAAGAAGTGTTACTTGAAGAAGTTACTTTTGTCTTCGTCGCAGGTTCTTTTTTCGTCTGACTATAATCTGAGAGAGAATATTCTCTATAATTGGTTTCTATTTAAATTAATGCTAGAATGACTTTAAAAACCAATGGAAATATAACTGTAAATTACTAGCTAAGGAGCTTTTTTATGTTCGAGAAAATCAAACAATTTGGGCGTAATTTTACACAAACGACGCCTTTTATTTTAAGCAATACGGTGATTTTTATACCGTATCTTTTATTTTTAAGTTTAAGTGATGGAAACAATTTGGCCTCTATTTTGCCTTTTACGCTATTTTATACTTTTCGGATGACGGGGTTGTTTTTGATACGCAGTATTCGTTTTGGCTTAGATAGCTATACATTACTAATGATCTCTCTTTTAATGGGGGGAGCAGGAGCATTACTAGGTGTTTTTGGCGTCTTATATTTCCCTTTATTTTATTTCTCTAGTATTTTACTAGGATTAAGTGCAGCTTGGTTGCCTCCAGCAAATGTGACCGTAAACTATCATGAAAAACGGCAAGGATTCACGAACATGACTGGGAAACAATACCCATTTGCGTTAGTTTTATTAGTTATCTTATTTCGTTCAATTGAGCTTTCTGGGATAACACAAGTGGTTATTACTTTAGGGTTATACACCTTGTTTTATATTATGGCCTATCATACGGTGAGTCATTACCCCAGATATGAGCTTGATTTCAAGGATATCAAGACGACGATGTTTGTCCCAAAAGAATTCTTCCTTTTTCTCCTTTCTTTTGTTTTATTGTTTTTACTTCGGAATGCAAGAATATTAGTAAATTCAGCACTTTTTGATTTTGCAATTTATGTTTTTTTATGTTTCTTTATTCTAGCGGCTTTTTATTTAGGGCGTGTCAAAAAAAGTTGGAAACTACCTGTTTGGCTCAATTTGTATACTTTTTTTAGTGGCATGCTAGGGAATTTTCTTTTTTTATTTAGCACATTCTATATAGGCGTGATATATGGATTTGCTCATTTGGCGACTGCTATGTATCTCCCATATATCGCCGGAATGATTTTAGCAAAACTGATCGGAAATAGTGTGTTGAAAAAAGTTTCCACGTCACCGGTAGTTGCTCAATTGATTGGTGTGTTTGGTTCACTACTGATTTTATTGATTCCTGGTTTCTTTACTATTGGTTTATTTTTCGTCAGTTTTTGTCACTCAATTATTAGCGGTTGGCTTAATCGTACATGTTATGAAATAAATGCAGATATACCAATGGATCAACGTGTAGTTATCAAATATACTACACAAAACCAAGGAAGCGTGGTCCATCAATTTCTTTTAATGGGTCTGCTATTGGGTCTTACGCGCTGGTTCGATCAGCCGGTAGCAATGTTGTTGCAGTTAACAGATAAAATTAGTGTTTCCGATACGAGTGCGCAGTTGATGGAGTATGCAAAGTGGGGGAATATTGGGTTCTTACTGATGAGTGTAGTCATTGTTTATCTTTTATGGAAACGAGAGGAGGGAGCGCATGCGCATCGTGATTGATGGAGATGGTTCTCCAGTTAAAGAAGATGTGATTGAGATTGCTCAGGCTTATCAACTGGACGTTGTGATTGTGACCAGTGTGGATCACTACACTACAAAAGTGTATCCCTCCTATGTTCAATTTGTCTATGTTGATCAAGGTGCCGATAGCGCAGACTATAAAATTGTCGGTTTAATTCGTAAAGGAGATATCTTAGTCACGCAAGACTATGGACTGGCTTCTTTGGTGTTGCCAAAAGGCGTACGAGTGTTTCACCAAACAGGCAAAGAGTTTACTTCAACCACGATAGACGGTTTATTAGAACAACGTTATCAAAGCAGTAAATTACGAAAAGCAGGCCTAAGAACAAAAGGACCTAAACCTTTTACGCCACAAGATCACCAAAGCTTTAGGCAAGCGCTAATCCATGCACTTAATCAAGCAGGATGACACAAGATGATTAACTAAATATAGTAAAATTAGAAAAAGTGGGCAATCTGTTTTCAGCGTATTTTTTCTGCTTTTAGACTGTAAGTTCATGAACTTTTTTAAATAAGAGGTTTGCTTCTTTTGATTTTATGCTAAAATATGAAGTAAAAATGGAAATGATATTGGATACGGGAGGACAATCTTTTGAAGATTACTTTACTATACGGCGGGCGCAGTGCAGAGCATGATGTTTCGATTCTCTCAGCGTTTTCAGTCTTAAATGCGATTTATTATACGTATTATCAAGTTCAACTTATCTTTATTAGCAAAGAAGGCGAGTGGGTTAAAGGACCTTTGCTAACAGAAAAACCAACGAGCAAAGAAGTTTTGCATTTAACATGGGATCCAAGTGGGAAAGTGACAGAAGGTTTTACGGGAAAGGTGATCAATCCTGGAGAAATCAAAGAAGAAGGAACGATTGTTTTTCCTGTGTTACATGGACCAAATGGAGAAGACGGGACCATTCAAGGATTTTTAGAGACTTTAAACTTACCTTATGTTGGTGCAGGGGTATTAACAAGTGCTTGTGCAATGGATAAGATCATGACCAAATACATTTTACAAGCGGCAGGAGTACCGCAAGTGCCTTATGTCCCTGTATTGAAAAGCCAATGGAAAGAAAATCCTAAGAAAATATTTGACCAATGTGAGGGTTCTTTGCTTTACCCAATGTTTGTTAAACCAGCAAATATGGGTTCAAGCGTAGGCATCTCAAAAGCAGAAAATCGAGAAGAACTTCAGCATGCTTTAGCCATGGCTTATCAATATGATTCACGTGCTATCGTTGAACAAGGAATTGAAGCACGTGAAATTGAAGTGGCTGTTCTAGGTAATGAAGATGTGCGCACCACCTTACCTGGTGAAGTAGTCAAAGATGTGGCTTTTTATGATTATGATGCAAAATATATCAATAATAAAATTGAGATGCAGATCCCGGCAGAAGTGCCAGAAGAAGTGCATCAAAAAGCACAAGAGTACGCAAAAATCGCTTATACCATGCTAGGTGGCAGTGGCTTAAGTCGTTGTGATTTCTTCTTAACGAATAAAAACGAATTATTCTTAAATGAATTAAATACGATGCCTGGATTTACTCAATTTAGCATGTATCCATTATTATGGGAAAATATGGGCTTGAAATATGGAGATTTGATTGAAGAATTAATTCAATTAGGTATCAATCGTTTCAATCAACGACAAAGTTTTTTTGAAGTACACGAATAACCAAATCATATAAATAGAAGCTGGAGCTGATGTCACTGACATCGGTTCCGGCTTCTAAATGCGAAAAGGTAGGTTTTTTTATGAAACTAACGGTACAAGAAATCGCACAAGCGGTAGGAAGTAATCAGGACGGTTTAACTGAGATCACAGGAGTAGAATTTGACAGTCGTAAGATTGAAAAAGGACATTTGTTTGTTCCATTAAAAGGAGCAAGAGATGGGCATGATTTTATTCAACAAGCGATTGCTAATGGTGCTGTTGCTACTTTTTGGAGCTTAGATCCAGCAAAAGCGCCTACTGAAATCCCTGTGATTTTTGTAGCAGATCCCTTGAAAGCCATGCAAGCTTTAGCAACCTATTATTTAAAGAAAACTGGCGCTGAAGTAGTCGCTATTACCGGAAGTAATGGGAAAACAACAACCAAAGATTTAACTGCTTCGGTTCTAGCACAAAAATACCGGACATATAAAACACAAGGAAATTATAATAATAATATTGGCTTACCATACACCATTTTGCATATGCCTGCCGATACAGAAAAAATCGTTTTAGAGATGGGCATGGACCACGCAAAAGAGATTACCGAACTATCGCTGATTGCTCAACCTAAAGTGGCTGCCATTACTATGATCGGCGAAGCACATATTGAAAATTTAGGCTCAAGAGAAGGCATTGCAAAAGCGAAAATGGAAATCGTTGATGGTTTGGTAACAGATGGGTGCTTGATCATTCCAGAAGCAGAACCTTTACTAAAACCTCTTACGGCAAATTTAACACAATCTATCGTAACATTTGGGTTAAATAGCGGAGATTTAGTTGCTAAAGTAACAGAGGAAAGCAAAACGGCCACACACTTTAGGGTAGATAAAGAATCTTTCATAATCCCTTTACCAGGTAAATACAATGTAACTAATGCCTTGATTGCTTATGCTGTTGGACAATTCTTTGGGTTATCAACACAAGAGATACGCCTTGGGTTAGCCAATGTTTCCATGACTCAAAATCGTACAGAATGGCTAAGTGCGGGAAATGGTGCAGCCATTTTAAGTGATGTCTACAATGCCAATCCTACCGCTATGGGACTAGTACTAGATATGTTTGCAAACCTAGAAGTAAAAGGAAGAAGAATGGCTGTTCTAGCGGATATGCTGGAATTAGGTCCTGATGCTTTACAGATGCATGCGCAAATGGCTGAACATCTGCATCCCGCTGATTATGCCGTCGTCTTTTTATATGGCCCGCAAATGAAGGCATTAAAAGAAAGGCTATCCATCGAATACCCCGATTTGAAAGTGAAATACTTTGAAAAAGAGAAGGAGCAACTTATTGCAACGATCAAAGCAGAATTACAACCAGAGGATAGTATTGTCCTAAAAGGAAGCAATGGGATGGATTTATGGGCTGTTGTACAAGAATTACAGAAAATGAAATAACGAACTGTAAACTTGCAGAAAACATTAAATTATGCTAGAATAACCTATTGCCGAAAGATGAAGAGAAATTGGACTGGTTTGATCGATTTTTATCAATTGCTAAAGCCAGATGTCATAACAATGATAAAGCTGAACGCGACCCGTTTGGCTTTTCTAATGCCTGAACTTCGCAAAGTGATTTTTCGGTGGTGCCACAGGGGCTAAGGATGGATGGAAAACGTGCGTGGCCACTGTCAAAAGATTCAACCACTTTGACCGAACAATCGACGGGGTAGCAAAAATTAAGCTACATCCTCAGTTAACAACCATATAGGAGGATTCATTTGAAATTTAAAGAACTAGATTTATCACCAGAATTATTGAAATCAGTAGAGCGGGCTGGTTTTGAAGAAGCAACACCAATCCAGTCAGAAACAATCCCTTTAGCTTTGTCTGGAAAAGACGTGATTGGACAAGCACAAACAGGAACTGGTAAGACGGCTGCTTTTGGTTTGCCAATGTTAGAAAAAATTGACACTAGTCGCCATGAATTACAAGGATTAGTAATTGCACCAACTCGTGAATTAGCGATTCAAACGCAAGAAGAACTTTATCGTTTGGGACGAGATAAACGTGTACGTGTTCAAGCAGTTTATGGAGGAGCGGATATTGGTCGCCAAATCCGTGGGTTAAAAGATCGTCCAAATATCGTGGTTGGAACACCTGGCCGTATGCTTGATCATATCAACCGACACACATTGAAATTAGGAACCGTTGAAACATTAGTTTTAGATGAAGCAGATGAAATGCTAAACATGGGCTTTTTAGAAGACATTGAAAGCATTATTTCAAAAGTGCCTGAACAAAGACAAACCTTACTATTTTCAGCAACGATGCCACCAGCAATTAAAAACATTGGCGTGAAGTTTATGAAAACTCCAACGCACGTGAAGATCAAAGCAAAAGAAATGACAGCTGATTTAATTGATCAATACTATGTACGAGCAAAAGAGTATGAAAAATTTGATATCATGACTCGTTTGTTTGATGTTCAAACACCTGAATTAACGATCGTTTTTGGTCGTACAAAACGTCGTGTGGACGAATTAGCACGTGGATTAGAAGCACGTGGTTATCGAGCAGAAGGAATCCATGGAGACCTCTCACAACAAAAACGAATGAGTGTCTTACGCTCATTTAAAAATGGTCATTTAGATGTGTTAGTGGCTACAGACGTTGCGGCGCGTGGCTTAGATATTTCAGGTGTTACGCATGTCTATAACTATGATATTCCACAAGATCCAGAAAGCTATGTTCACCGTATCGGTCGTACTGGTCGCGCTGGAAAAGGCGGAATGTCAGTCACTTTTGTTACACCAAACGAGATGGACTACTTACATGTCATCGAAAACTTAACGAAAAAACGGATGGCTACTTTACGTCCACCAACTGAAAAAGAAGCCTTTAAAGGTCAATTAGGTGCGGCAGTTGAACAAATCGAAGCGAAGCTAGAAGAAAACGGTTTGGACAAATATTTGCAAACAGCAGATAAACTGTTAGAAGAATATTCTGCACAAGATTTAGTGGCATTGTTATTAAAGACAACGGCAAAAGATCCATCTGATGCCGTACCGGTTAAAATCACACCAGAACGTCCATTGCCTATGCAGAAAAAAGGCTACAATAAAAATGGCAAACGCGGTGGAGGAAATAACCGTAATCGTCGGGATAACAGTAACTACCGTGGCAACAAGTCTAAAGGTGGCTACAATAAAAATAATAACCACAAAAAAGATGGCGGAAAGCGTCAAAATGATAAAAAACGTGGGTTTGTGATTCGTACGAATAACGATTAATGTTACGCCCAAAGCTTCCTTTTTGTAAGGAAGCTTTCTTTTTTGTTATATATGGACATATTGGTGGTAAAATATCTAGAATTTGGTAGAATGAGAGTGTTCTAAAATTTTTTGAAAAGAGTCGAGTCTATGTTAAAAGGAATTGGGATTGACGCAGTGGAATTACCTAGGATTGCGAAAATCATCAAAGAAAAACAAAATTTTATCGATCGTGTGTTAACACCAAATGAAAGAGAACAATTTCAAGTTCTGCCTTTTCATCGACAAGTAGAATTTCTAGGAGGCCGTTATGCTTGCAAAGAAGCATTTGCCAAAGCATGGGGAACTGGTATTGGTAAAGTAACGTTTCAAGAAATTGAGATTTTGAAAAATGAGGCGGGACAACCTGTGGTGACGAAATCACCTCATACAGGAAAAAGCTGGGTTAGCATTACGCATACGGATGAATTAGCATTTGCGCAAATTATTTTAGAAGACTAGAAAGAAGGAAGAATCATGGTTGTCGCGTGGCATCGTCCTACAAAAATTATTATACATACAAAGGCTATTACAAATAACGTAAAAAATGAATTAGCGAGATTACCAGAAGGAAAAGAACTGTTTGCGGTTGTAAAAGCAAACGGATATGGTCATGGCGCAGTACAAACTGCACAAGCAGCAGTTGCTGGAGGCGCTACGGGTTTTTGTGTGTCTAATTTGGATGAAGGTGTGGAATTGAGAGAAGCAGGGTTTAATCAACCTATTTTGGTGTTGAATATGATTCCAGTTGATGCGTTGACTTTAGCGATTGTCCATGATTTATCGATTACTGCAGGAAATAAAGAGTGGTTGGAAAATGCAGCTAATTATTTGAATAAACATAAATTAAAACATGCGCTTTCTCTTCATTTGAAGGTGGATACGGGGATGGGACGTATTGGCTTTTTGACACCAAAAGAAGTAGTAGACGCTGTAACGTTTATTCAAGAGAGCGCCGTATTAGAATGGGAAGGTATCTATACTCATTTTTCAACAGCTGATCAAGCAGATGAAACATATTGGAAACAACAGCAACAACGTTTTTTAAACACACTGGAGCAATTACCTTTTTTGCCAAAATATGTTCATGTCAGCAACAGCGCTACGGCTTTATGGCATGATGAAAAGATTGGGAATATGATTCGTTTTGGGGTAGCCATGTATGGATTAAATCCTTCTGGCCATGCTTTAACAGAACCTTATCCACTGCAACCGGCTCTCGAATTAGTGTCAGAGCTGATTCAAGTCAAACGATTGCCTGAAGGTGAAGGTATTGGTTATGGGGAAACTTATATTACGGAGAAACCTGAGTGGATTGGAACGATCCCAATTGGCTATGCGGATGGTTGGCTACGAAATTTGCAAGGATTTTCAGTTTTAGTTGAAGGTTTTCTTTGTGAAATCGTGGGACGCGTTTGTATGGATCAAATCATGATTCGTTTGCCACATGAAGTTCCTCTAGGGACAAAAGTGACATTAATTGGTAAAAATCAAGAAAAAGAAATAACGATGCAAGAAGTAGCGGATCAAATGAGCACCATCCACTACGAAGTGGCTTGCATACTAGGAACACGTATTCCTAGAGAATATCAAGATTAAGGAGAATCCAATGGTAAAAAGAGGAGATATTTATTTTGCTGACCTTTCTCCAGTCGTGGGTTCAGAACAAGGCGGGACGCGTCCGGTCTTGGTCATTCAAAATAATTTAGGAAATCATTTCAGTCCAACGATCATCGTTGCGGCCATCACTGCCAAAATGGCAAAACCTAAATTGCCTACGCATATTGGGATTAAAGCAACTGGTACAGGTATCGAACGTGATTCTGTTATTTTACTTGAACAAATCAGAACAATCGATAAGTCAAGACTGAAAGAAAAAGTTTGCCATTTAGACAAACGAATTATGGCAGACGTTGACCATGCACTAAAAATCAGTGTGGGGATCGAAGCATTAACACCTGTCGCTAAATAAAAGCCTATACGCCTTTACATATAAAAGGAATAATGAAGTTAAGGGATGTAAAAGCATGAGTTGCTTTGATCACAATAAAGATTATTTCTCAAATTACTTTTGTATTTTGAAAAAAATTCTAGCTTATTGAATAGTGATCGAAGCTGACAACATCATTTAACAAAAAATTGTAAAATGCTCAGTGGGTTCAAGACAAAACGAATCATTTTATGTGAATTAGTGCTAGTTGTTGAGAAGTAATATCTTGTATGCTATTTAGTTGATAGTGAAGAAGGATTCTATGGATGGATTGATGATAAGAAAAGACGTCAGATAATCACTACTGTTCATAAAAAAATTCTCTAAATGAACTTTTCACAGATAGATTTTTTATAATTACAAAAAGATTGCTTTCTTAAATACTACCAAGTTACTCACTAATAAAAGCTTGGATTTTGCCTAATAGACAAAATCCAAGCTTTTATTTATGGAATGAATTAGACGAACCTTTAAGCTTGTGGCTAAATGGTGTAAAAAAGCGACGTAAACAATGTTTTTTCTTTACTTTGTGATTATCCTTACCAACTGGCTTTTTTGACGCCAGGAATAAGTCCCTGATGAGCTAATTCACGAAACTTTATCCGAGACATACCAAATTTACGCATATATCCGCGCGGCCTTCCATCAATTAAATCCCGATTTTTTAAACGTTCTGGACGTGCATCTAAAGGTAACCGACGCAACCCGTCGTAATCTTTATTCGTTTTTAATTCTTGACGCAAAGTGGCATAACGTGCAATAGTTTCTTGTTGCTTTTTTGCTTTAGCTATTTTCGATTTTTTGGCCATTTCTTTCCTCCTATATACTTATAAATCGTAAATGTTACGTTTTGTAAAGTTCACTTTATCATATTGTAAGAAAAAAGACAATTGTTTTGAATGACTGCTAAAAAGCAAGGGGCGATCCGTTTCTTTGTCAAATGCTGACTATCCACGTAAACTAGAAGAAAAGGAGGGGAAACGGATGAAAAGATTTGCTATCACTGGATATGGTCCAGCCAATGAAGTGTTTCAAGAAATAACTGTCCCATCAAGAGAAGTTACCTCAAATCATCTACGTGTGAATTTGAAAGCGTTTAGTATCAATCCTTATGACGTTGCCTTACGTTTAGGTAAGATGCAAGAAATGCGACAGCTCAAGTTTCCTTATGTATTAGGGAATGATGGTGCAGGGGTTGTGACGGAAGTAGCAAGCGATGTGACTCATTTTCATGTCGGGGATCAGGTGGTCGTTCACCCAATTTCTGGAGCATATGGGGAGGAAATTGTTTTACAGAA
>NZ_BJWF01000024.1 GCF_007990225.1 Enterococcus villorum | reverse complement strand
AAACGAAGTCACAAGTTGCTTAAAAGTGGAAACACAGTTGGTCATTTGATCTTTATCATTGGCATCTTATGAAGTTGAACAGCTTTTTCACAACCTTTTTCATATGTTACAATAAAGTGAATTGAAAGTGGTGAGGAAATGGTTCAAATTTTTGCCCATCGAGGGAGCAGTGGTACCCATCCAGAAAACACATTGCCGGCATTTGCTGAGGCGGTCAGGCAAGGAGTGGATGGCATTGAATTAGATGTGCATTTGTCAAAAGATGAACAAATCATAGTGATACATGATGAGGAAGTGGATCGGACAACAAATGGCCATGGGCTTGTCAGGGAAAAAACATTGGCGCAACTAAAGAAATTAAATGCAGGAAGCTGGTTTAATAGTGATTTTCATGCAACAAAAGTGCCAACATTAAAAGAAGTCGTCCATCTTCTTTTGGAAATGAACTACCGTGGAACGTTGATGATTGAAATAAAGACGGATAAATATGACTATGTCGGCATTGAAGAAAAAGTAGTCAACTTATTAAAAGAATCCGATTGGCCTTTTCATCATGCGTATTGCAGTTTTAATATCCAATCGTTGGAGCGACTCGCAAAAATCGAACCAACGGCACAATTAGATCTTCTTTTAAGTACTTCACACAAAAAAGTGCTTTTAGCAGAAAATACACCTAGTATAGAAGGGATTCATCCTAGAGTCGATTGGTACTTTGAACATGTAACGTCACTAGAATCATTCCCAAAAGCAATCAGATGTTGGACAGTCAATGAGGAAGATCAAATGAGGCAATGCTTTAATCAGCAAATGACGGCTTTCATCACTGACTTTCCAGAAAAAGCATTACGAATCAAACAAACAATGAAAAAGTAGGATGACAATGGAAAAAGTATTAGTAATAGTGGGCCCTACAGCAGTAGGAAAAACAGCTCTTAGTGTGGAATTGGCTAATAAATTTCAAGGTGAAATCATCAGTGGCGATTCACTTCAAGTTTATAAAAAATTGGATATCGGCACTGCTAAAATAAAAACAGCTGAAATGAAAGGAATTCCTCATCATTTGATTGATGTCATTGAACCAGGTCGAAATTATTCTGTGGCAGATTTTCAAAAAGCTGGTAGAAAGTTGATTACTGAGATTACGAATCGAGGACATTTGCCAATTGTTGTAGGCGGGACAGGGTTATATATTCAATCTTTGCTTTACGATTATCACTTAGGTGCAAAAGAACCAGCAGTTACAGCTATTCGTCAAAAATACGAAGAATTAGCGGAAACCATCAGTAAAAAACAACTTTGGTCTTATTTAAAAGAACGTGATCCATTGGCGGCTGAAAAAATCCATTGGAATAATCAACGAAAAGTCATTCGTGCGTTAGAAGTTTTTGAAACAACAGGCTACAGCATTGTTTCTCCGAAAGAAGAGCCCACCCGTCTTTATGATTATTGCATGATTGGCTTAAATACGAAGAGAACTTATTTGTATCAACGGATCAATCAACGAGTGGACATAATGCTCAAAGAAGGCTTGGTAGAAGAAGCGCGTTTTGTTTATGAACTGGGAGATGTTCAAGCGAGTCAAGGAATTGGCTATAAAGAATTTTATCCCTATTTTAAAGGGGAGGAATCACTTGAGTCAGCAATTGAACAGCTAAAACAAAATTCAAGACGATATGCCAAACGGCAACTCACTTGGTTTCGCAATCGGTTAGATGCGCAATGGTTTGACTTGTTAGACGATCCTAGTAGTAAGGCACAAGTGGAGCAATTGATTAAAATGTGGCTGGAGGGGAAAAATGATAAATAAAAAAGAAAAAGTGATCATTGTTGGGGTGGAAACAGAAAAAAATCAACGTTATTTCAAAGAATCGATGTTGGAACTAAGACAATTAACAAGCACAGCTTCAGGGGAAGTGGTCTATACATTGACACAAAAAAGACCGCAAATAGATCGCCAAACGATTATCGGAAAAGGAAAGCTGCAAGAACTCATTCAACAAGCAGATGCTTATGAAGCAGATTTGATTATCTTCAATCATGAAATGACCCCTAGGCAGAGCCAGTTAGTATCAGAAGCGGTGGGAATCCCTATCATTGACCGTGTCCAATTAATCTTAGATATTTTTGCCATGCGCGCGCGTTCAAAAGAAGGAAAGCTACAAGTTGAATTAGCACAACTGGAATATCTTTTACCCCGTTTAGCTGGTCAGGGAAAAGCATTGTCAAGATTAGGTGGTGGAATTGGAACAAGAGGACCAGGGGAAACAAAACTGGAAACGGATCGTCGGCATATCCGTAATAAAATCTTAGGAGTAAAACGTGAATTGAAAGCCGTAGAAGCCCATCGAGCAAGAAATCGACAAAAAAGACAAACAAGTGAAATTTTTCAAATTGGCTTAATCGGCTATACAAATGCAGGAAAATCAACTATTCTTAACCTATTAACACAGGCTGATACGTATTCTAAAGATCAGTTGTTTGCGACACTTGACCCATTGACAAAAAAATGGCATTTTGCAGAAGGGTTTGAAATGACAGTAACGGATACAGTAGGCTTCATCCAAGATTTACCTACCCAGTTAATTGATGCTTTTCATTCTACTTTGGAAGAAAGTCAATCAATGGACTTATTGTTACATGTAGTGGATGCTAGTTCACCAGACCGTATTTTACAAGAGCAAACAGTCTTACAGTTAATGGAAGAACTGAAAATGAAAGAAATACCCGTGTTAATTGTTTACAATAAAGCGGATCAAATTGACCCTGCGATGTTTACACCTTCACTTTTTCCTAATGTCTTGATTTCTGCTCAAAGTGATAGTGGTAAAGACCAGTTAGTTTCAGCTATCAAGCGACAATTGATGGAATTAATGGAGCCATATGTTCTTTTTGTTTCAAGTGAGGATGGGCAATCCTTAAGTGCATTACGCCGACAAACGCTCGTATTAAAGGAACGGTTTGTTGAAGAAAAAAACGGCTATGAAGTGAACGGATTTGCGAAGAGATCTTCTAGATGGTTAGAAAAATAATTTTTTTGTTTTTTTAAAGTAATAATATCTTTTATTTATAGTTTTTTAGTCATCTTTTTTTAGATGGACATGTTTTTTTATGAAAAAAATAGAATTTCATGTTAGAAAACCTTACATATGTCGTTGACAAGTGTTTTTGTGATTGGTATACTTTATCCAACTTGTTAAACGAAAGGGGACGTCTGATGGGAGAAAAGGAATTGCGCCGTTCAATGTCTGTATTTCCAATTGGTACAGTGATGAAGTTGACTGATTTATCCGCACGACAAATTCGCTATTATGAAGAACAAGATTTTGTTCATCCAGAAAGAAGCGAAGGCAATCGACGAATGTATTCGTTAAACGACATTGATTTATTGTTGGAAATCAAAGATTATCTTTCTGACGGGTTAAACATGGCTGGTATCAAACGAGTTTATGAAATGGCTCAAGCAAAAAAACAGGAAGAAAAAAGCAAAAAACCGCTGACTGACCATGACGTTCGCCAAATTTTTCGGGATGAAATATTGGCACAAGGTGGGCTAAATAAAACAGAGCATTATCAGTCTCAAGGAATGCAAAGACAATTCTTTGACTGAATGACATAACCAAAAAGAAAGAGGGATACCATGGTAAAGAAACAACTAACAGGCGATGAAATTAAACGAATCATTGAAGAAGAGAACGTTCGATTTTTAAGATTGATGTTCACAGATATCTTAGGAACAATTAAAAATGTTGAAGTACCCGTTAGTCAAATTGATAAAGTACTTGAAAACAAAATGATGTTCGATGGCTCTTCAATTGAAGGATTTGTTCGTATTGAAGAAAGTGATATGTATTTGTATCCTGATCTTTCAACATGGATGATCTTCCCATGGGAAAGCGATCATGGCAAAGTTGCTCGTTTGATTTGCGATATTTATAATCCAGATGGTACACCATTTGCTGGAGATCCACGTGGAAACTTGAAACGCGCGATCAAAGATATGCGTGACCTTGGCTTTACTTCTTTCAATTTAGGTCCAGAACCAGAATTTTTCTTATTTAAATTGGATGAAGATGGGGAGATTACAACAAACCTAAATGATAAAGGTGGTTATTTTGATTTTGCTCCTACTGATTTAGGCGAAAACTGCCGTCGTGATATCGTACTAGAGTTGGAAAGCTTAGGGTTTGAAGTAGAAGCTTCTCACCATGAAGTTGCTCCAGGTCAGCATGAAATTGACTTTAAATACGCAGATGTTGTGGACGCTTGTGATAATATTCAAACATTTAAATTAGTTGTTAAAACAATTGCCCGTAAACATGGTCTACACGCAACTTTCATGCCTAAACCATTATTTGGAATCAATGGCTCAGGGATGCATTGTAATATGTCATTATTCAACGAAGAAGGAAATGTCTTTTACGACAAAGAGGGCGCTTTAGAACTTAGCCAAACAGCTTATCATTTCTTAGGTGGTTTATTAAAACATGCCCGTGCTTATACTGCAGTATGTAATCCAACAGTCAACTCATACAAACGTTTAGTCCCAGGTTATGAAGCACCTGTTTACGTTGCTTGGAGTGGCCGTAATCGTTCACCTTTAGTTCGTGTTCCAGAATCTCGTGGGTTGTCTACACGTTTAGAATTACGTTCTGTTGATCCATCAGCTAATCCATATCTTGCAATGGCAGTATTGTTACAGGCAGGTTTAGATGGGATTCGTAATGAAATAACACCACCAGCTGCTGTCGATCGTAATATTTACGTGATGAATGAAGAAGAACGCGAAGCAGCAAACATTCAAGATCTTCCATCAACGATCCATAATGCAATCAAAGAATTAAGAAAAGACGAAGTAATGATTGATGCTTTAGGGTCTCATATCTATTCTAACTTTGTGGAAGCCAAGCGCTTAGAATGGGCAGCATTTAGACAAACTGTATCTGAATGGGAAAGAGAACAATATTTAGAGTTGTACTAATCAACAAAGAAATTAGTACAATAAAAACTTATCATAGCTAATTCGATAGAAATAGTCTTATTTAAAAGCCATTTGCGTATGTAACAGGATGAGATACGCAAATGGCTTTGTTTTTTTTATGTATTTTTTTATCGATGGGAGGATGAAGTAAAAATTATTTGCCTATACATAGGAATAAAAGTGAGACATAAAGTTTGTCTCAAAACTTTAAAAATGGAATAAACAAAGTGTTCTAGAAGATGTCCTTCGACAATCAGTCAAAAACCTTCTGTCATAACCATGTTCAAGGTGTTCCAGAGCCAACTCTTCAGTAATAAGCCAAAATTAGAACAAATAATAGCCATTTGTTCTGGTGTTTCCTTACTATTTCGAGTTAAGTGGCTCTGTCACAACCTCTAGAGAATGAGAAACGGATGATGTTGTGTTATTCTGAATCACAAATAACTGGTTGGATTGTGTAATAAAATCATTCTCTAAAACTAGTATATAATTTTTCTGTTAGAAATTTTTCTTAAAATTTTTCCTATAATACAAAAAAATTATAAACTGCGAAATGCTGAGCGACGTTTATACAGCCACTTTCTTTTTCCATAAAAAATACCAGCGGATTGTTTGCATTAGGTGCTTGACTTTCTTTAAATTAGCTTGTAGTATACTCATTGGGCACCCTTTTGAAGGGGCAGAAGTTTACAGAAATTTTGGCTCCCTATTCTAGATAGAATAGGGAGCTTTGTTTGTTTTCTGAGACTTTTCCTGAAGATAAATTAAGAAGGAGTTTTTGAACTTATGACAAAATACATTTTTGTGACGGGCGGCGTAGTTTCATCGATTGGTAAAGGGATCGTTGCAGCTTCTTTAGGTCGTTTGTTGAAGAATCGTGGCTTAAAAGTAACTATCCAAAAATTTGATCCCTACATTAACGTAGACCCAGGAACGATGAGTCCTTATCAACATGGCGAAGTTTTTGTAACTGATGATGGGGCTGAAACGGATTTAGATTTAGGTCATTACGAACGCTTCATTGACATCAATTTGAACAAATACTCCAACGTTACCACAGGAAAAATTTATTCTGAAGTACTTCGTAAAGAACGAAAGGGCGAATATTTGGGAGCAACAGTCCAAGTCATCCCACATATTACGAATGAAATCAAAGAAAAAATCATGCGTGCAGCAAAAATGACGGATTCAGACATCATTATCACTGAAGTAGGTGGAACAGTGGGAGATATTGAATCTTTGCCATTCTTAGAAGCACTACGTCAAATGAAAGCAGATGTGGGTGCTGATAATGTAATGTATGTTCATACAACACTTATTCCCTATTTAAAAGCGGCGGGAGAAATGAAAACTAAACCAACGCAACATAGTGTGAAAGAATTGCGTGGCTTGGGTATCCAACCCAATATTTTAGTTGTACGTACCGAACAGTCAGTCTCACAAAATGTGAAAAACAAATTAGCACAATTTTGTGACGTAGAGCCAGAAGCTGTGATTGAATCACCAGACGTTGATACGCTTTACTCTATTCCATTACTTCTTCAAAAACAGGGAATGGATCGAATTGTTTGTGAACATCTAAAATTAAAGACACCAGAAGCAGATATGGAAGAATGGAAAGAATTAGAAGAAAAAGTATTGAACTTGAAGAAAAAAGTACGTATTGCTTTAGTTGGAAAATATGTGGAGTTGCCAGACGCTTATATCTCTGTAGTGGAAGCATTGAAACATTCTGGTTTTGCCTTTGATGCAGATATTGAATTGGATTGGGTCAAGGCGCAAGAATTGACAAAAGAAAATGTAGACGAACGGTTGAAAGAAGCAGACGGTATCTTAGTTCCTGGTGGATTTGGCGATCGTGGAATTGAAGGGAAAATTGAAGCGATTCGTTACGCTCGTGAAAATGACGTTCCATTCTTAGGGATTTGTTTAGGTATGCAGATGGCTTGCGTTGAATTTGCACGCAATGTCGTTGGTTTAGAAGATGCTGCTTCTGCAGAAACAATCCCAGATACAACCAACAACATCATTGACTTGATGGCTGACCAAGAAAATGTAGAGAACTTAGGTGGCACGCTACGTTTAGGTCTTTATCCATGTAAAATTAAAAAAGGTACAAAAACAGCGGAAAGCTATGATGGTGCCGACGTGGTACAAGAACGCCATCGTCATCGCTACGAATTTAATAATAAATATCGCCAATTGTTTGAAGAAAAAGGCTTGGTATTTTCAGGGGTTTCTCCAGACAATCGTTTAGTTGAAATTGTTGAATTAACTGAGAAAAAATTCTTTGTAGGTTGCCAATTCCACCCAGAATTGATTTCAAGACCAAATCGACCACAAAAATTAATTAAAGGATTCGTTGGTGCTGCTTTAGCAGAACGCGAAGGAAAATAAAAGCAACCCATAGAACAAAAGTGAGAATCATTGTTTGTTTCAATCATTTGTAAAAATGGATAATTGTTATTATTTCTGCAATTAATAGCGTTAAAACAGTTATCAAGGAACTTTTTTCTTGATGCTACTCTTATTTTTTACGAAAAACTTCTTGAAAATTTTCATTTTCATTGATTTTAGTAGAAAACTATGGAAATGTTTGGTAAAATAGGGTCGTTGGTTAAGAATAGTCTTAACAAATTTAGTTTTACAAAACTTAGGAGGAATTTATTATGCCAGTAGTATCAGGAGCTGAATTTTTAAAAGCTGCTCGTAAAGGCGGTTACGCTGTCGGCGGATTCAACACAAACAATTTAGAATGGACGCAAGCAATCCTTGAAGCAGCTGAAGCGAAAAAAGCACCAGTACTTATCCAAACTTCAATGGGTGCTGCTAAATACATGGGTGGCTACAAAGTTGCGAAAGATATTATTTGTGATTTGGTAGAATCAATGAACATCACTGTTCCTGTTGCCATTCACTTAGACCATGGTGACTATGATGCAGCGATGGAATGTATCGAAGTTGGCTATACTTCAGTTATGTTTGATGGTTCTCATTTGCCATTTGAAGAAAACTTAAAATTAGCAAAAGAAGTTGTTGAAAAAGCTCACGCTAAAGGAATTTCTGTTGAGTGTGAAGTTGGTTCAATCGGCGGAGAAGAAGATGGAATCATCGGTAGCGGTGAATTAGCAGACATCGAAGAATGTAAACAAATGGTTGCTACAGGTATCGACTACTTAGCTTGCGGTATCGGTAACATCCACGGTCAATACCCAGAAAACTGGGCAGGACTTGCTTTTGACCACTTACAAGCGATTGCTGATGCTGTAGGTAGCGATGTTCCTCTAGTATTACATGGTGGATCAGGTATTCCTCAAGAACAAATCCAAAAAGCAATTTCAATGGGTGTTTCTAAAGTAAACGTAAATACTGAATTCCAATTATCATTTGCTAAAGCAACTCGTGAATACATCGAAGCTGGCAAAGATAAAGAAGGAAAAGGTTTTGACCCACGTAAATTATTAGCACCAGGTAAAGCTGCAATCATCAAAGATGCAGAAGAACACATTGATTGGTTCGGTTCAGCTAACAAAGCTTAATCTCCGAGAATGTATGCCACAAAACAGAGTAACTTCTGTTTTGTGGTTTTTTGTTTTAAAAAAATTATTTATTGTTTCGATAAAGTAGACTTCCTTCTTGATAGCTATTGTATGCCAAGTTATTTTTTTATTTCTTGTTTTTTGAAGAAATAAAAAAGGATGCTCGTTTTTTTTGTATATCAAACGGAGCTAATACTTTTGATCTAGAACTAAGTTGTTGAGTCTTCTAGCTGAACTTTTTGTTTACACAGCCATTCTACTGTATTTGAATAACCTACATAGAAATGGCAGTTACTTATTTTTTGGTAATCAAACGCTAATTCTATATTTTCAAAATGGCATAAAAAGAGATAAAATATTTTTTGTTTCTCGTTTCTTTATTTCATCTATGATAAAATACAAACATATGTAGTAAATATGAACAATAACAAGGTGGAAAACAATGAAAAAAATCGTAATTGAAGGAAATCGTCCGTTAACTGGTGAAGTAATGATCAGCGGTGCTAAAAATAGTGCAGTTGCCTTAATACCAGCAGCCATTTTAGCAGATTCTCCGGTTGTATTAGAAGGCGTGCCTGATATTCAGGATGTTCATTCGTTAATTGAAATTTTAGAAATCATGGGTGCAAAAATCCATTTTTCTCAGAATGTCTTAGAAATCGATCCACGTGAGATCGTCTCTGTACCAATGCCAAGTGGTAAGATCAATAGTTTACGTGCTTCTTATTATTTTATGGGAACCTTACTTGGAAAATTCGGAGAAGCGGTTGTTGGACTGCCTGGAGGCTGCTATTTTGGTCCACGACCAATTGATTTGCATGTGAAGGGATTTGAGGCTTTAGGAGCTTCTGTTAACAATGAACATGGTGCGATGTATTTACGCACGAAAAACCATATTTTACAAGGAAATCGAATTTTCATGGATGTGGTTTCAGTGGGGGCCACAATCAATATTATGCTTGCAGCGGTAAAAGCCAAAGGTCAGACGGTGATTGAAAACGCTGCACGAGAACCAGAGATTATTGATGTCGCTACTTTATTGAATAATATGGGAGCAAAAGTCCGTGGGGCTGGAACAGATGTGATTCGCATTGATGGGGTGGAAAAACTTCATGGTTGTCGTCACTTTATGATACCTGATCGTATTGAAGCTGGAACCTATCTAGCACTTGCTGCAACTGCAGGAAAAGGAATCAAGGTTAAGAATGTTATCTATGAGCATTTAGAAAGTTTTATTGCAAAACTTCAAGAAATGGGCGTGAACATGACCATTAGAGAAGACGAAATTGAAGTGTTTCCTTCAACAAATTTAAAAGCAGCAAATGTGATGACTTATCCCTACCCTGGATTTGCAACGGACTTACAGCAACCGCTGACGCCTTTATTACTTATGGCAAAAGGAACAGCTGAAATTACTGATACGATTTATGCCAAACGCGTCAATCATGTGCCAGAACTAGCAAGAATGGGCGCAGATATTTCAGTGGAGGGAAATTTGATTATTACAAATGGTCCCAATAAACTTCATGGAACAGAAGTCGTCGCTTCTGATCTTAGAGCGGGTGCTTGTTTAGTGATCGCCGGTTTACTGGCTGAAGGAACAACGACGATTTACAATGTCGAATATATTTTACGTGGCTATGATCATATTATTGAAAAATTAACGGCATTAGGAGCGAAAATACAAATGGTGGAGGAAGTGGAAACTGAATGAGTGATTATTTAACGATGGCAGAGCTGGAAAATAAAACGTTAAAAGAAGTTTACAGCTATGCAAAAGAATTTAAAATTCCTTACTATAGCAAAATGAATAAAAAAGAATTGTCTTTAGCCGTGATTCGTGCTCAAGCAGAAAAACAAGGATTCTATTATATGGAAGGGATTTTAGATATTGTCGGACAAGATGGCTACGGATTTTTACGCCCCATTAATTATGGTCCTAGTGTCGAAGATATTTATATTTCTGCTTCACAAATCAGACGTTTCAGTTTGAGAAACGGTGATAAAGTTGCAGGTAAAGCACGCCCACCAAAAGAATCGGAACGCTATTACGGATTAATGCATGTTGAAAGTGTCAATGGTAAAGAACCAGAAGAAGCGAAAGAACGCCCGCATTTTCCAGCGTTGACACCTCTTTATCCACAAAAACAACTTCGTTTAGAAACAACGTCCCAAAGACTATCAACAAGAATGATTGATATTTTTTCTCCAGTCGGATTTGGTCAGAGAGGATTAATTGTAGCGCCTCCTAAAGCTGGAAAAACCTCTGTATTAAAGGAAATTGCCAATGGTATTACTGAAAACTATCCAGAAGTCGAATTAATTGTTCTTTTGATTGACGAACGTCCAGAAGAGGTGACTGATCTGGAGCGCAGTGTCAAAGGCGATGTCGTTTCATCGACGTTTGATTTGCAACCACAAAATCACACGCGAGTATCAGAGTTAGTATTAGAACGAGCAATGCGTTTGGTTGAAGATAAACGTGATGTTGTCATTTTAATGGATAGTATTACTCGCTTAGCCAGAGCCTATAATTTAGTTGTACCGCCAAGTGGACGTACATTAAGTGGAGGTATTGATCCAGCGGCTTTATATAAACCAAAAAAATTCTTCGGTGCAGCGAGAAACATCGAAGAAGGTGGTAGCCTGACAATTCTAGCTACTGCCTTAGTGGATACTGGTAGCCGAATGGATGACGTCATCTATGAAGAATTTAAAGGAACAGGGAACTTAGAACTGCAATTGTCACGAGATCTCGCAGAACGTCGGATTTTCCCTGCAATTGATATTAAGAAATCAGGTACACGTAAAGAAGAGTTATTGATGCCAGAAGATCAATTAGAAGAGATTTGGAAGCTTCGCAAAAATATGACGGGTGATTCGTTGGAATATACAGAACAATTGATCCGTTTTTTGAGAAAAACCAAAAATAATCAACAATTTTTTAAAGAATTTCAAGATGTTTCTTTCAGTAAAAAAAACCAAGCAAGAAATGTAAAAAGATAATTGCAACGTTGTCCGAAACATGTTAAGATGTTACTGTTGTATATCGACAAATCAACTCTGATGCAGCAAATGGATCAGGGCAAAGGAGCGAAAAAGCATGAAAGAAAATATCCATCCAGATTACCATCCAGTAGTATTTATGGATTCAACAACTGGTTTCAAATTCTTGTCAGGTTCAACAAAAACTTCACAAGAAACAGTTGAATGGGAAGACGGTAATACATACCCAGTCATCCGTGTCGAAGTTACTTCTGACTCACATCCATTCTATACTGGACGTCAAAAATTCACACAAGCAGACGGACGTGTGGACCGTTTCAACAAAAAATACGGTCTCAAAGACGCAAATGCTGCAGAATAAGAAAAACGCTGATCATTCAACGTTTAGCAGACTATCTTTATCGGATGGTCTGCTTTTTTGTTTTCTTTCCTACGTTTGTCCTTCTCTATCAAATGCTACTAAAGTTTCTTCATTTTTATCTTTCTTTAAATTCCCCGAATCTAAGCTGTTTTTATCTACCAAAGTCTAATAGAAAGTCATTCATGTCTTAACTTGGGGATTTTTCGAAAAACTTTGTGCAGTCACTTTTAGGATGTATGTGGAGAATATATCTAGGGGATTATAAAAAATAATGAACGAATAAATAGAGATAATAGAATAAGATGCAACCTTGTTTTGATTGACGATCAAAATAAAAAAGAATATGATTGGATCAACAAAAAACTTAGTTTGGAGTCAAGGATAGCGGGGATTTTATAAACAATACAAAAAAGATGAGCTCATAAAAAAGCAGTTTATTTAGGTGAAGGGTTTAACATCTTGTTGAAAGAAAAGAGAGTGATTTCCGATGACAGAAATTGTAAAGGTACAAGGATTGCAAAAAAATTTTGGTAGATTTCAGGCATTGAAAGATGTCTCATTCACAGTAAATGCTGGTGAAGTTGTTGGTTTTATTGGACCAAATGGCGCAGGAAAGTCGACAACGATCCGTACACTGCTAGGGATCATTAACCGTGATAAAGGAGATGCCCAAATATTCGGTAAAGATGTTTGGAAAGATAGTCTAGCAATTCATAAACGAATTTCTTATGTTCCTGGGGATGTGGCTCTTTGGGGTAGCCTGACGGGTGGAGAGATTATTGATCTATTTATCAAACTTCATGGTGGCGGGAACAAAGCAAAGCGTGATTATTTGATCAAACGCTTTGAACTGGATACAAAGAAGAAAGCCAAAAGCTATTCTAAAGGAAATCGTCAAAAAGTTAGCTTAATTGCTGCCCTTTCTGTTGAATCTGACTTGTATGTTTTAGATGAACCCACTTCTGGACTTGATCCGTTGATGGAAGCAGTGTTCCAAGAAGAGGTAGAGAAAATTAAAAAAGATGGAAAAGCGATCCTATTGTCTTCACATATTTTAAGTGAAGTGGAACGATTAGCAGATAAAGTTGTGATCATCCGACGGGGAGTGGTAGTTGAGACAGGTACATTAGATGAATTGCGCCATTTGACTCGCTCAACAGTTACTTTGAGGACAAAAGGCAATGTGGAAAAACTTGCAGCGATTGCAGGCGTTCATGATTTTGTTCAAAAAGACGGGAAAGCAACTTTTTCTGCTGATAACGAAGCGATGAATACGATTTTGATTGAGGCTACTAAATTAGGTGTTGTAAAATTTGAATCTGTACCGCCAACGCTTGAGGATTTATTCATACGTCACTATGAAGGCTGATTGTCGGAACGGAGGAAAGAAAATGAAAGAGAAATTTGCTCGTTGGAACGTACTATTTGTTCAATATGTAAAACGTGATTGGAAAAAAATAATAATTTGGATTTTAGGTTTGGGTTTGTTTTCAGGAGGGTTCATCCCAGCATTTGAAGAGATTGGTAAAGGCCGAGGTCTTTTAGGAATGTTTGAAACAATGCAAAATCCAGCGATGACCTCAATGGTTGGGCCTACACCGATCAAACTAGGTGCGGATTATACTTTGGGTGCGATGTATGCCCAAGAGATGTTGTTGTTTTGCGGCTTGTTTGCGATGGTTATTTCAGCTATTCATGTGGTGAATCATACAAGAAAAGAAGAGGAATTAGGTTTGACTGAATTGGTTCGTTCATTTCGAGTAGGACGACAAGCCAATTCATTAGCTGTAATCAATGAGGTGCTATCGATCAACCTTTTGTTAGGTCTTTTGATTGGTGGAATTATGACAAGTTTTGGTGTAGAAACGCTTGATGCTAAAGGCGCTTTATTGTTTGGCGGATCGATCGCATTGGCTGGGATTATGGGCGGTGTATTAGCGCTTGTGATGTCGCAGATTATGGCGACGTCTGCTGGAGCAATAGGAGCGTCTTTAAGTCTCATAGGAATTTTATATATTATACGTGCCACAACGGATGTATCTAATCTTAAGCTATCTATGTTCAATCCAATGGGCTGGATTTACCTGACTTATCCTTTTACAAAAAACAACTGGGTGCTATTACTATTTGCTTTATTTTTTAGTCTTGTCTTGATCATACTTGCATTTGTATTGGAAGGACATCGCGATATGGGAGCGGGTTATCTTCCTGAGCGTGAAGGTCGTGCTACGGCTAAAAAATCACTGCTTTGTGTGCCTGGGTTATTTTTTAAGATCAATAAAGGGAGCATGATTGCTTGGCTGGTTGCATTTATCGTGATGGGGGTTGCTTATGGATCCATTTATGGAGACATGCAAGTCTTTCTTAGTGGAAATGAATTGATGAAACAAATGTTTACTCAATCTGGTGTTTCTATTGAAGAATCCTTTACGGCAAAGATCATGATGGTCATGATCGGATTGGTAACGATTCTGCCGATCGTCATTGTCAATAAACTATTTGCAGAAGAAACGAGAGGACATCTGGATCAACTCTATATTACTAAAGTCACTCGGGGACAATTATATTGGACAACGATCCTTTTAGCTGTGTTTGCTGGAATCGTAGGTATCGGGTTAGCATCAGCGGGATTAGGAGAAGCGGCAATCATTGCGATGAAAAATAAATCAGCAATGAATCTGATTGATTTCTTAGCCGCGGGCTACAATTTCTTACCGTCCGTCTTATTTTATATTGGTTTAGCTGCTTTAGCTCTAGGTTGGTTGCCAAAGTTTGGAAAAGTGATCTATATTTACTTGGGTTATTCCTTTACCTTGAATTATTTTGGCGGGATATTGAATTTGCCCAATTGGTTCTCAAAAACCGCTCTCCAAAGTTGGATCCCACAATTGCCAGCACAAGAGTTTGATGGCACCGTTTTTTCAGTGATCACTGCAATTAGTATTTGCTTCTTATTTATAGGTTACTTAGGATACAAGCGCCGTGATCTAGTCGAGGGTACCTAAAAATAGAGTAAAAAACATACAGATTGATGAAAGTTGAATAAAACGTTTTTTTATAAAATAATAAGTCGGTTTAGAAAGGATTTTATTAAATGTTTCAACGTGGCAAATGTTATAGAATAAGAAAAATGTCATCATCTCAATGATTAAAGCAACGGTAGCATGGTTTTAATTGGTTTTACTTTTAGTAAAGAAATGAAAATAAGTTTACTTTGATAGATGATAGGGCAACAAAGAAACTAACAGTGGGGTAGCCTACCATTTATTTATCGTTATTATATTTTAAGGCAAAGGAATTGTTGATTTTCGTTAAACGATAGTTTTATTGAAGTAAAGGTAAATTTAAATAATTAGTTATTGTTAATTTTTGTGGTCTAAATAAAGTTGTATATAATTGATAGTGAACAATTTCTAGAAAGTGAATACATGAGGTGTTAATGACCGGAAGAAACAAGTAAAGAGAATTTTTTAAAGAGGATTAGTCTTTTATAGAGTGCATCTTAGGATGGCTCTATTTTTTTCTGTTCTATTTATAATTCTATAAAATGGTTATCACGTATTTTATTAATTGTGATTTTTCTAAAAAAAATTTATGGCACCCCTTAAATTATAGTGTTATAATTATAATATAATTATAATTTATAGATATAAATATAAAAATAATTATAATAATATTTGCTATTGATTAAGGAGAGCTGGAATGAAGAAGAAAAAACTATTTATTATAGGAACACTATCCCTAGGAATCATTATGTTTTCAAATGATTTGAATGTGGAAGCGACACCTAACTATTCAATTTTAGGAAATGAAAAAATAACTGAAATACAAAGGGATGATAACATTTCTACTGTGTTGGAAATTTATCCAAGTGAGTGGACTGAGGATTATAGCGAACTTTTAGATACTTTTTTATGGCGTAGTAGTAATCAATCAACTGGCATCTATAAAAGAAAAGGAGATACGATTGAGATTTATGTAGATGAATCAGCACAACAATTGCCAACATATACACTTACTGGTATTTCACTCAGCAATTATCAAGAGGGTGGAAAATCGGGTACTCGTCTTCAAAGAGGTAAAAATACCATTTCTGGAGATCAAGAAGGAATTATACATATTCAAAATGAAGGATCAAGAGTGACACAACAAACGACAAGAGTGGAAATACGTGGAGGAGTCACAATTCCTCGATTTGTTTTAGGGAAAATGACTGATAAAGAATGGCAAGATGAATTAAATAAATATCCAAATGCTCCAGGATATGAATTGGTAGGACCAAATACTTTGATTACTGGATCAGATAAAACAATCGCTTTAGTCAAAGAACCAACGAAAATTTTGGAATCGAAGGAACACTTGATTACGCTTCATGATAAAACTTCTGGTATTGATGGCAGTTCTTCTTTACACCGTAAACCAATTGGTCTAATTCAGCATTTTAGAGAAACGAGTAGTCAGGATAGCTATATGTATGCTGCCGATAGACATTTAGGCTTTAACCATCAAGAAGCGATGAAAGTTCTATTAGATCCAACATATCAAGATAGATGGGGAGTTTGGCATGAATTAGGACATACATATCAAGTAGAGGGCATGGACTGGAAGGAATTAGATGAAGTGACAGTAAATATTTTTTCTATGCGGGCACAAAAAGCACTAGGACAGCGCAGTCGTTTAGAAAAAGATAATGTATATACGAGGATCTTTAATTACTTGAACAATAACCAGTCAAATAACTTTGACCGTCAAGGCGATTTCGTAAAACTTGGTATGTTTTGGCAATTAGAATTAGCATTTGGGGAAGATTTTTATCCTAACTTGCACAAATTGTATCGAGAAGAAGGAAAGAACTTGGCAACAGAGCAAGAAAAACGCCAATATTTTATTCTATCTGCATCAAAAATCAGTCAAACTAACTTAGCACCATTCTTTGAAAAATGGGGAATCGAAGTCACTGCTGATACCAGTAAACAGTTAGCACAATTACCGAATTTAACCAAAAAGATTTGGGAATATCGTGATGAAATGAATGGGGATGTGGGAAATATTCCTCAAGATGATGAGAACAATAATGAGAACAACAACGAAAACAATGATGAGAATAACAATGAGAACAACAACGAGAATAACAACGAAAACAACGATGAGAATAACAATGAAAACAATGATGAAAATAATGGTGAATCCGCTATTGAAGAATGGTCAAGTGTGAAAGACTATGTTGCTGGGGATATCGTGATGTATCAAGGACATAGGTACCGTGCAAAATGGTGGAACCGTAATAAAGTTCCAGCTACCTCGAATGATTGGGAACTTCTTGATAATGTGATCATAGAACCTACAATAGAAGAATGGTCAAGTAGTAAAGTCTATAATGGTGGGGAAATTGTGACGTATCAAGGACATAGATACCGTGCAAAATGGTGGAACCGTAATAAAATTCCAGGTATTACGCAAGATTGGGAACTCCTTAAATAAGAAAAAGTAGATATAAATAAAGCGCAACGTATTTTGATTAGTAATTCAAAATATGTTGCGTTTTATTCGTCTATTTCTATCTATTTTTAATTTTTTCTTCTTTTTTGAACGATAACGATCATTTTTGTGACTGATTTTTTCATTTTTTGCATTGTTTTTCGTTATTCGTTCAAAGGATTGAATGGTTTCGCTAACGATGCTATACTGGCCACAGTTAATAAAGAAAGCGTTAACAAGGATAGCTGGGAGGTCGGAGTAAATGGATATTAGTCAGTTGTTGTCGGAAGATTTGATTCTTTTTGATGATGAAATTCGGTCAAAAAAATCATTGTTTGAACGTTTAGGAAACGCACTTGAAGCTACTGGGAGAGTAAAAAATGCAAAAAAGATCATCAAAGCATTTTATAAACGGGAAGAAGAAGTATCAACGGGAATAGAGGATGGTTTTGGTATTCCTCATGCAAAAAGCAAATATGTTTTAGTTCCTACGTTGTGTTTTATTCATAGTGGAAAAATAAAAGAGTATCTAGGATTAGATGGCATACCGATTGAATGCGTTTTTGCTATCGTGGTTCCACAAAAATCTTCAGATAGTCATCTTGAAATTCTTAGTGCGCTTTCAAGAAAATTAATGGATCAAACATTTAGGCAACAATTAAAAGGAGCGAAGTCGGCAGCAGAAATAATGACTATTTTGAAACATGAATGAAAGAATCATCTGATACATCAGCATGAGAGTTACAAACATCAAGCGATACCTTGATGGAAATAAGTAAGTGGGGGAGAAGAACGATGAAAATAATTGGTGTAACTGCCTGTCCAACTGGTATTGCCCATACCTATATGTCGGCAGAAAAACTTGAAGTAACGGCTGAAAATATGGGATATGATGCTAAGTTTGAGACACAAGGAATCAAAACAGAAAATGCGTTAACCAAGGAAGAGATTAAAGAAGCAGATGCGATTATTTTAGCAGTTGATAAAGAAATTGATATGGATCGTTTTTCAGGAAAGAAAGTAAAAAGGGTTTCGACCAGTCGAGCGATCAAAGAACCAGAAAAAGTGATTGAAGAAGCTTTAAACCATATTGATACAGTCACCATTTCCAACGTATCTGCGAAAAGTGAGCAAATGGTTAAGCAAAAACCGACTCTTTATAATCACTTTATGAGTGGTGTGAACTATATGCTTCCGTTTGTTATCGCTGGTGGAATTATTATTGCATTAAGCTTTGCTTTTGGTATCACAGCTTCTGATCCTGAAGCGGCGGATTATAATGTTTTAGCAGCTGCTTTGTCACGAATTGGAGGACATACAGCTTTTGCTATGATGGTTCCAGCTTTAGGTGCGGGGATTGCGACGTCAATTGCAGGTAAAGCAGGGTTTGCACCAGGCATTGTTGCTGGCTTACTTGCATCTACTGGTGGCTCAGGATTTCTTGGCGGGATGATTGGTGGACTTTTAGCAGGCTATGTGACTGACTTTCTAGCAAATAAATTAACGATCAAGAAAGAAATTTTAGTGATGTATCAATTGATCATAGTACCACTTGTCTCGATTCTCATCATTGGACTGGCAATGGTCTTTGTGATTGAACAACCAATTTCATGGCTGTTAGAGGTTTTAACTAGTTGGTTAAATAGCTTAGGAAATACTTCTGGATTATTATTTGGTCTAATTATTGGCGTTATGATGGCAGCAGATATGGGTGGACCAATTAATAAATCCATATCGACTTTTTCTATCGGATTAATGTCGGCAGGAGTGAACGCACCAATTGCTGCGTGCATGGCAGCCGGGATGACGCCGCCATTAGGCATTGCCTTAGCTACGCTTTTATTTAAGAAGAAATTTACGCAAGAAGAACGAACATCTGGACAGTCTTGCTGGGTTTTAGGGGCCTCTTACATTACAGAAGGTGCAATTCCTTTTGCTGTATCCGATCCATTAAGAGTGATTCCCAGTTTGATGATTGGTTCAGCCACTGCAGCAGGTATTTCAATGGCAGCGGGTGTCACTTCTATTGCGCCTCATGGTGGCGTTTGGGTGATGCTTATACCAAATGTGATTAATCAACTCCCAATGTATCTATTGGCGATTCTAGCTGGTACAGTGATGACGGCTCTATCACTGGGGGTATTAAAGAAAAACGTGAATGAAAAAGAAGTAACAAAAGAAGTAAAAACAGCGAAACAAGAAAATCTGACAAATGAGGTGGAAGTATAATGTTATATACGATGAAAGAGTTGCTAAAAGTTGCCAAAGAAAATCAATTTGCGGTTCCTGCGTTTAATATTTGCAGTTACGATATGTTAAAGGCCATCATGGAGGAAGCGGAAGCGCTAAATGCGCCTGTGATTTTGGAAATCCATCCAGATGAGATTGCTTATCTCAATGATGAATTTGTTGATGCAGTCAGAGCCTATGCTCATTCAAGTAAAGTACCGGTAGTTATACATTTGGATCATGGTGGCTCAGTTAGTGATGTCTTGCGAGCAATTCGCAATGGCTATACTTCCGTGATGATTGATGCATCATTGCAATCATTTGAAGACAATCTGAAGATTACAAAAGAAGTTGTTTCCCTTGCTCATGAAGTCAATGTTTCAGTTGAGGCCGAACTTGGGACAATTGGCAATAATGGTTCTGCAGAAGGAGGGGCAGAAAATATTATCTACACCGATCCTGATCAGGCAAAACGTTTTGTTGAGGAAACAAATATTGATACTTTAGCAGTAGCGATTGGTACAGCGCATGGACTATATCCAAAGAATAAAACACCAAAATTAAACATTGAATTATTAAAAGAATTGAATGAAAAAATCGATATCCCTTTTGTTTTACATGGTGGATCAGGTAACCCTGATAAAGAAGTAAGTGAAGCAGTTAAATATGGAGTAGCCAAAGTAAACCTTAGTTCAGATCTTAAGAGTGTCTTTTTCGAAGCTTTGAGAGAAGTACTGACGGAAAATCCAGAAATGTATGAACCAAATATGATCTATCCATATGCCAATAAAAAGGTTCAAGAAGTAGTCAAACATAAGATGACTATCTTAAACACAATTGATCAAGCCAAACGCTATTAAAAATGATTTAAAAAAATGTCAAATCTTGCTCTGTTAATTAGAGTAAAGATGAAAACTAAAAAATTGATCCATTGAACACTCAAACATGAATTTTGGGCGTTCAATGGATTTTCTTGAGTAGATAAAGCAGAATAAACGATCAATTTTTTATGATAAAATAAACAAGAATCATAGAGGAGGGGAAAAGATGTTAAGTGATGTAGAAGACCGCCAACAACAAATTGTGAATCATCTCAAACTAAATCAATTTGCGAAAATTACTGATTTAGTGGACTTGGTCAATTATAGTGAAGCCACGGTTAAAAGAGACCTTGTCTTATTAGAAAAGAGTGGCTTGATTCGCCGAGTTCGTGGGGGAGCCATGTTGGTGGATAATCAAAAAATTGATGTACCATATATGATGAAAATCACTCAGTTAGATGAAGCAACTGAAAAACGCTACATTGCTGATTTGGCTTCTACGGTGATTAAGGATGACATGGTGTTGTTTTTGGATTCTAGCACCACTAGTTTACATTTAGTTCGTAATCTAGGACGATTCGAAGGATTGCAAATTATTACTAATGGAATTATCACGGCTGCGATGCTAAGCGAATTTACATCCGCTAAAGTTTCAGTTGTTGGTGGTACCATCGTTCAAAAACGTGCGACGATCAACGGAGCAAAAGCCTATAATGATGTGTTGACCTACTCAGCAGATTTAGCAATTATTAGTTGCCGAGGTTTTGATTTTTATCAAGGAGTGACAGAAACTCACGAAGGAGAAGCATTAGTAAAACGAGCCTTTCGCAAGCAAGCCAATCACTTGATGGTATTGGCCACACAAGAAAAATTAGAACAACGGTTCATCCACCAAGCGATTGCTAGTCATGAAATTGATTATTTTGTCACAAGTAAGAAATTGTCTAATGAGCAATTAATGAAACTTCAGGAACATCATACCCAATGTTTTTATTGATGATTACACAGAACAATTTAGAGAGTTGATTTCAATGATAACACCTATAATTTGTGTCAATAAATCTATAGTTTGTTCATGTACACCTATTTTAGTAAGCGCTATCATTGTTGTGTGTAATGAAATAATCAAGGAAGGAGCGATGAATAATTACTTTAAAAAAATGAAATAAAGGCGCAAATGAATATAGGAGGAATCAATGAAAAAACTGAAAAGAAATTTAAAAACTGGAATGTTGGTAGCCGTTTCTTTGACAAGTGTAGTGTTAAATGCAGAATTTGTTGATGCACAAGAGGATTCAAAACACACAGAGACATCGATCGTATCAATGAACAACCAACCGGAATCATCTTATTGGTTTCCCAATGAATTATTGGCATGGTCGTTTGATCAAGATGCGGATGCGAAATACAATGTTAGTGTCGAAGCATTAGCAAAACGAGTAGAAAAATCGCAATTATTAAAATCAAATCGCACGCAAAACGAGAAAATGAAAGTAGTTGCTTTATCCATTATGAATAGCAGCACGAGTGGAAATGCGCCACGAGGAACGAATCAATTTGATGCCAATGTTTTTTCGAATTGGCAATATATTGATCAGCTAGTTTATTGGGGCGGATCATCTGGTGAAGGACTCATTGTTCCTCCAAGTCCAGATGTCACAGATGCAGCTCATAAAAATGGGGTGCCAGTTTTAGGCACGATCTTTTTCCCACAAGGCGCACATGGTGGAAAAATCGAATGGTTGAATACCTTTTTAGAAAAAGATGCGACTGGTCATTTTCCAATTGTGGATAAAATGATTGAAGTAGCTGAAAAATATGGCTTTGATGGCTGGTTTATCAACCAAGAAACGGAAACAGGCTTGAATAAAAAGCATGCTGATTTGATGAAAGAATTGATCGTAGAATTTAAACAAAAATCAGCAGGGAAATTAGAAGTGATGTGGTATGATTCGATGACCAATGATGGAAAAATGGATTGGCAAAATGCTTTGACGGATCATAACCAAGATTACTTAGTGGATGCAAATTTAAATCCTGTAGCCGACAGCATGTTTCTAAACTTTTGGTGGAATACGGATAGTTTAGCAAGCCAAGATTTATTACGCCAATCAAAGGAAAAAGCCGAGAGTTTAGGCATTGATCCTTACAACTTATTTGCCGGTATCGATGTTCAAGAAAAAGGCTATGACACACCAGTAAAATGGAATTTATTTGCAGATAATCAAGGAATACCTTATACCTCGCTAGGTCTCTATGTTCCAAGTTGGACGTATTCTTCTGCTAATAATCCTGATGAATATCAACAAAAAGAAGAAAAGTTTTGGATCAATGAGCAAGGAGATCCAACCAAAAGCGTACTTCCTGTAGGCACAAACTGGCCAGGAATTTCTACTTTTTCTGTCGAACAAACTGCCATCAACCAATGGCCTTTCGTTACCAACTTTAACGTAGGAAATGGCTATGGTTATTCTATCGATGGAAAACAAGTCTCAACGAAAGAGTGGAATAATCGTAGTTTACAAGATATCCTGCCGACTTACCGTTTTATTATTGAAGAAGGTACAGGTAATGACCTAACTGGTAGCGTAGATTATACGACCGCTTTTAATGGTGGGAGTTCATTAGCTTTTAAAGGGAAAATGGCAGAAAAAGTTTCAAGTAAAATCAAACTTTATCAAACAAAAGTCAAAATAGAAAAGAATATGACCTTTACGACAACTGCTAAAGCGACTGATCGAACCTCTTTAAAACTTGTATTAGGATTTGAAGATGGCACGAAGCAAACGCTTAACGGCGATAAAAAAATAACCGATGATTGGACAACTGTTTCCTATCATTTAAATAAGGTAGTTGGTAAAGTTGTGACCTCTATTTCCTATGAAGTATCTTCTGCAAAAAATGAGGAGAATTATGCCATTCATTTCGGACAAATAGCTGTGACACCCAAAGAAACGCTTCCTACAACAACAGTCAGTGACGTAAGTATTGAGGATATTACTTTTGATGAAGAAGGAATGAATGCCGGCATTCGATTAGCTTGGTCTGGAAATGAGACAGTCACTTATTCTAAGGAAGGGGTTTATGATGTAGAATTAACAGCGAGCAACGAAGCTGGAGAAACAACAACTGTCATGAAAGGAATCGTCACGATCACAACGAAAGCACAAGGGGGGCTTTCCTTATTATCTAGAGGAGCAAAAGTAGAAGCTTCATCTTATGTCAATGAATCAGAGGCACCACGTTTTGCTGTAGATGGTGACCTTGGGACAAAGTGGTGTGCGGTAGGTAGTGCGCCTCATACAATCACTGTTGATTTAGGAACAGCTAAAACAATTAGTGAAGTCCAAATGGCTCATGCTTTTGCAGGTGGTGAAAGTGCAAGTATGAATACAAAAGCCTATACCATCGAAGTCAGCGAAGATGGCGAAAAATTTCATGAAGTATCACGAACAACAAATAATACTCAAGGAATGACTTTAAATACTTTTGCCGTCACTACGGCAAGATTTGTCAGAGTCATCGTTGATCAACCAACGCAAGGCGCAGATTCTGCTGTTCGTCTCTATGAATTAGAAGTTTATGGTTTGAATGAATAAAGGATACGATCAAAGTCATTTGACTTAAAGAAAAAAGACAACCAAGAAAGCCCTAAATCTGCTTTTTTGGTTGTCCTTTTCTACAGTTCATTATCCTGCGTCAATTAAAAAGAAGTTTGTTCAATTTTCAACGAGTGAGCTTTTTTCTTATTGTAAACGAGATACAAAATTGTACATATTAATGGAATAATGCCAGAAATAATATATAATCCTCTAAATGAAGTATATGATTTCAATATCCCCATTAAATACGGTCCTACACCAAGCCCTAGGTCTAATCCGATAAAATAAGTGGAAAGAGCGATACTGATTCGATGTTCTTTGACAATTTTTAAACAAACCGCTTGCCCATTAGACATAAATGTACCATAGCCTAAACCCACTAATGCTCCTGAAAGAAGTAGTATGAAACTATTGGTTGTAGCACTTAATAGAAATAATCCGGCTGTTAAAAACAAATAACTTGGATACATGACATATTTTTCACCTTTTGCATCAAAAATTCGTCCAGTTAATGGGCGAGTAAACGTAATGACTAAAGCATATACAACAAAGAAAAAAGAACCAGCAGCTACTAAGTGAATGACTTTCGTATAGGAGGACAAAAATGACAAGACACTTGAGTAAGAAAGCCCCATTAAAAAGGCAATTCCTGAAATAAACAACGCTTTTTTCTCGATAAATCCATTGATATTCCAAGATTGTAATGATTTTTTCTGTACATCAGATAAAGTGATATTTTTGACAGGAAACACTAAACACGCAATGGTGACAAGAAAAACTAAAACGATTGAAAACCAAATAATAAAATGGAAGTCGGTTAAATTTAGTAAAACCATGCCTAAAAATGGACCAATTGCAGCAGCTAAACTTGTACTTAGACCGTAATAATTAATTCCTTCACCTTTTTTCGATTCAGGGATATAAGCTGTTACAATCGCATTGGTAGCAGTTGAAACCGTCCCGTAACCAAACCCATTTAAAAAACGAACAAGATATAAGATCCCAATGGTTGGGGTAAAAAGATAAGCTAAAGTAGAGAGTAGATAAAAAATAGCACCACCACGTAAGGTGAATTTACGGCCGAATAATTCCAGTTGTTTCCCCATAAATAAACGGGCCAACAAAGTACCGATAATATAAATGCCAGAAGCGAATCCAGCTTGGCTCATGCTTGCATGCAGATTATCTTGAGCAATGACAGCGATAATGACCATCAGTAAATAATAAATTAAGTAGACAATGAAGTTAATCACTGTAATACCGATAAAGTGTTTATTGAATAATTTGTTTTCCATTTGTTTTGTGTTTTCCCCTTAATCTGAATAAGCTTTTAATTTTTGAATTTGTACTTCGACATCATGATAATTTGATGGGTAACGGTCAACCAATTGGCGAATAAATAAGTCACGAGTCGTCATAAATAATTCAAGAAATTCTTCTAGTTCATTTGATGGTTGTTCATCAACCGCTTTGATTAATTCAATTGAATTTTGGTAAGCATCATTTAAGAAAACCAAAGAAGCTTTCATATCAAACCTTGTTTGATAAGCTGTTTCAAGTCGATTAATAATTGTTTTCATCCAGTAATTCATTTTTTTCCCTCTATTCTTAAAAAATTTTACATTCGCAGTATAACGAAACAATAAAAAGAAAAAAATCGCGTGCGTTATACAAAATAGTACTTAACAAATGTTAATATCATTAGTAAAATACCTTTGAGCTTTAAAATACGTAGAAATCTTGTATGATCTTTTTAGAGGAATATTTGGATGGGGGAGCATGATTGGATAGTCAAGTGTTAAAGGAATACTTAGAAAAGAATCAATTTCCGATTGTACGCAAAAGATATCATAAGTATCTGACTTTTGAAGGGGTGGAAGATTGTTATACGTATATTTTAAAAGAAGGAACAGTGAAGGCGAGTGTTATCTCAAATGATGGGAGAGAATTTAATTTAAGATATATCAAAGATCTTGAAATTGTTTCTCTTTTAAAAGACGAGTACTCTCAATTCATTGATTCACCATATAATATTCGTGTGGAATCGGAATATGCAGAATTTTACCGAATCAATCGCGTAAAATTTTGGGAACATATTAATGAAGACCCAAAAATGCAACATTATGTGAAAGAGTATTATCGATATCGATTACTTTATTCAATGAAAAAAATGCAACAGATGCTTTTAAATGGTAAATTAGGAGCTGTATGTACGCAACTGTATGAATTATATGACTTATTTGGTGTTCGTACAGAAGCAGGATTGATGATTGATTTTGTGATCACCAATGAAGAAATTGCTAAATTTTGTGGCATTTCTACGGCTAGTAGCGTGAGTCGGATTTTAAAACAATTAAAGGAAAATGGGATCATTATGGTCAAGGATCACCGAATCATTATTACCAATATGGATTTACTAGAAGACAATATTATTTTTTAGCGTTATTCAAGTGAATCATAAAAATAAGATGCTTCCTTCATGTAGCTGTGCCTAAGCGGACAGTGCACGAAGGAAGTATCTTATTTTAAGGATATAGTTATGAAAGCAGTGTTTAGCTCTGATCAAATAAGTGATCATCTTTTGAAATGAGCTAGGGATAAAAAGTAAAGAATTCTTTCTTTACAAATGACAAATATCGTTTATCGGTTTTAAAGGTTTGAGTGAGATGTATTGTCCCAGAACCTTCTTTTCTCCTGTTAAAAGCTACGGCCACCGCCGCCAAAAGTACCACCACCACTTGAATGGGTCGTACTTCCGCCACCGCCACTACCTGGAGGCGGACTTTTTGGAATTCTTCGGGTGGTGACAAAAGAATTCGTCAGACGATCTGTTTTATCAGTTAATTTTATGCTTGCTTTTTCTCTAAATGGATATTTGTAAGTCCCCGACTTTAATTGATACCTAGAAACCGTCACAAAATAGAAAACCAGACTTAAAACCAGAGCTAAGACAATCGCAATAATGATTTCTGTGGTTGTGAGGACTTTATAACGAGTGATTTTACCGGTTTCTTCATCGATTCGATAATGACCACCAGGCACGCCAGCATCCACATATTCGGATGTTTTGGACAAATAAGCGTTGGCTGCTTCAAAATAATCCGCATTCTTCATTTGGTTATATACGTCATCTAACGTATTATCAATTCGCTTGTCATCTAAATAATCGATCATGTTGCCAGAGGTTGAAATATAAATTTCACGTTGCCCCATATCCATTAATAAAACGGAGCCATTCTGGTTGTTTCCAATCGCTTCTCTTAAGTAGTTGTCGGCAAACGTTCGAGGCTCTTCCGAATTGGCAGTCGTGGTCACGATAAAGAGCTGTCCTCTTATTTTTTCATTGATCGGCTGAGCTTGTTTTTCTAAAGTTTGAATCTGTTCTTGCGTAAATAAACCCGCCTCATCGTTGATAGTTGGGGTAGCAGCTTCTACTGAAACGCTCCAAAAAAATCTTAGTATGGCAAGAAAAAAGAGTAAGCTCTTTTTTTTCATATCAAATACCCTCCAATCATAAAGAGGATGGCTAAGACAGCAAAGAGACCAAAAGCTGTTAAGCCAAGTTTCTTGTGGCTGATCGGTAAAACGCCACTTACTTTTCCTGTTTGACCATTCATAGCATAATAATAGACTTTTTTATTGGCATCACTGCTACGATAGGTAACTAACCACACTGGAAGAAGAACATACTCGTTTTTTTCGCTAGTGATATTTGCAGATGTGTGAACATTTGTAAGTGTCGTATAACCGTTTGCTGTGTCACGCAAAAGTTTTTCAGAATAATCTTGCAACTCTCCTTGCACTTGAGATTTGATTGCCTCGTATTCGATATCACGTTTTTCAGCTTGGAAACCCGCTAGATACTGACTTTTAAAATCAATCGCTTTGTCTAAAGGAAAGGGCTGAACGGCCTCAACCATTTTTTGTTGTGTATTTTTAGATAAAGCATTTTTAACTAATTCTTTAAAAGAAAGAGCGCCTTGTCTATGAACGGCGAATTGTTTTGTTTCAGTATATTCAATATCACCTACTCGCCAAATACGAATGACCGTGCCATTTGCTTGCAAAGAGCCATCAACGGTTGCATCGGTTGCCCAGTAAGGAAAATAAACACCCGTGAGTTTGTCAATTTGCTCTTTATTAAAGAATGCTTTAGGAATAAACCATTTTTTCTTTGTCCAGGCGAGAAACTTTTCGATAGCTTCTTCTTTTTCAACTGCAAAAGGCAAGACTTTATTAGGTAAAAATTTCCCGCTTAAACGACCAGATAAAACCACTGGATTGTGGCAATAATAACAATAAGTAGCAGCAGTCGTTGCATCTGTTACAATTTCTGCCCCACAACTAGGACAAAGAAACAGTTCCATCGTCGTTTCTTCATCCGCAGATTTACTAGGAGTGGCTTGATCACTCGAATCAGTAAAACCACCTGCTTCTTCAAAGGCTTTTTTTTCTGCTTCATTCATCTGATCTAGCTGTTCATCTGCCGTAAAAGTGAAATCTTCTTTCGGACCTTCTTTTTGTTGTGTTTGATCTTTCGTATCAACGTTGCGGGCTTCTTTTTGTGTTTGTTCATACTGACTAACTTCAGCCTCTGTATAAACGTTTAAACAGTACTCACAATGGAATTTTTGATCTTTAGGATCAAAAGGGAGAGGGCCACCACAATTCGGGCATTTATGTGTTAGAACATCCAATTTAGCCACCCCTTTCTAAGTCTTAGTCGAGTGGAATTCCTTTGAATGATTTTCCACAATTCGGGCAAAATTTAGGGATACCATTGGAAAGATCCACTACTTCATGACATTCACTGCATTTCATTTGTAATTTTGGTTGTGTATTGGCCACTGGTTTTGCTGCGCCACAGTTTGAACAGAATTTCCCAGTATTTTCTGTGCCACAGACAGGGCATGTCCAAGTTTGATCATTTCCTTGAGCACTTTGTTGATTTTGTTTTTCCGCTTGCTGTTTCATTTGTTCTTGGTTATTTTGAGCTGCTTGCGAAAGGTAAGAACCGTTTGCATTCATTCCCATTCCCATGCCCATAAAGCCCGTCATCGCACCAGCATCATTTTTTCCAGCAGCTTCCATACCGCGAGCGATCGAACCTTGTACGTATCCTTCACGAACACTTGGATCACCTAGCATAGCTCCTTCATTGCGCATGTTGATCAATTTCACTGAATCATCTGTGTAAGAAATACTTGCGACAGCCACAGAAACGATTTCCATGCCACGTAGTTCTTTCCAAGAATCATCTAACACAGTGCCCATGTATTTACTTAATTCCAAGCTTTTTGATGGGACATAAGAAATCCGTTGACCATCTGCAGACATTTGATTGATAGCAGCTTGTAAAGCAGTTAAAAACTCTGCCAGGTATTGTTCGTTAATGTCACTGATTTCTACTTGGGTTTTATTTTTAGGTATCGCATTGGTATAAAATAAAATAGGATCAGTGATATGAATAGAGTATGTTCCATGGGCACGTAAGAACAATTCTGCATTATAAAAATTATCAAAATAGTTCAATGGAGAACTTGTCCCAAATTTAATGCCTTTGATTTCTTGTAAATTAACATAAAATACTTGTTGTTTTTGTGGTGTCACACCGCCAAATTTAAAACGATCAAAGGTTTCGGCAATAGCCCCCTTCAATGAACCATTAAACATAGATGGAGCAGAATCATTTTTAATGGTATAATAGCCTTCTTCAGCCGTGTAATCGATGATTTTACCACCATCGACAAGAAGCATCATCATATTTGGATAGACATGAACGACCGTACCATCCGTTAAAAAGTCTTCTGTCCCTTTGCGATTTGACCCACGTTTGTCATCTTTTCTTACCTTTACGCCTTTAGTCATAACCGTTGTATCACTCATATTATCCGGTTCAATTACCTCAAGCCATTGATCGGCTAATCCGCCACCAATCATGCTTGTTGCTGCTTTAATAAGACCCATAAAAAATTCCTCCCTTAATGAAATAATGGTTGTATGACTGAATGTCCTTATTATACCATAGGAGAAACAAAAAGCTCTCAGGCGGAAGATGGAGAATGCGATATTTTTGATGAAAGAATTTAAAGCAAGGAAAGAAATAAATAAAGGTTCTTCCTGTTCAAAGGAGACGTAAAAGGTCTCGTAACTTCCAATAACTATAGTAGTTTTTTTTAGCAAAATCACGTATAATAAAAGATAGTGAATTTTTCAAAAAAGGGGGATCTTCATGGCATATCAAGCACTATATCGCGTTTGGCGTTCGCAGCGCTTCGAAGACATTGTCGGACAAAAAGCAGTGACACAGACTTTGAAAAATGCGATCGTTTCCCACAAAATTTCTCATGCTTATTTGTTTACTGGCCCACGTGGAACTGGTAAAACGAGTGCCGCCAAAATTTTTGCAAAAGCAATTAACTGCCCCAATAGTCAAGACGGAGAACCATGCAATGAATGCGAAATGTGTCAGTCAATTACAGCTGGAACACAAGAAGACGTTATTGAAATTGATGCAGCGAGCAATAACGGTGTAGAAGAGATCCGCTTTATACGTGATCGAGCAAATTACGCCCCAACAAAAGCAGCTTATAAAATCTATATCATTGATGAAGTGCATATGCTTTCTACAGGAGCGTTCAATGCTTTATTGAAGACATTAGAAGAACCAAAAGAAAATGTTATTTTTATTTTGGCGACAACTGAGCCACATAAAATACCAGCCACGATTATTTCTAGAACGCAACGTTTTGATTTTAAACGAATTAGTGCATCTGATATTGTGGAACATTTAGCGTTTATTTTAAACAAATCAGAGATTCGTTATGAAGAAGCCGCTTTAGGGGTAATCGCACGTGCAGCAGAAGGTGGTATGCGTGATGCGTTAAGTATCATGGATCAGGCGATCTCGTTTAGCGATGGTCTGGTTACTTTGGATGATGCCATGCAAGTCACCGGTAGTTTGACGAATGAGATGATGGACGAGTTTTTAGGTGCTTGTGTGGGAAAGGATGTACCTAAAGCGCTAGAGACATTAGCTACTATATTAGCCGCTGGCAAAGAATCACGTCGTTTCTTAGAAGACCTGTTGCAATATTGTCGCGATCTCTTGATGTATCAGCAGGCACCCAATCTAGTAGCTGAACGCACAACGACGATCAGAGAGCCATTTGTTGCACTATCAAAAGAAGTTTCCGCTGACCAATTGTTTCAGATGATTCGAATTTTAAGTGACACACAAAATGAGATTCGCTTTACTAATAGCGCAACAATCTATTTAGAAGTTGCCACAGTCAAGTTAGCACAATCTTCTAGTCCTGCCATGGGACAAGCCAGTGAATGGGATAACCAACTCATCACAAAATTGCAAACAGAAATTCAAGAATTAAAAAAAGAAATTAATGCAATTAAAAAGAATGGTAGCAATCCTTCAGCACCTCCCAAGCAAAGTCAGGCACCTGTACAAAAGAAACAAGCAAGCACATACCGTATACCGACGGAACGAGTCTACAAAGTATTAAGAGAAGCAACCAGAAAACATTTAAATGAGGTTAAAGAAGTCTGGGATGATTTGTTGATGAGCTTATCTGTTACGCAACGCGCCATGCTAAAGGCCAGTGAACCAGTAGCGGCAAGTCCAACAGGTTTAGTGATTGCCTTTGATTATGAGATTGTTTGTCAGCGTGCTGCAAATGATGAAGAGTTGCAATTAACGATTCACAACAATTTAAGTCGAATGATCAAAGAGTATGCGCCAGATTCTGTTTACATCACAAGAGAAAGCTGGCCCGTGATTCGTAAAGACTATTTGATCCAAGCCAAAGACGGAGGAATAGAAGATTCCTTCGCACCAGTTGAGGCAGAGCAAGAGATCGAATTGCTTCCTCAAGAAGAACCAACAGAAAATGCGATCGTCTCAAAAGCAGAAGAAATCTTTGGAGCAGACGTCGTAACGATCATTGATGATTAAATATAAAAAAGGAGAATGAGAATTATGATGCGTGGAATGGGAAATATGCAAGGCATGATGAAACAAGTACAAAAAATGCAAAAAGAAATGGTGGAAGCTCAAGAAAAATTAAATGAAACAGAATTTACAGGTGTTGCAACGAACGAATTAGTAAAAGTTGTTTTTACTGGCAATCGCCGAATGAAAGACATCCAAATTCAAGAAGGGGTCGTTGATCCAGAAGACACAGAAATGTTACAAGATTTATTGATGATGGCGGTAAACGATGCGTTAACAAAAATCGACACAGAATCTGAAAAAACAATGGGGAAATACACTAAGGGGCTACCCTTCTAATTTTTCCTAAAGGGGTAATAAATATGCAATATCCAGAACCAATTGCAAAATTGATTGATAGTTACATGAGACTTCCTGGAATTGGTCAAAAAACTGCCACAAGATTAGCTTTTTATACAATAGATATGAAAGACGAAGTTGTGAATGAATTTGCTAAATCTTTATTAAGTGTCAAGCGAGACCTCCATTTTTGTAGTATCTGTGGCAATATCACAGAAGAAGATCCTTGTGAAATATGTAAAGATCCTTCAAGAGATAAAGGAATCATCTTAGTGGTTGAAGAACCCAAAGACGTGATGGCATTAGAAAAAATGCGTGAATACCATGGTCTTTATCACGTCTTACATGGGGTACTTTCCCCCATGGAAGGGACAGGTCCAGAAGATATTAATATTTCTTCATTACTTGAACGACTACATGATGATCAAGTAAAAGAAGTGATCATAGCTACAAATGCCACAACAGAAGGGGAAGCTACAGCAATGTATCTTTCTCGTTTGATCAAACCCGCTGGCATCAAAGTCACACGACTAGCGCATGGTTTATCCGTGGGCTCAGATATTGAATATGCAGATGAGGTCACGCTGTTAAAAGCGGTGGAAGGTAGACGTGAGTTATAAATTTTTTATAAAAAAAGATTTTCAGCTACAATAAAGAAGTAACACGAGAGATGGGGGCAAAAATGTGAACGGACTATTTATTACAATTGAGGGACCAGATGGCGCTGGAAAAACCAGCATTTTAAATGAATTATTTCCTCTTTTGAAAAAAGTAGCAAAAAAAAATATTATTCAAACAAGAGAACCAGGTGGTATTCCAATCGCTGAAGAAATTCGTGCGGTCATTCTTGATCCAAAAAATGATCGAATGGACGAGCGTACAGAAGCCTTATTGTATGCAGCAGCAAGGAGACAACATTTGGTAGAAAAAGTACTTCCTGCTTTATCAGAAGGAACCATCGTTTTATGCGATCGATTTGTTGACAGCTCGCTTGCCTATCAAGGAGCAGGTCGTAGAATAGGGGTTTCTGAAATTGCACGTTTGAATGAATTTGCTACAGAAGGTACCACACCCGATTTTACCCTCTATCTTGATATTGATTCAGACACCGGGTTACGCCGTATTGAAGAAAATCGACATGACCAAATTGATCGACTGGATTCAGAAGGATTAGAATTTCATCAGCGTGTACGTCATGCTTATTTGAAATTAGCAGAAGAAAATCCTGAACGCATTTATAAAATTGATGCAAGAAAAAGCTTTGAAGAGGTACTCCAAACAAGCTACCAAGTGATTATTGAACAATATCCACAATTTTTTGAAAATTAGGAAGGTGACTGTATATGAAAATCATTTTAGCTATTATCCAAGACAAAGACAGCAATCGTCTATCCAACGAATTAATTGATGCCAACATCCGTGCCACAAAATTATCTTCAACTGGTGGATTCTTAAAAGCCGGGAACAGCACATTCATAGTAGGTATCGAAGACGAACGTGTAGAAGAAGCATTAGAAATCATTAAAAAAACGTGTGAATCTAGAAAACAATTTGTTTCAACTCCTGTCACTTTAGATATCTCTATGGATGGTGGTGTCCCTTACCCAGTAGAAGTTGAAGTAGGCGGAGCAACAGTGTTTGTATTACCTGTTGAAGGATTTCATCAATTTTAGGAGGCGCTATGGATCAAGAACTTACACTGGATCAAATGCAGCCGATCGTGTACCAACAGCTCCAACGAAGTTTTGAGCATGAGCGTCTCGCTCATGCTTATCTTTTTGAAGGAGAAAAAGGGACTGGAAAACACGAAATGGGTATTTGGTTAGCTCAACATCTTTTTTGTACGAATCAAAACAAGCAACTTCCTTGTGGTGTTTGTAATAATTGTCAACGAATAAAAAATCAAGAACATCCAGATGTTTTGGTGATTCAACCAGAAGGTCAGACGATCAAAGTCGATCAGATCCGACGATTACAAACAGAATTTAGCCGTAGTGGCTACGAATCTCGGAAAAAAGTTTTTCTGATTCAAGAAGCAGAAAAAATGAATGCAAGTGCGGCGAATAGCTTATTAAAATTTTTGGAAGAACCACCAGGCGAGTTCTTAGCGATCCTTGAAACGGACGCAATTGGTCGCATTTTGCCAACAATTCAATCAAGGTGTCAGATTCTTCACTTTCAAGAATTACCTAAAGGTGTGTTGATTCAAAAATTACAACAAGCAAAAATTCCATTAGAAAAAGCCAAACTTTTGGCTTTCTTAACGAACAGTTTTGGAAAAGCAGTTGAAATATCGGAAGATGAATGGTTTAATGATGCTAAGGATTCGATTTACCAATGGTTTGTATATTTACAAAAAAATGATACGCAAGCATTTATTTACGTTCAAAAAAAACTAACAAAGATTTTCAAAGAAAAATCACAACAATTTACTGGTTTATCCATTTTGTTGTTTTATTATCAAGAAGCTTTGAAAAAAGATCTCATAGAAGAAAAATTTAATAAAATGAAACGGATAAATCAAACAATAGAGCGTATTTTAATAGCGGAACAGAAATTAAGAAGCAATGTTAGCTTTCAAGCGATAGCAGAACAATTTGTTTTGCAAACAATTAACGAATAAAAATAAGTACAAAATACTGGTCAAGGGGGATGAAAATGGTCGAGGTAGTAGGTGTCCGTTATAAAGAGACAGGTCATATCTATTATTTTCAGTCTGATAATTTAACATATGATTATAATGATAAAGTGGTCGTTGAGTCTCAAAAAAACTTACATATTGCAACTGTTGCCATCCCTAAAGCAGAACTTGATTCAGAAAAATTACCTGATCAAATAAGTCCTATTTTACACAAAGCGACAGAAGTAGAAATAGAAAAAAGTAAAAAAAATAGAATAGATGCTAAAAAAGCGCTAATAGTTGCTAAAGAAAAAGTAAAAAAACGTCAGCTTGAAATGAAGTTCGTACAAGCTGAATATACTTTAGATCGTAGCAAACTGATTTTTTCATTCACTGCTGACGGTCGCATTGATTTTCGAGAATTAGTTAAAGATTTAGCGGCTGTCTTTCGTACTAGAATTGAGCTTCAGCAAATTGGAGTGCGGGACGAAGCAAAATTGGTTGGTGGTATCGGTCCGTGCGGGCGTCCACTATGTTGTGCTTCTTTTTTAGGCGATTTTGTCCCAGTCTCCATCAAAATGGCAAAAAATCAAAGTCTATCTTTAAATCCAACAAAAATATCAGGTATTTGTGGGCGTTTAATGTGCTGTTTACAGTATGAAAATGAAGAATACGAATTGGTCAAGCAAACACTTCCTGACTTGGGAACAACGGTTGATACTCCTGATGGTAAAGGGAAAGTCGTAGGATTGAATTTGCTTAGTCGACTAGTAAATGTTCGTTTAACAGGACGAGAGAATCCAGTGGAATATGAATGGGATGAATTAAAAAACTTCATCCAGGTAGGTGAAATAAATGGATAAGAGATCATTATATGATGGATTAAACCAATTAGAATCAGAATTAAGAAATACATTGACGGAATTGGTAGAAATGAAACATGCATTACACGAGATCGTTGAAAAAAATACGACATTAGAAATGGAAAACCAGCGTTTAAGAGAGCACTTGCGTGAATTAAATCAGGTCGCACAAGCTCCTGCTGATAACGTAAAGCAAGAACTTTCAAAATCTCGGATGAACTTAGAAAAAATTTACGAAGAAGGATTCCATGTCTGTTACGATCTCTATGGTTCAAGAAGAGAAAATGACGAACCTTGCGCTTTTTGTTTAGAGGTCATCTACCGAGAAAGCGGTCGCTGATCAAAAGCGTGGGAACAAGGATGAGCTTCTTAAAAAACAATATCTGCTATTTGTATTTTTTGCATCTGCTCATTATATTTGGCAATGAATAAGAGCACGGATCAAATCGCTCTTTTTATGAATTTATCTACATGTTTCAGAAGTAACTCCTCAACAATAAGCGAGTATTTTTTAAAATAGCTTTCCATATTTTGAAAAATACTTGCTTATTTGCTTAGAACTACTCGCTTTTTTCACGACCTTATCCACGGTGTTCGAAGGCTTGCATCTGCGGCAATAAGCTCAAACAGAGGAAAAATATGATGAGCTATTTTTCTCTGTTCGTTCTTATTGCTTGATGCAGACCAGCCTTCTTACAACCTTACCCACGGTGTTC
>NZ_BJWF01000023.1 GCF_007990225.1 Enterococcus villorum | reverse complement strand
CTTATTTTTATGTGAAGCGAGTTGTCATGTTTTGACTACTTCTTTTTATAAAGAAGGAATAGTTATCGTAAAAGTAGAGCCCAGACCAGGATGACTATCTACCGTAATATTTCCTCCCAAGAGATGGACATAATCTTTAACAATAGCCAAACCTAAGCCAGTACCTCCGGAATGACGGCTGCGGGCTTTATCTACTCGATAAAAACGTTCAAAAATTCTTTCCTGGTCTTCACGATCAATACCGATACCAAAGTCTTGAACTGAAAATATCAGTTGATCGTTGACTTGATAATGAATAATTAATTGACCACATTCTTTTGAGTATTGGATCGCATTTTCGATTAGATTTTTAATGATCGGATATAAGAGATCTGTTTTTGTAGTGAACAAGCTATTATCACCAATAAGCTGGACCGTTAATTGTTTTTTTTCAATCATTGGTTGATAGCTTTGAATGATTTGTTGAAAGTAAGGAGCGACATCGATTGTCCGTATTTCATGAGAAATTCCTTCGTCTTTTGATAGTTGAATAATTTCTCTGATCAATTTGTCTAAACGAATAGCATCTTTTTGCATGATCAAAAGAAAATTAGTCAATGTTTTTGGATCATCTTTGGCACCGTCTAATAAGGTTTCTGTAAATCCAATTAGTGATGTAACAGGTGTTTTTAATTCATGCGAAACGTTGCCTACGAAATCTTTTTGTAGCTTTTCTAATCGTCTGACTTTGGTTAGATCGTAAGCCACCCCTAAAATTTGGCCCGCCCCATCTGAACTATTGAAATAACGAAGACTAATATCTAGTGTTTGTTGTCCTTTTGTAATCGTAATTTCTTGATGGACTAATGGCGTGTTGGGGGTGACTTGATGGATTAATTGAATCAGTTTCGGCTCTTGAATGATATCCGTATAGCGTTGGTTTGCTTGGTAATCATGTACACCTAATTGTGCCTGCATTTTTGGATTCAACAAACGAAGTCGAGACTCTGAATCAATCAAAAAAACCCCAATCATAAGTTCATTTAATAGAGTGTACAGCTGTTCTTCAGTGGTCGTATAAGCGCGATACATTTTACTCATCTGCTCACTTAACGCATTGACTGTTTGGTAAAGTTCTTCCCATTGATCAGACGTTTGCATAATGATTTCAGTTTTATCAGGATTTTCAACCATTTTTTTTAAGACAGGTAACATGGTTTTTAACGGACGATTTCGTTGATAAATTAAATAATAGCTCATACTTGTTAGCACAACAAAAAATATCAAAAAGAAGAAAAAGACCCAGCGCCGAAAGTTTTCTGTTCGAGGCAAAAAGCCACTTGTTGGCTCTGCAATACGTGCGATTGCTTCAAGCTGTCCATTCTTTTTAATGGGCAGGGCAACATATAGTAACTCTTTTTTTAATGTTTCACTCACTCTTAAAGAAGTACCCAAAGAGCCACCATCAAGTATGGCTTTAATTTCAGGACGACTGTCTCTTTGCCCAGATAAGGAGTGATTCGTCGTATCAAATAAGATTTTTCCATTGGGATCTAACAAAGTTAGCCGTTCATCTGATTGATGCACAAACTCTGTTAGAACTGTTTGATTAGTAGAAGAGGACAAATCATTTATATCTAATTGATGAATCAGTAGCTGTCCTTTTTTAGTGAGGTAGCTTTCTTGTTGCTCAATGATTTGCTGTTTGAAATAATGAGAAATCAGTTGCCATCCCCCTAGAAATAACCCAATCAAGAGGAGGAAAAAAAAGATGCGTTCAGATAATTTTCTCCATTTCATCATTTCGGTTCCTGAAATTTATAACCAAAACCACGGACAGTTACTAAATATTTTGGATGTTTTGGATCCCTTTCAATTTTTTCCCTTAAATGACTAACATGGACATCAACAATCCTACTTTGTCCTGCAAAATCAAAATTCCAAATGCGATCGAGCAAGGTATCTCGATCAATCACTCGATCTTTTCGTTTCATAAAATAAACGAGTAGTTCAAATTCTTTTGGTGTTAACTCAATCTGGCGTTCAGAAACCGTGACTTGGAAGTTTGTTAAATCCGCTTTGATTTGTCCAATTGTTAAATAATCTGGCTCAGTTTCTTCATGCTGTTCTTTACGAGGTTCAATTCGTCGAAAAATTGCTTTCATACGCGCAAGTACTTCTCTAGGACTAAAAGGTTTGGTCAAATAATCATCTGCGCCAATTTCCAAGCCAATGATTCGATCCACCTGTTCATCTTTTGCAGTGAGCATCAAAATAGGGGTATCAATTTTTTCTTGTCTTAATTTTTGAGTAATGGCCATACCGTCAATTGATGGCAACATCACATCTAAGATAATAAAATCAAATGTTTCTTCCAGTGCTAAATCCAAGCCCTTTTGCCCATCTGCTGCACTTGTTACTTGATAGCCTTCTTTTTCTAAATTAAAAGTCAATAACGTGACGATTGACGGTTCATCATCTACCACTAGTACTCTTTTCATAAGTTCTCCTTTTTCTTGACATTCGGTTCTTTTAAAAAATACTGATTTTTTCATCAGCAGCCAAAATGATTACTTGCCTGTTAGCAATCCAGACGTTTGTTTCACATTCAGTTGTTAAAAGTAAATGACTGGAATAAGGCAATTTTTATTTTAGCATAGAATCGAGTAGAAGGACTATTTTACAAACTAAATAAATGGTATAATAGGAAGGCACTTTGTTGGATAAAGGAGTGAACTGAAAATGATTGGTATAAGCGCTTGCTTAGGGGGAGCTTTGTGCCGTTATGATGGGCAAGAAAAAGCGATCCCTGAATTAAAGAAGCTAGTTGAAGAAAAAAAGGCAATCATGATCTGCCCAGAAGTAATGGGCGGGCTTTCGATACCTAGAGCACCAGCTGAAATTGTTGGAGGCGACGGGTTTGATGTTTGGAACAATCAGGCAAAAGTTATAACGACTCAAGGCGAAGACGTGACTCAAGCTTATCAAGAAGGCGCAGTTCTTGCTTATCGACAATTGAAAGAACAAGCCATAACTATTGTCATACTCAAGGCCAAAAGTCCCTCATGTGGTTCGACCTTCATTTATGATGGCAGTTTTTCAGGAACACTTAAAGAAGGGGTGGGAGTAGCAACCGCTTATTTTATCCAACAAAAGATGACCGTACTCTCTGATGAAGAATGGTTAAAAATGCGAGGTGAGCAGAATGGAAATCGAGAAAACGAATCGGATGAACGCACTTTTTGAATTTTATTCTACACTTTTAACCGAAAAACAAATGAATTATATGGAATTGTATTATGCAGATGATTTTTCATTAGGTGAAATAGCCGAAGAGTATGAGGTAAGTCGTCAAGCAGTCTATGATAATATCAAACGAACAAGTAAAATTTTAGAAGACTATGAAAAGAAACTTCATCTTTTCTCAGATTATATCGTTCGTGAACAATTGCTAGAAAAAATGACAACTTATGTGAAGGAAACTTATCCAAAAGATGAGGTCCTTCTTAATTCGATAAAACAGATTCAAGAAATTGAAGAATAAAGGAATGAAGAAAACATGGCATTTGAAAATTTAACTGAGCGTCTCCAACAGGCGATGAGCAAATTAAGAAAAAAAGGAAAAGTTTCAGAAGCTGACGTTAAAGAAATGATGCGGGAAATCCGCTTAGCCTTGCTAGAAGCCGACGTAAACTTACAAGTAGTAAAAGATTTTACGAAACGTGTTCGTGAACGCGCAGTCGGAGTAGAAGTATTAGAAAGTTTAACGCCAGCCCAACAAATCGTCAAAATTGTTGATGAAGAATTAACGATTACATTAGGTGCTGAAACAGTCGAATTAAATAAATCTCCAAAAATCCCTACAGTTATCATGATGGCAGGGTTACAAGGGGCTGGTAAAACGACTTTTACCGGAAAATTAGCGAATTATTTAAAGAAAAATGAAAATGCACGTCCTTTATTAATTGCTGGCGACGTTTATCGACCAGCTGCCATTGATCAATTAAAAGTACTTGGACAACAATTAGATGTACCTGTATTTGATATGGGAACTGATGTGAGCCCAGTTGAGATTGTTCGTCAAGGGATGGAATTAGCAAAAGAAAAGAAAAATGACTATGTATTAATCGATACGGCAGGACGTCTTCATATTGATGAAACTTTGATGGACGAGTTAAAGCAGATCAAAGAATTAACACAACCAAATGAAATTTTATTAGTTGTTGATGCGATGACTGGTCAAGATGCCGTGAATGTGGCTGATAGTTTTAATCAGCAATTAGGAATTACTGGGGTCGTTATTACCAAATTAGATGGTGATACTCGTGGCGGAGCTGCTCTTTCGATTCGGTCAGTCACAGGTGCACCAATCAAGTTTATCGGTTCTGGAGAAAAATTAACAGATTTAGAAGTATTCCATCCTGATCGTATGGCTAGCCGTATTTTAGGTATGGGTGATATGTTGACGCTCATCGAAAAAGCGCAACAAGATTATGATGAGAAAAAAGCAGAAGAACTTGCCAAAAAAATGCGGGAGAACTCATTTGATTTCAATGATTTCATTGAGCAATTGGATCAAGTCATGGGCATGGGTCCATTAGAAGATCTAATTAAAATGATACCTGGTATGAATCAAGTTCCTGGGATTGAAAACGTTAAAGTAGATCCAAAAGATGTCGAGCGAAAAAAAGCGATGGTCTATTCCATGACACCTGCTGAAAGAGAAAATCCAGACCTCTTAAATCCAAGCCGTCGTAGAAGAATCGCTGCCGGTTCTGGCAATAGTGTGGTTGAAGTCAATCGGATGATCAAACAATTTAAAGAATCCCGTAAAATGATGCAACAAATGTCAAAAGGAGACATGAATATTCCAGGAATGGATCAAATGTTTGGGACAGGAGTAAAAGGAAAACTTGGCAAAATGGCGATGAATCGCATGATCAAGAAAAACAAAAAGAAAAAGAAAAAACGCAAATAAAAGGATAACAGACAATGGTTAATTGATGTCTGATTATCATGACTAAACCGAAAAATCATAGGCGTAGTGTTAGCTAGTATGGTGATTTTTCGGTTTTTTTGTCCCGCAAAAAATGAGAAAGAATCTTTTTTCAATTATCCTATTAGTTAAACCAAAAAGTCTCAGAATACTTGGGCGTCTTTTTAGAGTGGAAAGAACGTCCATGGTAAAATAAATACATAAGAGGTGAAGCTATGAAACAACGATGTACTTGGAGTGAACAAACTGAAAGCATGAAAATTTATCACGATACAATATGGGGAGTACCGGAATATAACGATCAAAAGCTTTTTCGTAAATTAATATTAGATATTAATCAAGCAGGTTTAAGTTGGCAAACGATTTTGAACAAAAGTGAAGCCTTTGATGAAGCCTATGAGTTCTTCGATATTGATAAAGTAGCTCATTTTAACGAACAAAAAATTGATGAATTAATGGAAAATAAAGGAATTATTCGTAATCGTCGTAAAATCGAAGCAGCCATAGCTAATGCCAAAGGAGTGCAAAGAATCCAGCAAGAGTGTGGTAGTTTTTCTAATTATCTCTGGTCTTTTTCTGATGATAAAGTAATCAATTCCTCTTACAAAGAGCAAAAAGATGTACCAACAACTAGTTCATTATCCGATCAAATCACTAAGGACTTAAAAAAGAGAGGATTTAAATTTATTGGTAGTACGACTATCTATGCTTTTTTAGAAGCTGTAGGGATTGTTAACGATCATTTAGATACTTGTTTTCGTAAGCAAGAAGTGAATAGCGACTGAAATGGAGGAAGAAAAATGGGCAAAATTGTATTTTATGGTGCCATTAGTTTAGATGGTTACTTAGCGACAAAAGAGGATAGTCTTCAATGGCTCTTTGATACACCAACAGGAGGAAATACGACCTATGAGGCATTCTATCAAACAATTGATACAACCATTATGGGGAGAAAAACTTATGAAGAGGCCAAAAAAATAATGGGAACAGAATCGCTTTATCCTGAAAAAAAGAACTTTGTATTTTCATCTAATAAAAAATTGCTTTTAAATGATGCGGAAGTGGTACATGATGAACCAGCTTACTTTGTAAAAAAATTAAAAGAAAACACCAAGCAAACCGTTTGGGTCGTTGGTGGTGGCAAATTATTAAAACCATTGATTGAAGATCATTTGATTGATGAATGGTGGATTCAACTTGCGCCTGTTCTTTTAGGTGCAGGCAAACGGCTCTTTGAAGAAGGGGACTACAAAGAACGATTAAAACTGGTGGACACCAAATCCTTTGGCGCATTTATTGAACTTCATTATGTAAAAGAATAAAAGAGAGGAAAATAAGACAATAACATCTAAAAATAAGAAAGAATTATTGTCTTTTGCTTTCCTCTCAGCAGAGCTTGTTAATCAGTAAAATTAATTCGATAATTTATTTAAAAAGTCAAGATAAGCATCTAGAATTGTTTGGAAGAAGCTCAAAGTTCCTTCAACAATTTGTCCTTCCTCATTGACAAGGTTGGCAATATTTCCAATGTATGCTTCTGGTTGTTGCAAAGTAGGTACATTCAAGAAAACAAGTGATTGTCGTAAATGATGATTGGCTCCAAAACCGCCAATGCCACCAGGTGAAGCTGTCACAACTAATCCAGGCTTGTTATTCCATGCACTATGACCATAAGGACGTGAACCAACGTCTAAAGCATTTTTAAGTACAGCTGGAACGGAACGATTGTATTCAGGTGAGACAAAAACAACGCCATCCAATTGACTGACTTCTTCACGAAAACGAGTCCATTCAGCAGGCACATTTTCTGGTGTTTCCAAGTCTTCGTTATAAAAAGGAAGATCATCAATTTTTACGAAAACACTTTCATACCCTTCTGGTAATAAGCTTGCAAAAGCCTCAGCTACTTTTTTATTATATGAATCTTTTCTTAAACTTCCTACAAAAAAACCAATTTTTTTAGTCATAAAACAATTCCTCCTTTGTACTTTCTATATTTATCTTACAAAAAATAAGTAAACTCGGCAAATAAAAACACTTGCGAATGAAAGAGTAAGCGCACGATGAAACATCCCATCAATTTTGATTGCTTCTCTTAACAAAAATCTTCTATAATAAATGAATAAAACAACCATTGGAATTTGTTGAGGGGGATCATAAATAAACAATAGTAAAAATACTTTTTGACATTTCGAATGTTGAAATGAAACGATTTAAATTTGATATGAAAAATGTGAATAGTTTTCTTTGGTTATCGTTTCTAGTAAACAGAGTAAGACATGAATAAAATAAAAAAATTAGCAGGTGACGGGAAGCATGATAAAAGATTTTTTACCATTTATAATTCCATTAGTAATGATTCAATTTGGATTATTTTTTTATACGCTTTATCATATATTGACCCATTCGCATTATAAACACGGAAACCGGGTACTTTGGATTCTTGTTATTGTCATTGGCATCCAATTTGTAGGTCCTATTTTATATTTTGTTTTTGGTAAGGAGGACGCATAGTGCCTATTCTTGAATTAGTAGATGTTTCTAAATCTTTTGGTGAAAAACAAATCCTTGATAAACTTTCTTTGATTGTAGAAGAAAAGACGATTTTTGGATTTATTGGAAAAAACGGTGCGGGAAAAACCACTACAATGAAAATGATCTTAGGTTTATTGAAAAAGGATGATGGAATCATCAAAGTTAATGGAGAAGATGTTCATTACGGACAAACAAAAACCAATCGATGGATCGGCTATTTACCAGACGTACCTGTGTTTTATGAATATTTAACAGCTAAAGAATACTTACAGTTATGCGGAGAAATAACGGGGATGCCTCGCCAAAAAATCAAACAAAAAACCCAAGAACTATTAAAGTTAGTGGGATTAGCTGAAGAGAAAAAAAGAATTCGTACTTTTTCAAGAGGAATGAAACAGCGTCTCGGCATTGCTCAAGGACTATTGAATGAACCTAAATTGCTGATTTGTGATGAACCGACATCAGCATTGGATCCAATAGGACGAAAAGAAATATTAGATATTTTACTACAAGTGAAAGAACAAACAACGATCCTTTTTTCCACACATATTTTAACGGATGTGGAACATATCTGTGATGAAGTGGTTTTTTTAAATGAGGGAAAAATCGTTTTATCTGGCACTATTGAAGAATTGAAAACCCATACGGAAAATGAAGGATTTGAAATTAAATTTTTTGATGTGAAACATTCACAATATTTTTCCTCGCTTTTACCAGGAGCAGTTCTTCAAAAAGACACACTGATCTACCGAAATAAAACAAAAGAGGAGCTATTTCAGGCCATGTCTTTACTCGTTGAGCACCATCTTCCAATTAAATCAATTAACCATTTAGAACCTTCTTTAGAAAAACTTTTTTTGGAAGTGGTGAAAAAATGAAACAATTTCTGGCATTCTCCAAGAAAGAGTTCATCGAAAATTGGCGAACAGGGCGCATCGTTTTATTAGGTTCACTCACCATTTTTTTTGGCATCATGAACCCATTAATTGCGAAGTTAACGCCTTATCTTGTACAATCCATGACGAATAATTTAGCAGAAGTTGGCGTGAAGGTTGGTGAGATAAAGATCGATGCTTTTACTTCTTGGGGACAATTCTATAAAAATTTCCCGGTATTTCTTTTCCTATTTTTATTGTTGTTCAGCACAACATTGACAAATGAGTATCAAAAAAAGACATTGATCAATCTTCTAACAAAAGGAATGATTCGATGGAAAATTTATGTTTCCAAATGGTTGACAGGTCTACTGTTTTGGACGCTTAGTTATTGGGGATGTTACTTAATTACGTATATTTATACTGCTATTTATTGGAATAATTTAATCATTCCTCAGTTGGAAATAAAAAGTTTTTATGCTTATTTATGGGGAGTATGGTTATATAGTTTGTTCTTGTGTTTTTCTTCATTTTTTTCCTCAAGCTCTCTTGTTTTAGTCATTGGTGGGATAAGTGTTGCTGGATTGTACCTTTTTGAAATGTTTTCTAAATCAGCTCATTACTCACCGTTGTACTTAATGTCCGGTTCAAATATTCTAAAAGAGACGATTCAATTAAATGATTATTGGCCTTCATTGATTATTACTTGTTTAACAATCTTGCTATTTTTAATTGTAGGAATTTTGGTATTTAACAAAAAAGAATGTTAAGAAATATTTTTTTTACAGCTGTAAAGAAAAAAAGCTTTACAGGGTAAAAAAAAACTGTTACACTACAACTTGTGAATAAAACAATGGAGGTGGAAATATATAATGGCAGTTAAAATCCGTTTAAAACGTATGGGTTCTAAAAAGAGTCCTTTTTACCGTATCGTCGTAGCTGATTCACGTTCTCCTCGTGATGGACGTTTCATCGAAACTGTTGGGACTTACAATCCTTTGAAAGACCCTGCAGAAGTAGTTTTAAAAGAAGATTTAGTTCTTAACTGGTTATCTAAAGGTGCACAACCTTCTGATACTGTACGTAACATCCTTTCAAGAGAAGGCGTTATGCAAAAACACCACGAAGCTAAATTCTCAAAGAAATAAGGTGATCGGATATGAAAGATTTAAGCGAATTAGTCTTAACAATCGTTCGTCCGTTAGTCACTCATCCTGATCAAGTCCAGTTAGAAGTCGTTGAGTCAAATGACTTTTATGAATACAATTTAACTGTGGCGCCCGAAGATATTGGTCGTATTATTGGTAAGCAAGGTCGAGTTGCCAAAGCAATTCGTACGATTGTTTATGGGGTACGAATGAACACACCAAAAAAGGTGCGTTTGAATATCGTCGATAACAAGGAATAAACAAAAGCTGTTTCGTTTCTACGAGACAGCTTTTTCTTTTTGATTTGTCTACTTGGCAAAGCTTAGTAGAAAGCGTATCTTTATAATATAGAAGGGAGTAGATAAATATGAAAAAACTTGGGCTATTAATACCAGCAATTTTACTTTTAAGTGCTTGCCAAGGCGCTAATCATTCAACTAAAACAACTGAAACCTCTACACAAACGACTACTTCAAGCACGGTTCAAAGTACAAACCGCAATGTGTCTGAAACATCTACAACACAATCAACAACAAAAACGAGTGCCGAAAGTAGCAGTCAAAAAGACACAACAACAAAAGCAAGTGACGAAACGTCGACTACCAATCAAAAACAACAGACAGCATTTGATCAACTAAAAGAAAATTATCCATCGACACCAATGCCACAAGAAATACCCATTGGGTCAGGAAATTTAAACGTGGCCGCAGCAGAAACAAAACAAGGATTTTCAATCATTTATTATGACTTACCAAAAGCGTATGTTTTAAATGCCAAAGAATTAAATCAAGAAACACCAATCGCTTCTTATCTTTATCAATATGGATTTGCTTCTAGTCAAGAAGCGATTAATGCGTTACAACCAATCACCATTGATACCAACGGACGTCAAGTAGACTTAGGGTATAATATTACGGCTTATCAACAAGGCGCAGCCGGATCAAGTATTCTAGAATGGCAAGAAGGAAATTGGCGGATTCGGATTCGAGCAAGTAATGTTGAGGGACAAGACCCTGTACCATTAGCCAAAGAAATCGTTGCCTATCTAGAAAAAGCAAGTTTACCTGCTCCTGAAAAATACGGCAAAATCACGATTGAAATGAATGATGCGTCCAATCAATCTGCACAAGTCAGCTGGCAAGAGCCTAAAAATGTGTATACAGTCACTCATAAAGACGCATTATCTGCCTTAAAAATGGCTGTTTCTATGAATCAATAGTGGATAGAGAAAGTAAAAAGAAGGTAGAATTGCGTATACACACATGCTAAAATAAAGCAGATATGTAAAAAGAGAACATGTTACACCATTCAGCAATCTATGTTTGGCTGATCATTGTGTTAAAAGGAAAAGGGGATACAAGTTGACTGAATATTTAAATGTTGGGAAAATCGTAAATACCCAAGGAATCAAAGGCGAAGTACGAGTTATTTCAACGACTGATTTTCCAGAAGAACGCTACAAAAAAGGGGCGGTGCTCACCCTATTTCAAGAAAAGAAAGCACCGGTTGAATTGACTGTTAAAAGCCACCGTAAACACAAAAATTTTGACTTGTTGAGCTTCGAAGGACATCCTTCCATCAATGATGTTGAAAAATATCGTGACGGTATTTTAAAAGTTTCAAAAGAAGAAACAGTCAATTTAGAGGAAAATGAATTTTATTACCACGAAATCATTGGATTGAAAGTAATGGATGAAGAAGGAAATGAACTTGGCAAAATCAAAGAAATTCTTTCACCAGGCGCAAATGATGTTTGGGTTGTCCAACGACCAAAGAAAAAAGATGCGCTGCTTCCTTATATCGATTCTGTAGTAAAAACGGTTGATTTAGAAAATGAGGTCGTGTATGTAGAGATTCCAGAAGGACTGATTGACGATGAAAATTGATGTATTGACATTATTCCCACGGATGTTTGAAGGACCGATGGGAGAATCGATTATTGGCAAAGCAGTTGATAAAGGACTATTAGATATCACGATTTCTAATTTTAGAAATTACTCAGATAATAAACACCAAACAGTCGATGATTACCCTTATGGCGGTGGTGCTGGTATGCTTTTAAAGGTTCAACCTATCTATGACAATATCAAAGCGATTGAAAAAGCAAATCCTGAAACAAAAAAGCGGGTAATCTTATTAGATCCAGCGGGTCAACAATTTGACCAAAAAATGGCAGAAGAATTTTCAAAAGAAGAACATTTAGTGTTTATTTGTGGGCATTATGAAGGGTACGATGAACGGATTCGTACGCTTGTAACAGACGAGGTCTCTTTAGGGGACTATGTACTCACTGGTGGAGAATTAGGAGCTATGGTCATGATCGATGCAACCGTTCGCTTATTACCTGATGTACTAGGTAATCAAACTTCTGCTCAAACGGATTCTTATTCCACGGGGTTATTAGAACATCCCCAATATACGCGCCCAGCAGAATATAACGGGATGAAAGTACCAGAAGTGCTAACAAACGGCAACCATAAATTAATCGAGGAATGGCAGTTAAAAGAATCATTAAGAAGAACGTATCAACGTCGTCCTGATTTACTTGAACAAATAGAATTAACCCCACAAATGGTAAAATTCTTGGAAGCAATTAAAAAAGAGGAAATGGAACAAACAAAATAAAAAAAGAGCGAAATGTCTCTTTACACTCAAATAATAGTATGATAGTATTTTATGGTGAGTGTATAAACACTTAACTATTACGATGTTCCGCTGTGAGAAAAAACTCATAAGAATGTTTGGAATAAGGAGAAAAGATCAATGAATCCATTAATCGAAGAATTAACAAAAGAACAACTACGTTCTGACATTCCAGCTTTCCGCCCAGGTGACACTGTACGTGTTCATGCGAAAGTTGTCGAAGGTACTCGTGAACGTATCCAGTTATTTGAAGGTGTTGTTATCAAACGCCGTGGTGCTGGAATCAGCGAAACTTATACAGTACGTAAAGTTTCTAACGGAGTAGGTGTTGAACGTACATTCCCATTACACACACCACGTGTAGCAAAAATCGAAGTCGTTCGCTACGGTAAAGTACGTCGTGCAAAATTGTACTACTTACGTGCATTACACGGAAAAGCTGCTCGTATCAAAGAAATCCGTCGTTAATCTATCGTTATCAGGTAGTAGGAGAACCCTTGTTTATCAAGGGTTCTTTTTTTGTTCCATGTTCTTTTACTGTTATGTTTATATTTAAATATATGTGTTCATAAGAAATATTTTAGGTTTTTCATTTGTTATTGGTGTGATAAAATCGGCTATAAGAACCAACAGATATTCTACATTTAGGAGAAAATGATGTATAAAAAAAATTATTAACCAAAGTTGCCTATTTTTATTATATAGAGAATAAAACTCAAGCAGAAATATCTAAAATATTGGGTATTTATCGTACGACAATTAGTCGAATGTTAACGCAAGCTAAAAAAGAAGGTATTGTAAAAATAGACATCGTCGGATATGATTCTGAAATTTTTGCATTAGAAGAATATTTTAAAGAAAAATATGAGCTACATCAAGTGGATATTACCCCAAGTGATTCTGGGGATTCTGAAAATGAAAAGAATGAAGCACTCGCTCAGTCTGCCGCAACTTTTGTTAGAAATATTATTTTAAGTAATCAGGTAATAGGGATTTCGTGGGGTTCTACTTTAAGTAAGATGATTGAGAAGTTAGAAGATCGCTACGTAGAAAATACTTTCTTTTGTCCGTTAGCTGGTGGTCCCAGTCATATCAACTCTAAGTATCATGTCAATACTTTAGTTTATGAAATGGCAAAGAAATTTAATGGAAAAAGTTCATTTTTAAATGCCACAGTCATTCAAAAAAATGAGAAATTGGCTCAAAGTATTTTTCAATCAAAAGAATTTAAAGACACGATAGATAGTTGGGAACGCTTAGATGTTGCGGTTGTTGGTATAGGTGGTGATTTAGATGAAGGTGGCAGCCAATGGCGAGATTTATTGACGACAAAAGATTATCAAATTTTAAAAAAAGAAGGAGCTGTGGGCGAATGTTGTTGCCGTTTTCTTGATAAAAATGGTATGCTTATTTCCCATGAACTTCAAAGTCGGACAATTGGACTCCCATTGGAAAAAATGGCAAAAATTCCTCATTCGATCGCTATTGCAAGAGGAAATCAAAAAGTTCAAGCGCTTTTAGCGATGATACGAAAAAAATATATAAATGGTATTGTTAGTGATCGTGAAACGATTGTAAATATTTTGCATTTAGATAACGATTATACATTTCAGTGAGGATTAATTAAACTCAGTTAAATGATCTTTAGTATTTTTTATCCTTGTTCTGAATAGTAAATCGTATGGTTGCCTCTAACATGCTGACATGATTGTTGGTAAAATAGGTAGTGCGGAGTTTATAAAAACGGATGTTAAGAAAAGTAATTTTGAAAAAATAAATGATGAAAGAATAAATGAATCAAAAAGTCTATGATTAGAATGGGATTGAATGCGTGGAACAGTTCTAATCATAGACTTTTTACTTTAATGGACATGACATAAAATTTGGTGTTTCTCAAAAATATCTTTAAAATAATCCAACTCTTCTGTATGAAGCTGAGGAATATCATGCATTTGATACTCACGATTAAGAAATTCGTATTTTTTTTCACCAAATTGGTGAAATGGGAGTAATTCAATTTTGGAAATGCCCAGTTTGTTAAAAAGATTTGCAAACGCTTCTGCATTTTTTTCTCCATCATTAAAGTTTGGTATGACAGGAATTCTCACTACTACGTTAGAATGCTTTTTTAAGGCACAGATTAGATTGTTTAAGATAGGTTTTAAAGAAACGCCAGTTCCTTTTTTATGTTGTTCATTGTCATGATGTTTGACATCAAAGTATAAAAGATCCACTTGCTCAATATATTTTTTGAAAATTTCTTCTTTAGCAAATCCTGTTGTTTCACTAGCCGTATGAACGCCTCTTTCTTTTAATTGACGCAATAATTCTGTTGCAAAATCTGCTTGATAAAGTACTTCACCGCCAGATAGCGTGACACCACCCCCTGACTCTTCGTAAAAAAGTTCATCTTTCATTACTTCTGTGATAATCTCATCCATTGATTTATATTCGCCAACAGTTGTGTAGTTTTGCTTTTGGGTATCCCATATTTTTTCAGGTTTTCCATATTGTGATTCTGGATTTGAACACCAAAAACATTTTAACGGGCAACCTTTGAAGAAAACGACTGTCCGGATTCCTGGACCATCATGGATGCTAAATTTTTGTATATTAAAAATACAGGCTTTGTCTTTCATAACTAAACTCCTCTCTGTCATTTCACTTACATCATAACAAATAAATATTCTAACGTAAATGAAAAATGTTACGTTAGAAAGTATATGAGTGTTTAGAAGATTGTTGAAAGTGTAAAATTATGTTAATCTGATAGGAAGAAAGGATGGATTCAATGTCAAGAGAAGAAGAAATTATCTCAATCGTAAGTCAAAATAAAAAAATAGAAGTCAATGAACTTTCTAAACTTTTAAATGTGTCAAAAGTAACGATTAGAAAAGACTTAGATAAGCTCGAAGCAAGAGGGCTTTTACATCGTCAGCATGGTTATGCTTTGTTGAACAATACAGATGATATTAATTATCGCTTAGCTCAAAACTACGATTTAAAAAGAAAAATAGCGTTAGAAGCAAGCAAAATAGTCAGTGATGGAGAAGTAGTTATGATTGAATCAGGCTCAACATGTGCATTATTAGCAGAAGAATTAGCTTTTAATCGTAATGATATGACAATCATCACTAACTCTTGTTTTATTGCTTCTTACATTAGAAAAGCTGAATCTGTGAAAGTTATTTTAATTGGTGGGGAGTACCAAAAAGAATCGCAAGTAAACGTTGGACCGCTTGTAAAACAAGTCATCAGTGAATTTTTTGTGGATAAATTATTTGTAGGAATTGATGGTTTTGACAGAAAACGTGGTTTCACAGGGAGTGATATTACACGTTGCGATACATCAAGAACTTTAGCTACTGCTGCGAATCAAACAATTGTGTTAACTGATTCAAGTAAGTTTAATCAAAACGGAGTAGTTTCTGAATTTGGATTTGATGAAATTAGTAAGGTATATACGGATTCAGGCATAGGAAAAAATGAGTTGTCTTTTTTAAGAGAAATGAATATCGAAATTGTGACCGTTTAATATTGCACAAAAGTGCAATATTTTTTTGTTTCTGATTTGAATTACTTTGATATTGACTATACTACTTCGAACATGATATGCTTTTTTCGTAAAAAATAATAAATGGTTACGAACGAAATTTTAGAAGGCGTTTTTATGACTATCCAATTGAAAGAAAGAGAATGTGTAGAAAATCAGCCCTATTTTGGAAATTTATCTAATCGGATGAATCAATACCGTGAATCTGTACTGAGCAAAAAACCATATATCTGTGCAGAACGTGCCTTGTTAGCCACAGAGGCATACAAAGAACATCAGAATCAACCAAATGTGATGAAACGTACTTACATGCTAAAGAACATTTTAGAAAAAATGTCGATTTATATCGAAAATGAAACGATGCTTGTAGGAAACCAGGCTTCTTCTAATAAAGATGCGCCTATTTTCCCAGAATACACGCTAGAGTTTGTTTTAAATGAATTAGATCTATTTGAAAAACGTGACGGTGATGTTTTTTATATTACTGAAAAAACAAAAGAGGATTTGCGTTCGATTGCTTCGTTTTGGGAGAATAACAATTTAAGAGCAAAAGCCGATGCGTTATTACCAGATGAAGTTTCTGTATTTATGGAAACAGGTTTTTTTGGAATGGAAGGGAAAATGAACTCTGGTGATGCTCACTTAGCTGTAGATTATCAACAAGTGTTAGAAATTGGTCTTGAGGGTTACAAAGAGCGGGTATTGAAAGAAAAAGCAAATTTAGAACTGACAGAACCAGAAAGTATTGATAAATATCAGTTTTATAACGCTATTTTGATTGTTCTGGATGCAGTTAAAATATATGCGGAACGCTTTTCAAAATTAGCGAAAGAAATGTCTGAAACAGCTAGCCCTGAAAGAAAAAGAGAATTGTTGGAAATTAGCCGAATCTGTGCTAAAGTACCGAATCAACCAGCAGAAACTTTTCATGAAGCTGTTCAATCTGTTTGGTTTATTCAATTGATTTTACAAATCGAATCTAATGGGCATTCCTTGTCCTATGGTCGTTTTGATCAGTATATGTATCCTTACTTGAAAAAAGATTTGGACAATAAGAACATTACAAAAGATCAAGCAGTTGAGTTGTTAACAAATCTTTGGATTAAGACATTAACTATTAATAAAGTTCGTAGTCAATCTCATACTTTTAGTAGCGCAGGAAGCCCTTTATATCAAAATGTAACTATTGGCGGACAGACAAAAGATAAAAAAGATGCGGTCAATGCTCTTTCTTACCTCGTCTTGCGCAGTGTTGCACAAACAAAATTGCCTCAGCCAAATCTAAGCGTTCGTTATCATTCAGGTCTTGACAGCCAATTTATGAATGAATGTATTGAAGTAATGAAATTAGGATTTGGAATGCCAGCCTTTAATAATGATGAAATTATTATTCCTTCATTTATTAGAATTGGAGTGTCAGAAGAAGATGCCTATAATTATAGTGCGATTGGTTGCGTAGAGACAGCTGTTCCCGGTAAGTGGGGATATCGTTGTACAGGAATGAGTTACATGAACTTTCCTAAAATTTTAATGATTGCAATGAATGATGGAATTGATCCAGTTTCAGGAAAACGCTTCGTAAAAGGTCATGGTCATTTCAAAGAGATGCAAACTTTTGAAGAGCTACAAGCTGTCTGGGATAAAACAGTACGTGAATTGACTCGTATGAGCGTTATCGTAGAAAATGCTATTGACTTAGGCCTTGAACGTGAAGTACCAGATATTTTATGTTCGGCTCTAACCCAAGATTGTATTGGACGTGGTAAAACGCTGAAAGAAGGTGGAGCAGTGTACGATTTTATTTCAGGACTTCAAGTTGGAATTGCCAATTTGGCAGATTCCTTGGCAGCAATCAAACAGCTCGTTTTTGAAGAAAAGAAAGTAACGCAAGCTGAACTTTGGGAAGCCCTGATGTCAAACTATGAAAGTGATCGTAGCAAAGAAATTCAGCAAATGATTCTTCAAGAAGTACCTAAATATGGAAATGATGATGATTATGCAGACCAATTAGTAACAAAAGCTTATGACAGTTATATTGAAGAAGTAAAAAAATATCCAAATACACGTTTTGGTCGGGGACCAATTGGTGGTTTACGTTATTCAGGTACCTCATCTATTTCTGCAAATGTTGGACAGGGAAAAGGGACGATGGCCACACCAGATGGACGTAGCGCATGGACGCCATTAGCTGAAGGCTGTTCGCCTTCACATAACATGGATAAAAACGGCCCCACTTCGGTATTGAAATCTGTTTCTAAATTAAGAACAGATGAAATAATAGGAGGTGTCTTATTAAACCAAAAAGTTAATCCACAAACTTTAGCAAAAGAAGAAGATAAGCAAAAATTAACGATGTTGATTCGTACATTTTTCAATAAATTGCATGGGTACCACATTCAATATAATGTAGTGTCTCGTGAAACCTTGATTGATGCACAAAAACATCCAGAGAAACACCGTGATTTAATCGTTCGAGTGGCTGGGTATTCTGCATTCTTTCATACATTATCAAAAGCAACACAAGATGATATTATTGAACGAACAGAACATGTACTATAAATTTTAACTGAAAAGAGATATTTTTCAGACGTTCTTTACCAAGATAGAAAATTTTAAAAATAGAAAGTCGAGTGCAGAAAATGGAATTTATGTTAGATACAGCAAATATTGAAGAAATTAAACACTATGAAAAAATAATTTCTTTAGCGGGAGTAACTTCAAATCCCTCAATCGTTAAAAATGAAGGGAAAATTGATTTCTTTACACACATGAAAAAAATTCGTGACGTCATCGGAATGGAGAAATCGCTCCATGTTCAAGTGGTTGCAACAAGTTATGAAGGAATGTTAAAAGATGCAGAAACAATTCTGGCTAAAATTGATCCCAATGTTTTTATCAAAGTACCTGTTAGTGAAATTGGTTTAAAAGTGATCAAAGAATTGAAACAAAGAGGCGTAAATGTTACTGCCACAGCTATTTATACTAAATTTCAAGCCTATCTAGCCATTGCAGCAGGAGCAGATTACATTGCTCCATACTTTAATCGTATGGAAAATTTAAACATAAATCCTAGAGAGGCAATTCATGAAATGTCAAAAGAAATTACTCGCACAAATAGCCAAACCAAAATCTTAGCGGCTAGTTTTAAAAATGTCGGGCAAGTCAACGCAGCACTTGAAAATGGTGCACAAGCTGCAACTATGAGTGTTGATATTATTAAACAAGCATTTGATATGCCTTCAATTGAAAAAGCAGTGGCAGATTTTACGATGGATTGGGAAGCTACTTTTGGCGAAAAAACAACGATTTCGTCACTTTAAGTTTATTTAAATAATTTTTTGAAGTATGTAGATAGAAAAAATATTCCTGTGACAAAGATTTCACATATTAAAAACTTAGATAACGATTTAGATAGGTGTTGTCTGTAAAATTGTTTGAAAACTATTAGTATGTAATTATTATCATTTAGAGGTAGTTACCTTTTTTAATGGACCAATTATCTCTTTTTTCTATCTATTCATAAGTTGCGGATTGGTATGATAAAGAGAAGACAAGAAACTGGATGAGCTAAGACATTCATTTGACAAAATAGTTAAAAGACCGCTATAAAACATAGAGAAAGTGCGTTTCCTGAAAAAGGAAGCGCGCTTTTTGTTGTCCATTATGAAACGAATTTAAACAATAAAAACGCCAATTAAGAGAAGAAATAGATTTATTATAAAAGGTTCAGGTCTTTTTGAAGCTAATAAGATTATCTATATTTTATTCTCATAAAAACCATTGCTTAGTGAGATAATTTAGTAAGATATTAGTTATTTTATATCCGCAGATAGTCCCATTTTTTATTGTAACATGCGTCATAGAAGAATTTTCATGTTAAATCATTCATATGAATTATTTTTCATGTTATTTTTTATTGACAAATGAAAAAAGAGCTGATAAGGTGTTTTTGATAAATCGTAATAATTACGGTTTGTTGAAAGCAAATCAAAAGAAAGAGGTGTATTTCATTCATGGCGAAAAAGTCGAAAATAGATAAAGCCAAAAAACAACAAGCTTGCATTGAAAAATATGCAGAAATACGAGAAAAATTAAAAGCTGCAAAAGAATATCAAGCGTTGGCAAAGCTTCCTAAAGATTCAAATCCAAATCGCTTGAAGGTGCGTGATCGTATAGATGGCCGGCCTCGGGGATATATAAGAAAATTTGGTGTATCACGAGTAAAGTTTCGTGAACTTGCCTATCAAGGGTTGCTTCCGGGAGTAAAAAAAGCAAGTTGGTAATAAATAGCAAATGAAAAATAATTAAATGAGTGGGAGGAAATGACATGGCAGTACCGGCTAGAAGGACATCAAAAGCAAAAAAGAGATTACGGCGAACGCATAATAAAGTGGTCAAACCTGAAATTTCATTTGATGAAAGTACGGGGGAGTATCGTAGAAGTCATCATGTATCTTTGAAGGGCTACTATAAGGGACGTCAAATATTTGATAGGAGTAAGGAGGCGAAGTAATTGACTATTATTTATCCACCACTCGTAGAACAAAGTGTTCAGTTTTATCGTAAGAATGGACAAAAGCAAGTTAGTCGAAGTGAACTCTATCGGTTAATGGTTGAAAAACATCTGATTCATGAAAATGGTTCACCAACTGATGAAGCAATTGAAAATGGTCTAATCAAAGATTTTTATGAGGCCTATGATCTGTCTTTTGAAGCATTCCTGGCCCTTTATCCTGTATTTAAAAAGTATAATTCTGAACTTTTCAAAAAAATAGATGGTTTTTGGGAGATTCCATTATCTTTGAAAGAAGAGCTAACGGAGCAACTCGAAGATGGCAAATCAAACTATGATGAAAAAGTCCAAATCAAAGAATTTCTTGCGGATAGATAAACGATAAAAGAAAGGATGAGAATACTTGAGGCAAAAGATTATTTTAGAATGTGTTGAAACAGGCGAACGTCTTTATTTAACTAGTAAGAACAAAAGAAATACCCCTGAAAGATTAGCATTAAAAAAATATTCACCCCAATTACGACGTCGAGCAATTTTTAAAGAAGTCAAGTAAATCTGTATATGGAAAGTGAGGATATCATGGGCATTCCAATCACAATTGTTTCTGGCTTTTTAGGATCAGGAAAAACAACCTTGATTAATCAGGCACTTGAAACAGCCGAAATCCCCAAGGAAGAAATTTTCATTATTGAAAATGAATTTGGTGAAACAGGAATGGATCACGAATTATTACTGCACACCAAAGAACAAGTTCTTCAATTAAATAATGGATGTATGTGTTGCAGTTTGAGGGGTGATTTAATTGCTGCTTTGACCGATATTGAAACGCTAACTCAAAAATGGGGATTACCATTGTCGCAAATCATTATCGAAACAACAGGAATTGCTGATCCACAGCCAATTATTCAAACTATTCTAACGACCCCCACTCTTAAAAACAGATTCTATATCGATAGTCTTTTGACTGTTGTTGATATCAATAATGTTTTTAATTATCAAAATGAACCAGTCAGTATGAAACAAATGATGCTTGCGGATCGTCTGTTTTTGTCCGTAAAAGATGAAGGACAAGAACTAGATGTTCCTAAGGTATTAAAACAAGTTGGGTTAATTAATCCACTAGCTGATCAATTATTTTTTTCTCATACAAGTCCGATTGAAGCAAAAAGTTTTTTTAAACTGAATAAATTTCAGTCACCATTTACTATAGGTGAAACAGATGTTGGTCATTTGGAATTGACTATCAATGAGGAGCAAGAGACGGAACATGTTCATTCACGTGAACATCATGCGATGCATGCCCATAATTCTCACGGATTTGAAGCTATTTCACTTACTACTGAGGTTTATCTTCGTGAGGAACTTCTCTTACGCTGGCTTGATTGGTTAACGGATACCCATCAAGAGCGTTTGTATCGATTTAAAGGAATCATCGGCATTCAAGGACATGAGCTGATGATTGCTATGCAAGGTGTCAATCAACAAGTCACTTTTTCGTTGACGCCCTTACCATGCACGACAACAAAAATAATACTTATTGGGAAACAGTTAGATAAAACAGCCATTCAAAAATCTTTTGACCATTTATGTAATGCTTATGACTAATCAACTTTTGGAGGAATACTTATGGAAAAAACAGATCTTTCAAGTGCGTATCGCCGATTAAAAAGTCCAAATATTAAAACGAGGAAAAGAGCTTTGAAAATAATTAAAGCACACAAACGAAAGAAGAATTAAGTGCTAGAAACAAGTAAATCAGATAAGAGAAAACAAAAGTAGCAAATGATGAAATCCGTTTGATCCATTTTTTTACACATTTCTTAATCTAAAAATAAGCATTTAATGCATCAAATAGTAAACGAGTAACCTATGAAGCTATTTTGTACTTCTAACTATTTCTCTCATGTAAGATTGTAAAAAATAACGAAACGTATCGTATCAGGGAGTTTAGTAGAAATTAGTCAAACTAGAATTTTGATTCATAATAAGAAGTTGCATTGAAAATGAGAAAACGAGTCATCAAATTTTTATCGATTGTTAGAGCTAATCCTTTTATAGGGTTTCCATTATTAGCTGTAATTATTTTATTAAGTTTCAAATCGTAATAATTACTATTTGTTAGCTAGAAGTAAGAGAATAAGGATAACGTAAAAGTATGGGAAATCATTTTATACTAGATAGTTACTTTTGATTTATTATATAAAACTTTACAGGTTTAGAAAAAGGAGTGGGTGGTGTGGTAGAAATATACGATCATTGGTGGTTGAAAGGAGAAAATGGCGACCAAGAGATGGAGGAAAATCATTATTTAGCCTGGCAAAATGTCATACATTTGATGGATAAAAAGGATATTGAAAAGAAAAAAATTTTAGATTTTGGTTGCAATCAAGGAGGGTTTTTAAGACAACTGTACGATCACATTCCTTATAAGAATGCATATGGCATTGACTTAGCTAAAGAAGCCATTGAAATTGCTAAGCAACGTGCAAAAATGTATCCAATCACCTATGCAGTGGGTAGCAATCCGGCTGTTTTCGATTGTTTATTTGATACAGTTATTAGTACTTCTGTGTTGTATTTAATTGAAGATTTACCAGAGCATTTTCGCTTAATTGGTCATGTACTAAGAGAAGGTGGCGTTTACTATACCTCATTTTCTGACCAAACAAAAAATCCAAGTGCAACATTCATGAAAGAAAAAATTGATCGTTACGGAGCAACAAAGATGCAAATTAAATCGTTGAATGAAGTGGTCGATGGTTTAGTGGCACAAGGATTTTCTGTTGAATTAATCAAAGAACAGCAACAACCTGTCTATGAGGTAACATCGTATAAGGAATTTTATTTATCTGTCGATGATTATCTTTTTTCCTGCGACCATTCTTATTTAATTAAAGCAAGAAAAGGTGGGAGAAAATGAGAAAAAAAACTTATTTGATCATTCTTTTGCTAGTAATAAGTGTTTTAACAGCGTGTACGAATAAAAAACTAGAGTTATCAAGTGAGAAGGATTCAAAAACAGTAACCATTGCAATTGCAAGCGAAGGAAAAGGAAAGTATTTAGATGCCACTTCTTATGACAGTGCGATGGCTTTATATGGAGCGGTTTATGAACCATTGATCACCTATGCCGGACAAGGTACCTATAAACCAGGTTTAGCACAGAGATGGGAACAATCAGAAGATGGAAAGACTTATACGTTTTACTTAAAAAAGCATCAAAAATTTTCTAATGGTACGGAGGTAACAGCAGATGCTGTTAAGTTTACCTTAGAACGTGCGAAATTTTTAAACGAGATGTCAACACTCCAAACTTTAACAAATTTAGAAACGATCCATATACCAGATAAATATACGGTAGAACTAGTATTTAACCAAGTCTCCAATCAACTATTGGCGGAATTGTGTCAAACACGGCCGTTAAGAATTATGAGTCCAGATTCTGTTGATACTAAAAAATATGACGGAAAATTCGAAAAAGCAATTGGATCAGGCGCACTTTGTGTGGAAAAATCAACGGATGAGCAAACCATCATGACTCCAAATCCTTATTATCGCCAGAATCATCCAATCGATTACCAAGTCATTTTTCAAACCATTCCTGATGCTAGTTCACGTTTTTTAGCAATGAAAAGTGGGGAAGTGGATATTGTTGGAGGAACCTTAGGAGATCTTTCAACAAGTGACAAAGATATATTAGCCAAAGATCACACGTTCAACAGTTATGATTTTGCAGGAACAATGACGCATTTTATGGCTTTTAATCCAGGTAACGAGCAACTTTCTCAACCCATTCGAGAAGGAATTGCCACAGCCATTAATATAGCGAAACTTTCTGACAAAAAGCTCGAGGGACTCTTTCAAGAGACCGTTCAATATGTCAATCAAGCCAATCAATCTGCAAAAATTTATGATGTCGAAAAAGCGAAAGCACTATTTGAAAAAGCCGGCTATCAACTGAATACAGCAGGATATTATGAAAAAAACAACATACCATTAGCATTTAATCTAGTTATTCAAACCACTGAATTTCCTGAGTGGAAAGAAAAGGCAGAGTTGATCGAACAATACTTGAAACAAGTGGGTGTAAGTGTATCAATTCAAATAGTTGATCAAGAAAGTTATTATGATAGATTATGGAAAACCAAAAAGTATGACCTAATCTTTTATCGCACATATACAGATGCGTTATTGCCTTATTATTTTTTACATTCCTTATTTGAGAATCAAAAAGAACAGTCTGGGATTTTGGCTAACGACGGTGTATTAACTGATTTGTTGAAAATCTATGCGAAAACAAGTGATAAAACCAAACAACAGGAGATTTTTCAATCTATTTTTAAACGAATAGCTGATCAGACTTTGGCTGTCCCCATTGACTACAAAGATGAATGTTTTGTGACCTCTAAAAAAATATCGAGATTTACCTATTCTGGCCTATCCGATGCGCCGATTGACTTTTCACACTTGACGGTAGCATAAATGCGAAGAAAACTTTTAGCAAAAAAAACGCTGCAACTTATTGTTAGTGTATTCTTATTTACCATGCTTTTGTATGGGTTATTGATTTTGTCAACTGGTGACCCTGCGCTTCGTGTGTTAAGAAAATTTGGGATACAAACAGTTTCAGCAAACAATTTATCAGAAATTAGGGAAAAGTTAGGTATAAAAGAGAATTTTTTTCAAAGTTATTTTTATTGGCTTTTTCAAGTATTAAGAGGAAATCTTGGTACTTCTTTTATGACGGATCAATCCGTTCGGCAATTATTAGTTGAAAAGTCTATGGTCACGATTCGCTTAATTAGCCTTACTTTTTTTATTTCTTGCCCATTTTCTTTACTATTGGGAAGTTGGATCGGAAATAAACCATTCCTTCGAGGGATTAATCAACTATTAGCAATTATTCTATCTTTTCCAGTTTACTGGCTTTCTATCGTTGCCATTTTTTACTTTGGTGTTCAATTACAATGGTTGCCTTTTGTTGGCAGTAGTCATATAAAGAACTATTTATTACCTATTTTTGTTATGTGTGTATCTGAAAGTGCCTATTTAACTAAAATGGTTAGTGAGTTGGTTATGCCTATTGCAACAAGCGAACGGCAACAAATTGCTCGCTTTAGAGGAATAAAAAAATCTTATCGTTTTTATTATCAATTGAATGAATTAGCAACGCCATTGATCTCGTTGTATGGGAATAGTCTCCTTCATTTATTTGGTGGAAGTGTCATGATTGAAATCACCTTTAGTATGTCCGGTTTAGGGAAATTATTGATGGATGCAATAGCCTCAAGAGATTATCCGGTTATTCAAGGGGTGACACTCATAGTTGCGATTTGTACATTTGTTCTTTCGTATATTATTGATCTAATGATTCAACGAATAGACTCAAGAATTTTAATTAACCAAGGGGGCTCATAAGCTGAAAAAAAAGTGGCTATTTTTGCTATTGGTCGGTGTGGGAAGGGTGTTTATTTGGTTAAAGACATCTGATCCTTATAGAATTGATCAATCGAGCCGACTAGAAGGGATGAGTTGGCGACACTGGTGTGGGACTGATTATTTAGGAAGAGATGTTTATACACGTATCGTTTATGGAACTTTTTCTTCTCTAGTCATTACAATAATTGTTTTAGTAAGTGTGCTAACAATCAGCCTTTTATTAGGAGGTGGTGCAGGATTGTTAGGTGGGGTGTTTGACTTACTTGTAATGACGTTTACTGATATTTTATTAAGTGTTCCGTCATTGCTCTTGGCACTCGTCTTTGCAGGCATATTTGCCAATACGATTGTGACAGTGATGATCGCATTGATGATTAGTTGGTCAGGAAAATACATTCGTTATATTCGTCATTTAGTCCTTGATTTAAAAAAAGAAGAATTTGTTTGTTTAGCACCATTAAGAGGTTCATTGGGAAAGCATACGTTGATGGTTCATATTCTTCCTAATTTATTTACCGAACTTTTTTCTTTAGTTATAAGCGATATTGGTAAACTTCTTTTAAGCATATCAGGATTGTCATTTCTAGGTATAGGGATACAACCACCTATGCCAGAGTTAGGAACAATTTTATACGATGGAAAAATGTATTTCTTTGTTGCACCGTGGTTATTTATTTTTCCAGGAATTGTTTTAAGTAGTATCGTTTTATTGACACAAGCATTTAGCCACCAATTTAGCGAGAGGAAAGAATAAGTAGTGATCGAATTAGTAGAATATGCCATTTATCATAAAGAAACAGCGTTGCTTCATCCGCTGACGCTAAAAATTCCTAAAGGTGAATTTTTTGCTGTGATTGGTGAAAGTGGTGGGGGAAAAACACTTTTGACAAAGGCCATTCTGAATTTATTACCTAGAGAGTTGACTGAAACCGGTCAGATTAAACGGACAAAAGAACCAATGGAACTTGTTGTTCAACAGCCATTAGATAGTTTGCAACGAAATTTTTCGATCCACCGACAATTTCATCATTTTTTAAAATCACGTGGAATCAAAACAAAAGACATTCGTGAAAAAAAATTTATGAATTGCTTACTCAGGCTGGTTTTTCACAACCAAAAGCTCTTTTATCAAAAAAAACTTTTGAATTGAGTGGTGGAATGTGTCAGCGAGTCGCCATAGCTATGGCATTATTTTCAGTACCTAAATTACTTGTTGTCGATGAACCAACCAGTGCTTTAGATGCAAAAAGTAGAGAACTTGTATTGAATTTGTTAAATAAAATCTATCATGAATATGAAATGACCATCGTCTTTGTCACTCATGATTTATCAATTGTTCATCGCTTCAGCACAGCTGTTGCTTTACTAAAAGAAGGGCGACTCATTGAAACGGGTTCAACAAAAGAAGTACTTAGTCATCCAAAAGATCGTTATACAAAGGAGCTGATAAAACTTTTTGAAGAAGCAAACAGCTATATTAACAATAGAGAAGCTAGCGAAAACAAAGAAGAAGAAACGATTATTCAAAGATTTTAATCTATCTGTCCTTTCTGGAGAATGGGTGGGAATTATTGGGGAAAATGGTTCTGGAAAGACCACACTAGCAAAGATAATCTGTGGACTTGAAGCGGTAGATGAAGGATTAATTTTTTTTGAAGGAAAAGCACAACAATGTTTTTCAAAAAAAGAATGGTTAAAAAAAGTACAATTAGTCACTCAGTATACGAGGCATGCTTTAGATCCGACAAAAACTATTAAACAAATTTTATTTGAACCAATAAATCAATTTGGCTTAGCTCCATATAATGATGAAGAGCGAAAGATCGAAAAAATATTGAGCGATTGCCAATTGCCTAAAACAATATTAACGAAGTATCCTAAAAAATTAAGTGGGGGAGAATATCAGCGAATTTGCGTAGCATTAGCTTTATTGGTTCAACCAGAAGTATTGATTTGTGACGAAGCAACCGCCAATTTAGATAAAATGACGGAAATGAGAATCCTTAAATTGTTGAAGAAAAAACCAATGAGTGTGATTTTTATTTCTCATGATCACACACTTGTGAAAAAATATTGCCATCAATTTGTTGAGTTAACGTAAATAATACGCTAGTGTAAATACATGAATTTTTTTCATAATAAAATGACATAATTACTATTTTAAACAGAAAAACACGGCTACCATAAATGGTTACCGTGTTTTTTATTTTAAGTGATTTTTAAAAGCATTAAAAAAAACGTTGAAAATATGTTTAGTTTTTTAGTCGTTCAAAATGGTAGGTTGATTTAACGAAAATTTCAAATCGTTTTTTGCTACACTCGCTATTCTTCCGTGGTCGTGAAATATTCTGGAAATCGACCAACAACTGTTTCTTTTTCATACAACATCATATGTGAATGAAAGGCTGTGAGAAAATTTACTTCCTCTGGACTTTTAGCAAGCAAGGCATGAAATATATTGTAATGCTGTTCTAAAATAGTCTCCCATGGCAAGCCATTAGTGAGGACACGTAGCCAACGAAAGCGTTCAAGATGGGTATTATGATCATCTAACCATGTCCAAATTTCTCGGCGATCAGCGATTTCAAAACAAATTTCATGAAACAAATTATCTGCAGCAAAAAAGTCTCGCTCATTTTTAGCAGCAGCGGCTTTTTCCTGTTCTTCTAAAACCGTTTGTAAAATAATGCTAGTTTGTTTATCTAACTTCGCACAACATTCGACCATAATCTGGCGTTCTAAATGTTCTCTTGTGAATCGAGCATTTTCCGCAGCTTTTAAATCAATTTTTGAGACATAAGTGCCACTTTGCGGAATGGTGTAGACTAACTCTTGTTGGCGTAATTGAATGAGGGATTCACGGATTGGCGTGCGACCAATTTTTAACATTTCTTCTAAATTTTTTTCTGAAATTTTCTTTCCAGGTTCTAAATCGCAATAAATAATTTTTTTGCGAATCGCTTTAAAAGCTTGGAATTGTAAACTATTTAGCGTCATGAAAGTACTCTCCATCTTTCTTTTATACATACTAGTATATCAGAAAAATCTTTTTAGTTCTAATATGTCAGTTAACTTCGTTTTTTAGGGTTTTTATAGTAAAAAAACGCTTGACAAGTCGTTTCATTAGCTATGAAGTATGTTTGTAAATAAAACTAATATATTAGTTAGCAAGGGGAAACGATGGTTGATTTTAGAAATTGGCAAAATAATGTCACAGAACTTAAAGCGAACAAAATTGAACTTCCTCAATATGATGTAGACAAATTAAAGCATCTTGGGAAAAAGGAACCAGTTTGGCTTCATTTTGGTGGGGGCAACCTTTATCGAGGATTTCATGGAGAAATTGCTCAAATATTGGCAAATCAAGGTGGTCTAAAGGCGGGTGTGGTGGTTTGCGAAACCTATGATGATCAGGTCGTAAGTAAAGGCTATCAGTCATATCATAATGATATTTTACAAGTAGTGATGCATGAAAATGGTCAGTTAAACCAAAGAATTTTAGCTGCAACAGCCGATAGTGTTTATTGTCAAAGGGAAAATGAAGAAGGGTTTAAAAAAGTAGTGGCATACTTTGAAAATCCATCTTTGCAGTTTGTTACGTTAACGATTACAGAAAAAGGGTATAGTTTAAAAAACACAGATGGTACATTTCTAGCAAATGTCCAACAAGACATTGATCATGGACCAGATCAAGCAACTCACACGATCGGAATAATTACCGCCTTATTACATAAACGTTTTTTAGCGGGAGAATGGCCGATTGCAATGGTTTCCACGGATAATTTTTCACAAAATGGACAGCGCTTCCTTGATAGCGTGTATGAAATCGCCAATGCTTGGGTAAATAATGGATTTGTTGAAACGAAATTTTTGGACTATTTAAACAATCCCAACCAAGTGAGTTTTCCTTGGAGTATGATTGATCGCATTACGCCAAATCCTTCTAAAGCTGTCCAAAAAAGGTTAGAAGAAAGTGGTTGGTCCGATCTAGCAATTATTCACGCTGAAAAACAAACAAATATTGCTCCTTTTGCCAATACCGAAGTCGTTCATTACTTAGTTATTGAAGATTCTTTTCCAAATGGACGTCCAGCATTGGAAAAAGCCGGAGTGATTCTAACAGATCGTTCAACAGTGGATAAAGTTGATATTATGAAAGTCACGACTTGTTTGAATCCACTTCATACAGCGTTAGCCGTTACTGGATGTTTACTGGGTTATACATCAATCGCCTCAGAAATGAAAGATGCCGATTTAGTTGCTTTAGTAAATGAAATCGGTTACCGAGAAGGCTTACCAGTTGTTGAAAATCCAGGAATTATTCAGCCTAAAGCTTTTATTGATGAAGTCATTCAACAACGCTTGCCTAACCCAAATATTCCAGATACCCCACAACGAATTGCCAGTGATACCTCACAAAAAATAGCGATCCGTTTTGGTGAGACGATTAAAAAATACCAAAAAGATCCTGAAAAAAATGTTCAAGATTTAACTTTTATTCCAGTAGCAATCGCTGCATGGTTACGCTATCTACTAGCCATTAACGATGAAGGTCAACGTTTTACACCAAGCCCCGATCCTTTGTTATCTGAATTACAGTTAACGTTAGAACATGTACATCTAGGAGAACAAAATACTGAAAAAATTCATCAAGCTTTGATGCCAATTTTACAAAATACAACCATTTTTGGTAGTGACTTGTATCAAGTTGGTTTAGCTGAAAAGATTGAAAAAATCTTTCAAGAAATGTTGGTCGGACCTGGCGCTGTGCGTCAAACGATTCATCAGTATGTAACAGCATCGTAGCAGGAGGAAAAGAACATGGAAATGACATTTAGATGGTATGGAGCAAATGAAGAAAAAATTAAGTTAGAAGAAATCCGACAAATACCAGCAATGAAAGGAATTGTAGGGACTTTAATGGATATTCCTGTAGGAGAAATCTGGCCAAAGGAAAGAATCAAAGCTTTAAAAGAAGAAATTGAAGCAGCTGGGTTAACGTTAAAAGTCATTGAGAGCGTGAATGTTCATGATGATATTAAAATTGGTTTACCAAGTCGAGATAAATATATTGAAAATTATAAACAAACCATTCGACATTTAGCAGAGTTTGGGGTGGAAGTCATTTGTTATAACTTCATGCCTGTCTTTGATTGGGTAAAATCAGATTTAGATTATCGACTGCCAGATGGTTCTTCTACTTTAGCTTACATTGAAGCAGATATTCCCGCTGATCCAGAAGAGATCATTCAAAAAGTTGAATCAGCTAGTAATGATTTTGAATTACCTGGTTGGGAACCGGAACGTTTAGCACAAGTAAAGTCATTATTAACAGCCTATAAGGAAGTGGATGAAGAGAAATTACGTGAGAATTACGCCTACTTCTTAAAAGCAATCATTCCTACTTGTGAAGAAGTTGGGATTAAAATGGCTGTACATCCCGATGATCCTCCGTATTCAATCTTTGGGCTACCACGAATTGTCAAAAATCGTGAAGATCTAGAATGGTTATGTAATGTTGTCGATAGCCCATCTAATGGGATTACTTTATGCACAGGAAGTATCGCTGAAGATCCAGCAAATGATGTCTATGCTATTTTAGCGGAATTTTGTCAACGTGATCGAATTCCATTTGCACATGTACGAAATATCAAGTTCATTCAAAAGAAAGATTTTTACGAAGCGCCACATAAATCAGAATATGGTTCTTTAGATATGTATAAAATATTAAAAGCAATGTATGACAACGGATTTAATGGCTACATTCGCCCGGATCATGGTCGAATGATTTGGGGAGAGACCGGACGTCCTGGCTATGGATTATATGATCGGGCTTTAGGCGCGGTATATCTTAACGGAATATGGGAAGCATTGGAAAAAGGAAAAACCAGATAAAGCAATGCTTTATCTGGTAAAAATAAAAATAAAAGGAAGCGGTTTAATTGTTATTAAATGAAAATTTTTTGATGGAAAGTCAATGGGGACAAAAATTATTTCATCAATTTGCTAAAGAAGAACCAATTATTGACTATCATTGTCATCTAGAACCACAAACAATTTTAGAAAATAAGCCTTACGAAAATCTGACACAAATTTGGCTGAATGATCGTGGTGCAGGTGACCATTATAAATGGCGCTTAATGAGAGCAAACGGGGTACCAGAAGAGTTGATCAGTGGAGATGGGGACGATTATGAAAAATTCTTGGCTTTTGTCCAAACGATTGAAAAAGCCCCAGGAAATCCAATATATGAATGGTCACATCTAGAATTACGTCGTTATTTTAATATTGACTTAACAATCAAAAAAGAAAATGCATCAGAAATTTGGTATCAAGCAAATCAAAAATTACAAACAGATGCTTATCGTCCTAAAGAATTGTTAAAAATGATGAAAGTAAAAGTAGTTTGTACAACTGATGATCCGATTGATGATTTAGTTGCACATGAAGCACTAGCCAAAGAAAAAGATTCATTAAAGGTCCTACCAACTTTTCGCCCAGATGCTAGTTGGGGAATTACGGATGAACATTTTGGAGAATACATGAGGAAATTAGCCCAATGTACGCACCAAAAGATTGAATCTTTCACCGACTTGACTCAGGCCTTATCAAAAAGGGTGACCTATTTCCATGAAAAAGGTGGTCGTTTAGCTGATCAAGGGTTAAATACTTATTTTTATCAAAAAGCATCAGAAACAGAATTAAATACCATTTTGACCGATGCATTACAAGGAAAGCGTGATTTTTCTAAAAAAGAAACCGCCCAATTTAAAACAGCAATTCAACTACATTTAATGAAATGTTATCACCAATACAATTGGACGATGCAAATGCACATGAATGCTTTAAGAGATGACTCGGCGACCATGAAACAAAGAATCGGCATCAATGTAGGTGGTGATTCGATGGGCGACCAAGTCAATCTAGCATCCAATCTTGTGGCACTTTTTTCAGATGCACAAGAACAAGCGATTTTACCTAAAATTATTTTGTATTCATTGAACCCAGCGGATTGGTTACCATTAGCTACAGCGATGCAAAGTTTCCAAGGTGAAATGATCCAAAAATTACAACTAGGTTGTGCGTGGTGGTTTAATGACACATGTGAAGGAATGCGCAATCAATTGACAGTCATGGCACAACAAAGCTTATTAGCTAACTTTACAGGAATGCTTACGGACTCGAGAAGTTTTCTAAGTTATCCGCGTCATGAGTATTTCAGAAGAGTACTTTGTCAGTTACTTGGAGAATGGGTGGATCAAGGTCGTTTACCTGAAGATCTTACATACTTAGGGAAAATTGTAAAGGATATTTGTTATGGAAATGCGTATCACTATTTTGGTTTTTTTGAGGAGTAGAGAGGAGTTGGCAGAATGAATAAAAAACAGAATTGGGTTTATCAACCAAAAAATATTAATGTCGGTCGTGGCATTTGTTATGGATTAACAGATTTGATGGGTGGTGGCTGGAATAATATTGTTTCAGGAGTTATTTTTGCTTTTGTTTTAAGCCAAGGAATTGATCCGGCCTTTGCTGGTGCGATTACCGGTTTGGGCCGAATTGTCGATGCCATTTTCTCCTTGTTCTTTGGCGCAATTACAGATGACTTTTATCGAACAAAGTTAGGGAAGTATTTCGGTCGTCGTCATTTCTTTATTTTGTTAGGTGGTATTCTTTTTGCCATTTTATTTCCACTTTTTTGGGTGAGATCGGATGATTGGCATTATTACTTAATTATCTACATTGCGATTGAAGTCGTCATTGTAATGATTTTAATTCCTTGGGAAACTTTACCAACTGAAATGACGGATGATTATCGAGAACGAACGATTTTATCGGGCTCACGTATGTTTATTTCCGCCACAGGAACAGCGGTAGTTTTTCTTGTTTTAGCAGCATTACAGCATATGCAAAATCCTAATGCTTATTTAATTACAGGAATCATTTGGACCGTTATTTTCGTCATTGCCATTTTTGTTTCTTATTGTACGACTTGGGAACGGAAATTGACACCAACCTTTTTAGCAGAATTGGAGAGTCGCCCACAGTTGACTTTTGGCCAATTCTTGAAAAAAACAGTGACAGATTATTTTTCAACTTTTAAAAATAAAGCCTTTCGTAAACATTTATTTGTCTATTTGTTGTCATTTACAGGAAAAGATTTCTATTCAACGCTATTACCAACCTTTATTATTGTGTGCATTCAAGGAGTCAAATCAGATACACCGTGGACATTACAAGCATTATCCATTTTTGGTATTGTCTCCACGCTAGTAGCAACAAAATTAATGATTACTCATGGGCCACGTTTTTTATTTTCGATTAGCTATGGTGTCATTATTTTAACAATGATTGGGTACTTTTTAACTTGGTATCTTCACTTAGCCAATGCTTTTTGGATTTTGATCGTCATCTCTATTTTCTATCAATGTGCACGAGCAATTTTAGAATTTACGCCTTGGAATGTTTTCCCATTCATTCCAGACGTAGACCGAATTATGACAAAAGAAGATCGTGCAGGGATCTATGCGGCAGTCATGACTTTCTTTAGAAAATCAACAGGTGCTTTAGCTTCATGGATTGCTGGAATTTTGTTAGCAGATATCGGCTTTAATTCGAAAACCATGACTAATTTTTCCAATACACCGCATCATATCCAAACAGGGATTGCCCTTATCTTCTTTGTCGCACCAGTTATTTTGATTGCATTGGCACTCATTGCTTCTACCACTTTTCAGTTAAATCGTCAGACGCATGAAATTTTGAAAAAGGAAATCCATCGGTTGGAAGCCGGTGGCAGTAAAGAAGATGTCTTGCCAGAAACGAAAAAAGTGGTTGAAACACTAACAGGTCATCCTTATCAAGAAGTTTGGATGAATGATCCGTATTACTCATAGAAAGCAGGAAATAAAATGAAGAAAGTTCATCGTTTAAAACAATTAGAACGCGCTGGTGTGATCGCAGTCGTTCGAGGTACTAATAAAGAACAAGCCATTAAAGTAAGTCGTGCTGTGATTGAAGGAGGTATGACAGGCATTGAGCTGACTTTTACTGTCCCAAATGCTGAACAAGCCATTCAAGAGTTAGTAGCTACTTATCAGAAACATGCGGATGTAGTAATTGGTGCAGGAACGGTATTAGATGCTATGACTGCACGTCTAGCCATAATGGCAGGAGCGGAATTTATTGTCAGTCCATGTTTTGATTTAGAAACAGCTAAAATCTGTAATTTGTATCAAATCCCTTATTTACCTGGATGCATGAGTATTAATGAGATGAAGGAAGCTTTAAAAGCTGGGGTAGATATCATCAAACTTTTCCCTGGTAGTGCTTTTGGACCTAGTATTGTTCAAGCTTTTAAAGCACCTTTACCACAATTAAATATTATGCCGACTGGCGGTGTTAGTTTGGAAAATATGGGTCAATGGTTCGATGCTGGTGTGGTTGCTGTAGGCGTTGGGGGCAACTTAATAGCGCCAGCAGAAAAAGGCAATTTTGAAGAAGTCACTAGAATCGCCAAGCAATATATAAAAAAAATGCAGGTCATTAGAGGAGTAGAATAATGGCTAAAATCATTACTTTAGGAGAAATCATGTTGCGTTTTTCTACGAAAGAAGGAGAACGCTTAGGAACAGCAAATACTTTAGCGACTCACTTTGGAGGTGGCGAGGCCAATGTGGCAGTTTCTTTAGCTAATTTTGGTCATGAAGTCTATTTTGCCACTAAAATTCCAGAAAATGCACTTGGGCAAGGAGTCTTGCACCATCTTAAAAGTTATGGTGTTTTAACAAATTATGTATTAGGAGGAGGGAACCGTTTAGGAACTTATTATGTAGAATCTGGCATAGGAGAGCGTGCTTCTCAAGTCCTTTATGATCGAGCAGACTCCAGCTTTGCTCAAATGAAAAAAAATGAGTGGGAAAACCAAGCAATGTTTGACGATAAAGACATTTTTCATATTTCAGGCATTACACCAGCATTAACGCCTGAATGGCAAACACTCACGCTTGAATTAGTAAAAGTGGCCAAAAAGAAAGGTTGCCAAATCAGTTTTGATGTGAATTATCGTAGTAAGTTATGGACACAAAACAAAGCCAAAGCATTTTTACAATACCTTTTACCTGAAATCGATTATTGTTCTGCTGGTAAATTAGATGCCCTTTATTTACTTGATATTCCAAGGACTGATTGTTCCGATAAAGAGGAATTGATTAATTATTATCAAGAAATTCAAAAAAAATACCCAAATATAAAATGTTTGTATTCAACGAAACGAGAAGTGATCTCTGCTACAGAAAATTTGTTGACAGGTACCTTGTGGGTTAAAGAAAATTATGTTGAATCGGTTACTCATCATTTGCAACCAATCGTTGATCGTGTAGGCGCAGGAGATGCTTTTACAGCCGGTGTGCTTCATGGACTACTGACTTATGATGTTCCTCAAAAAATCATTGACTTTGCCACAGCGTCAGCAGCTTTAAAACATACTGTTTATGGTGATGTGAATCTATTTACAGAAAAAGATGTGTTGACGTTTATTGAAAATGATTCTAGCAAAATTGTAAGGTAAATCTGTATGAATTTTTAAAAGGCATAAGAAGAATAGACAAAGTAAAGAAGATACATTGAACTTCTCCTCGGGGAAACTAAGAAAGATTCAAACAACATATCATTGAAATGTCTACGGATTGCCGTAAAATAAACCTCCATTTTTACATGGAGGTTTATTTCGTTGACTGCAAAAAGAATTTAAAAATGTATCACTTTTTTAAGCTACGTCTATAATTAAAGGAGAGTTCAATAACAAATTTACTACCATTCTATTCTTTCTTTAAGCAATAGGTCGCATATCTACCAATGACTTGTAAATTTGTTTTTTTGATTCGCTATTGTATTATTTATCGACTTTAGTCATTACAAGTTGGGCTTGATTTATATACAAGGCGTTTACAACAGTAAGAAGATTTTGTAGAAAAGAGACTCTTAAAAGTTCGTTCCTAACATTAACAGAGTCTCTGCTTGGAGACACAAGGTATTTAAACTTACAACATCACATTTTCCAATTGCTTTAGAGATCAGATTTTTGGTTGCCTGGATTGTTTCAATTGTAGTTGTTGGTGATAATGTAGTATAAGAATCATCAGTAAATAAAGCATTGACAGCTGCTAAGGCATTTTGTACGTCTGAGTCTTCAGAGATATTGGATGTGGTTAACAAAGCCTCTG
>NZ_BJWF01000022.1 GCF_007990225.1 Enterococcus villorum | reverse complement strand
GAATAAATGAAGAAAAACAAAGTGATATACAAAATGAACATGACATTGCCTCAGGAACTTTAGGTTCAAGTAAGTGGCGAATTGATAGTGATGGGGTTTTGTATATTGGTGGCGGGGATTTCTACCTGCCAACAGGGTTTTCTCCTTGGGACTCTTATAAGAATGTAATTAACAAAATTGTTTTCGAAGATGTTGTTCAAGCTTCTGGCGTTTTGAATTCTTTTTTTGTAAATTTATCAAAGGTGCAAAGTATTGAGAATTTTCATTTATTTGACACTAGTAGGGTTCATATGGTAAATGCCATGTTTGAAAATATGTTTGATTTAACGAGTTTAGATTTAAGCAACTTCGATACTAGTCGTGTCACTAGTATGAATTTGATATTTAGCTTTACGAGTAGATTAACGACCTTGGATCTTAGTAACTTTGATACAAGTGCTGTAACAGATATGAGAGGAATGTTTGTAAGAACAGGCGCCACTACTTTAGATCTTAGTAGTTTTGATACGAGAGCTGTGACTGATATGGGCATGATGTTTTACGGAATTAAAGCGCCGACTTTAGATGTCAGTCATTTTAATACGAGTGCAGTGCTGGATATGTCAGGTATGTTTTTGGATGCAAATGAGTTAACGACGCTAGATATTCGCAATTTTGATACAAGTGCTGTGACAGATATGTCAAATATGTTTTCAGGAACAAGAGCATTAACGACGCTAGATGTTCGTAATTTTAATACAAGTTCTGTGACAAATATGACAAGTATGTTTTCAGGAACAAGAGCATTAACGAAGCTAGATCTTAGTAACTTTGATACAAGTTCTGTGACAAATATGTCAGGTATGTTTTCAGGAGCAAGTGCATTAACAACGTTAGATCTTCGTGATTTTGATACGAGTGCTGTGACAAATATGTCATTTATGTTTTCAGGAGCAAAAGCATTAAAGACATTAGATCTTCGTAACTTTGATACAAGTGCTGTAACAAATATGTCCAATATGTTTTTAGGTATTACTGCCTTGTCTTCACTGACATTAGGGCCTGACTTTCATTTTCATTCGGATGCTGGACTCCCTGAAATAGAGGCAAATGATATGTATACAGGTTATTGGCAAAATATTGGGAAAGGGACAGCTAAAAATCCACAAGGAGAATATGTATTTACCTCTGCTGAATTAATGGATCAATATGACGGAACAAAGATGGCTGATACTTTTGTCTGGCAACCACGCCACCCTATTCCTGCGAAATATGTGTTAGATGGCGAAAATGTTGTCATAAATATCAAAGACATTGATGAAAATTTAGATATTTTGTCTTTAGCCAATGTTACTGCCGTAAATGAAAATGACGATACTGAAATCGTAACACCAATTATTTTAGAAAATAATATTGATAAAGACAAGGCCGGTGTATATGAGGTTTATTTTGGAATCGAAAATGATAATACTGTTCAAAAAAAGATTAAAGTATTTGTAGTAGATGATTCCACGATCATTGATGCAGATTATATTGTCTATGCTAATGACTTTGACTTTAATTTTACTGAAAGAAAAAATTTAACAGAAAAATTAGTTAAGCAATTAGGCCATATTCAGGCATTTGAAATTTCAACTGGTAACCCATTACATGAATATGTACACATAGATACAAACGATCTTTCAGTGATTCATGAAATGGATAAGCCTCAAGTTTGTTTAATAAATTTACAGTTAGACACAGAGACAAGAAAAATCCTCCAAGGAACAATTCGTGTCAATTTAGTAGATGACAGAGGAAATGACAGTATCAATGGTGAAGAGAACGATCCAACAAAAGACGATCCGACAAAAGATGATATGGGAAAAGACGACACAACAAAAGAAGATCCAACAGAAGACGACATAACAAAAGACAACACAGTTTCCACAGCAATTAAAGAAAAACAAACAGAAGAATCTACGATAGCTGATAAGGAAACACTTTCTTCAAAAGAAAAGAATAATGAAAAAGAGAATCCAAAAAATAATCTCCCGAAAACTAATGAACAAACCATTCATCCATTCTTAGGGCTCCCTTTCTTATTCGGTAGTTTGATCCTATATTTTTGGAAAAAACGACAAAAATTTACGGATCACAAAAGAGCAAAATAAAATTATTTAAATAATTTTTGTAACAAAAACCAGGAAAACTGTATGATGTTCTCTTTGAAAATCAACTGAAGGTAGATGAAAGTCGTTTCTATGTCCTTTCATCTGCCTTCAGTTTTTGTTCGATAATTAAAATTTTGGATAATACTATCGAAGCATTGCAACCATCGATGGCAAAATTAAAAAAGGAGTAGGGTTCTTTTAAAATCTTCTTGTTTGTAACTAGGATGACCAAAAAATAAGATATAATAATTATGAGCAAGATACATAATATTATAGCAAGCCTTGCTTGCATTGATGATTGAAAGAAAATAGCAAAATGTACTTGCTATTTAATCAGAAAAGTTTGTTTCATACTAATTGTAAGGAGATGATAAATTAGAAGAGTTTAACGAACGTTTGAAAGCGCATAGAATAAAACAAAATCTAACTCAGCAAGAGTTGGCTGATAAATTATTTGTCAGTAGACAAGCTGTTTCAAATTGGGAAAATAATAAAAATTTTCCAGATTTGAAATCAATTGTTCTTTTGAGTGAGATACTGGAGGTTTCATTAGATGATTTCTTGAAAGGAGAGAAGGATTTGGTTAAACAGCTAGAAAAAGAATTGAAGGAAATAAATTCTATCCATTTTATGGGAATTATTATTCTGTCGATTGTAGCATTTTTAGTACCTGTCGGAGGGATCGTACGTTCGTTTTTAATTTTGAAAAACTATCGTAAAGCAAATTATCCTTATTGGATAAAATGTGTGGCGGTCATTGCAATGATTTTTCAATTATTAACGATAGTAATAATTATTGAATATGATAGGTAAAGAAATACTTGCTTGAATATTTTTAACTATATGGTGAATAATTTTCTTGTAACAAAAAATTTAAACGAGGAGTGTTTATATTGAAAAAGAAAATTTATAGCCTTATTATCTTTTTCATTGGTTTATTTATTGCTGTACCTAGTGTTAATGCTACAATAGAAAAAAATCTCCTACCCACCTCATTTGCTTCTTTAGATGAGAATGGATTGAATGCGCTTTCTACGAAGCTTTCAGTTACGGTTGAAGAGTTAAAAAATTTAGAAAATAATGTTGAATTAGCAATGCATCATCTTGAAAAACAAAATGCTAAAAATTTTAACCATGCCAATCACCAAATTGTTCCTGTTAGTAAAAATTTATATTTAGAAACATCCCTTGAAGAAGAGACTAGGTCAGCTATGTTACGTGCAACATATAATCGCACAATAACAAGTACACTAAAATTGAAAAACCTACTGGGACACACTATTGTCACTTTAAAAGGAGTTGGTGTTTTTCAGACAAATGGTTCATCATCAAAACCGATTGATGCATATGGAAGCTATAGTGGAATACTATGGTCTTTATCTTCAAAAAGTGCTTCAAAAGGAGCTACAGCGTATAACTCACATGTAAGAGTAAATTTTAAAGGTAGTTTGAATATTGGCATTAGTAGTGTTAGTGTAACAATTCAATCTTTTAATAAGAGCGCGATTATTTATTGCAACGCTAATGGAGGATATACTCATTCTTGGAATTAAAAGAAGTCAATTGTATTCATTAGTGATTGCTAACATTCGATGTTTATAAAAAATAAGAATGAAAAGGTAGCATGTAATGTAAAATGCAGTTAGTCCACATAAAAGAATTGAGAAATTTATTCGATACCTCAGAGAAATTTATTCTCTGGGGTTTTTCTGCTGGAATGAAAAATGATTGCATATCCTATTTTAGGTAAAAGGGTTGCAATTTTCCCCTATTTTATTTAGTGTAGCTATATAAACAGTCTAGTATTGGCTAAGAAAAGGTGAGCGTTATGAAGATATTTAAACGGATAGTGATTGGTATAATTATTTTTTTAGGAATAGCAGGGGGGGCAGGCTATTATTATTTGCAACAAAGTACTTATGAGCCTTCAACACAGGCCACAAAAGTTTTCCAACAAGGAAAAGATAAAGGAGATTATTTACTCTTTGAAGCAAAGAGTAAAAATACACATCCCTTAATTATTTTTTATCCTGGTGCTTTAGTTGAACCAGCAAGTTATAGCATCTGGGCGGAACAATTAGCACAAAATGGTTACTCTGTGGCAATCGCTAAAATGCCTCTTGATTTGGCTATTCTTAGTGGAAACAAAGCGGATAAAATTAGAGAAAATTTTTCTAATCAAGATTATGTGATCGGTGGACATTCATTAGGAGGCGTCATGGCCAGTCGATACGCAAATAGCCATTCGACGGATAAACAGCTAAAGGGAATCTTTTTTTTAGCTAGCTATCCAGACAAAAAAGGGACATTGTCGAAATCAACTTTACCAGTTTTAAGTTTAACTGCTTCAAATGACAAAGTGTTGAATCAGGAAGCTTATCAATCCGCCAAAGAATATTTACCTAAGCAAACAGAATATGTTTCGATAGCCGGTGGGAACCACGGTGGTTTTGGTAGCTATGGTGAACAAAAAGGGGACGGTAAAGCAGAAATTACGAATGAAGACCAACAAACAGCAATTGTGAACACCTTGTTAAATTGGTTGAATAAAGATTGATCAGTTTTTTCGAAAATAGAGGAAGAAATATAATCTATAAACAAAAAAAGATGTTTCTTCCTCGTACGCTACATTAACTTCAAATCTTTAGCGTTTTTTTTAGTACTCCCATGTTAATAAAGTGTTCAACTCAAAACACTTGATTCATGACTTTTCTAATAAAATCGCTCTTACTGGACATTTTTGATAGGCTTTTTGAACATTTCTTTCTTCTGCTTTAGCGACAAACTGTTGCTGCGCTTCTGGTTCTTGAGCAAACAAAACAATTCCTTCTTCATCATAATCGAAGATATCTGGTGCTTCAATTTGACAAAGACCACAAGCAATACAGCGTTCAGGAACTAATTTACATAGTAGTGACATTTTAACCATCCTATTCTTAAGGGGAGTAATATGACTGAATTTATTTTATCTTTATTTTCTACGAGAAACAAGTTGAGACTCAGCACTTTATACCAAGTTCTTTCTGGTAAACATACGAGTTCAGTATTGATCTATGGTTTTTTGAATGATCTTCTATTTGTCCATGGCAGTTTTCCTAAATTGACTCAAGAAGAATTTATGAAAGTGATGGATCAATTAGTGAATGAAAAACGGCTCATTGTAACAGAAAATCAAGCAATGGTTACTTCTTTAGGTAAAAAGAAATTAGCCACAATGGACATAGCATTTGAGGGGCTTCACTATGATCGGTATGGTCGAACGGACGGTACTTGTTGGCGATTGATCAAATTTGCTATCCAAGTTGTCTCTAATTTAAAAAGCAATAATTCTGACTACATACCTATAGAAACAAGCCCCTATTATACCATTCAAGTCAAACGGTGGTTAGCAGTTAATCATTTTGATCGAGTAACCTTATCAAAAAGAATCAGTCAAGAGCTTAATGAACTGTTTTCTGCTATGCCAGAAGAAGACGCTAATTTTCTAGCCAATCAGTTTTCTGGAGCACACATGGCTGGATTATTGTCATACCAATTAACAGCCATTAGCGATGAAGTTCAACTTCGTTTATATGAAGCTGAAAGGATCCATTTATTGTTACAAAAAATAGAAGAAAAACCAACCTTCTTGCTCTATCGTCTGATACACCCATTGCTGATTCAGAATTTTAATCAAAGTATGTTAACAACAAGAAAGTTAGTTTTAGAAGGGTATACTTTTGATGAAGTTATGAAGATTCGTAAATTAAAAAAAGGAACGATAACGGATCATTTGATCGAATGGCAACTTTATTTTACTGACTTTCCTTATGAAACAATGATCTCAAAAAAAACGTTGGAACAATTAAGTCAATTGCCCAATATACGCACTTGGAACTACCGTGAATTAAATGAAAAAATGCCTTTAGATTACGGTGAATTTCGCTTTTATCAAATTGGGGTCCTGAAAGGAGAGCTCACTGATGATGCTCAAGAATGAATTACAAAAACGTTTTGGATTTACTTCATTTCGACCAGGGCAAGAAAAAATTATCCATACTTTATTAAAAGGACAAGATGTTTTAGCAGTCCTACCTACGGGAAACGGAAAAAGTCTTTGTTATCAGTTAACTGGTTATTTGCAAGAAGGTCTGGTGCTTGTTGTTTCACCATTGTTATCACTGATGGAAGATCAAGTGATGCAGTTACAAAAACAAGGAGAAAAGCGAGTAGTTGCTTATAATAGCTTGCTTTCTAAAATAGAAAAATATTATGTTTTGAATCATTTATCTGATTACAAGTTTTTATTTGTAAGTCCAGAAATGTTAACTCAAAAAGATTTATTAGAACAGCTACAAAAACAAAAAATTGGCTTGTATGTGATTGACGAAGCGCACTGTGTCTCGCAGTGGGGCATTGATTTTCGCCCTGAATACCAACAATTAGGAGAGATCGGACACTATTTGGGATCACCTGTAACGCTTGCTTTAACAGCAACAGCAACGAATGCTGTACAACAAGATATCCAAAAAGTGCTATTTAAAGAACCGCCAGTTCTTGTGGTGCAATCAGTCAATCGATCAAATATTGCCTTATACGTAAAAAAAACAATGAACAAAGAAGAAGAATTAGAACGATTGATGAGGCAAGCAAATGGTTCAATGATCATTTATTGTGCGACTAAAAAAGAAGTGGAGCGATTATATCAATCTTTTCGTTCACGTTTTACTGTAGGTTTTTATCATGGCGGACTAGAAGCGTCTCAAAGGCGACAGCTTCAACAGCAATTCAGCCAAAATAAATTGCAGTTTTTGATTGCAACGAATGCATTTGGTATGGGGATTGATAAACCGGATATCCGTTATGTCGTCCACTATGATTTACCGAATAGTCTTGAAAATTATATGCAAGAAATTGGTCGGGCAGGTAGAGATCAACAACCAAGTGAAGCAGTTCTATTGTATAAAGAAAAAGATGAACGCATTCATTATTTTTTTAATCAACTCTCAAGAGAACAACGTCAAAGCTTTGAAGTTTTTTTACAATATCATGAAGAAAATGTTGAGCCATTTGAGGAGATCCAACAAAAATGGTTAGACGTAATCAAAAAATCAAATAATTCCAACGAGTGGTTAAATCGTCTGAAATTACAAGAAAGAGAAAAAGAATATCGACTGCAACAAATGCTTCGTTATATTCATGAGCATACCTGTCGAAGAACGATGATCCTTGAATATTTCGGAGAAAAGCAAGTAGACAAGCCCAAAAAATGTTGTGACGTTGATGGAGCTAGTCTAACAATACAAGTTTATGGTAATGCTAGACAAGTGAATCAGTCAAAAAATTGGCAAGATATTTTACTAAATTTATTTTAAAAAAACATAGGATAACAATTTTTTAAGACAATAGAGTTCTGGCTATGGTATAATATTTACGATAGAAATTAGGAGGTAAATAAGGTGAGCAGAAAAGATAGACATCAATCATCAGAAAATAACGAAACACAAGAACCTTGGGAACAACCGATTTATGATACAGAAGACGAAGTTTCTTCAAGAAGTTCCCAACGTCAACAAAAGAAAGGCAACACATTATTTTTGTCTCTCTTTTTAGTATTATTAGTATTATGTATTGCAATCCCAGCAGGCGCTTATTTTTGGATTAGAAATGGTTCAGCAAATAGTGCGTCAAGTTCTACATCAACAACTACTACTTCTTCTGTTGTTGAAAGTACGTCTTCAACAAAAGATTCATCAGCGAAAGAATCAAGTACTGAGGCTGAAAGTACAGTGGAATCTCAATCAGTGGTAGAAAGTACGCCATCAAGCTCAATTGTTCAAGAGGAAACAACACCATCTTCTTCATCTATTTATCAACAAGAAACACAGCCAACAAGCAGTGTGGATGAAGCAACAACACCAACATCTTCAGCGGCAACAACTGGTGATGGTACGACTGTAACTGTACAAGCCGGTGATGGACCTAAACAAGTAGCCGAACGAGCAGGTATCACGATTGATCAACTATTTGAATTGAACGGGATGGATCCAAATAATTATATGCTCTATCCTGGACAACAACTAAGAGTTAAATAATTTTAGCCGCTGACTGCGGCTTTTTTTTTGAAAAGGGAGTTATATCATGACACAAATCAGTATAGCAATTGACGGCCCTGCTTCGTCGGGAAAAAGTACTGTTGCAAAAATTTTGGCAAAAGAATTTAATTATATTTATACGGATACAGGGGCTATGTACCGTGCAATTACGTATTTAGCGATCAAACATCATGTAGCATTTACGGATGAAGAAGGGTTAGTAAAGTTGATCCATCATTATCCACTGTCATTTGTTCAAAAACCAGAAGGTCAACATGTTTTGGTAGCTGACCAAGATGTGACGGAAGAAATTCGTCAGCCAAATGTCACTCAAGCAGTCTCTGAAGTGTCTGCCCATCAAAAAGTGCGAGAAGCACTTGTTTCAATCCAACGCAAAATCGGTGAAAACGGTGGCGTTGTGATGGATGGAAGAGATATCGGTACCGCTGTTTTACCAAATGCAGAAGTAAAAATATTTTTAGTTGCTAGTGTGACAGAGCGAGCGCAACGAAGGTATAAAGAAAATATTGAAAAAGGAATCCCTACAGTTTTAGAAACACTCACGCAAGAGATTCAAGCGAGAGATCACTATGATTCAATTAGAAAAGTTTCTCCTTTAAAACAGGCAGAAGATGCCATTCGAATTGATACAACTGGAAAATCAATTTCAGAAGTTGTCCAATCGATTAAAGAAGTGATAAAAGAAAAAGGATATCTTTTATAAAAAATGCCGAAAGTACTGAAATCATGGTATTTTTGGGGGAAGCCAAACGAAATCGCTTTATTTTTTTTTAATAATCTATTAAACTTAAAATAGTACCGTGGTTACGGCAGAATGTTGGTTAGGAGGACAAATGTTATGACAGAATTTGAACAAAATCAAGCAGAGAATAGTCAATCAATGGAAGAGGCAATAAATAGCGTCCAAGAAGTAAATGTTGGGGACGTTGTGACCGGTGAGGTTCTAGTGATTGAAGATAAACAAGTGATTGTAGGCATTGAAGGCGCCGGAGTAGAAGGCGTTGTTCCTGCTAAGGAATTATCTACTTCACCTGTTGAAGATATCAACGAAGTGGTAAAAGTGGGTGATGTCCTAGAACTTGTTGTGATCAGTACAATTGGTAAAGACAAAGAAAACGGCAGCTATTTGCTTTCAAAACGTCGTTTAGATGCAAAAAAAGTTTGGGAAAACATTGAAAAAGATTTCCAAGCAGGTAACGTGATTGAAGCACCAGTAACAAGTGTAGTCAAAGGTGGTTTAGTCGTTGATTTAGGTGTTCGTGGATTTGTACCTGCTTCAATGGTTGAAGATCATTTTGTTGCTGATTTTTCAGAGTATAAAGGCCAAACATTGACACTTAAAATCGTTGAAATCGAACCTTCAGAAAATCGCTTAATTCTTTCGCATAAAGCAGTAGTTGAAAACGAAAAAGAAGAAAAGAAAAAAGCCATTTTTGCGAATATCCACGAGGGCGATGAAATCGAGGGACGTGTGGCACGTATTACTGATTTTGGTGCTTTTGTTGATATAGGTGGGATTGATGGACTAGTCCATGTTTCTGAAATTTCTCATAGTCATGTAGCTAAACCTGGTGATGTATTAGCGGTTGGGGATGAAGTGAAGGTAAAAGTTCTTTCAATTAATCCTGAACAAGAACGTGTCTCTCTATCCATTAAAGATACATTGCCTGGACCGTGGGCTGATATTGAAGAAAAAGCGCCTGTAGGTTCAGTTTTAGATGGCAAAGTAAGACGTTTGACTAGTTTCGGAGCGTTTGTGGAATTATTCCCAGGAGTGGAAGGACTTGTTCACATTTCACAAATCTCACACAAACATATTGCTACTCCACATGAAGTACTTCATGAAGGAGACGAAGTAAAAGTAAAAGTTTTAGAAGTCAATCCTGAGAACCATCGTATCGCACTTAGCATTAAGGCATTGGAAGAAAAACCTGCTTCTGAAGAAGAGCCAAAAGATGTAGAAACGTATGAATTACCAGAAGAGAATACTGGTTTCACTATGGGCGACATTTTAGGTGAGGCTCTAAAAGAAGAAGTAAAAGATACAACAACAGACGATTCAGAGAATTAAGCACACGACCCAAGTTTCTTTTCTCAAATAGTACAATCCGCAAGAAGATCAATCAAAGCTAATGACTTTGATTGATTTTTTATGTTTTTGACTCTCGAAATCTTATTTACTAGAAGAAACAATAGAAAGGCCTCTTTTTTCAGAGGTTAATATTTATAGAATAATGGACAGCTGAAAAATAATTGAGAAATAGGTCAAAATAAACAGATGAAAAATTTATAAGTGAAGGATTTCCTGATTGCTTATTATAAAAAAGGTTGAATGGAGCAATTTATGAAAATACTTAAGTAAATTTAACGAACAATGCTTGAAACTTAGCAAAGCATTCGTTACACTAAGTAAGATTGGAAACTTGTGAGGAGGAAAAAATATGGCAAATCCAACAATTGCAATCGTTGGCCGCCCGAACGTCGGTAAGTCTACGATTTTTAACCGCATCGCTGGCGAGCGTATTTCGATTGTCGAAGATACTCCAGGGGTAACTCGCGATCGTATTTATGCTAAAGGTGAATGGTTAGGTCGAGAATTTAGTGTGATCGATACAGGTGGGATTGATTTAGGCGATGAACCATTTATGGATCAAATCAAGCATCAAGCAGAAATCGCGATTGAAGAAGCAGATGTAATCATTTGTGTCGTTAGCGGACGTGAAGGAATCACCGATGCAGATGAAGTCGTAGCAAAAATATTGTATCGTAGCAATAAACCTGTCATTTTAGCAGTGAATAAAGTGGATAATCCTGAGATGAGAAATGACATCTATGAGTTTTATTCTTTAGGTTTAGGAGATCCCTACCCAGTTTCTGGTAGCCATGGGTTAGGAATTGGAGACATTTTGGATGAAGCAATCAAATTCTTCAAAAACGATGGAGAAGAAGAAGAGGATGATACGATTAAATTTAGTTTGATTGGTCGTCCTAATGTCGGTAAATCTTCTTTAATCAACGCGATTTTAGGAGAAGAACGTGTGATTGTTTCTGATATCGAAGGAACGACACGTGATGCGATTGATACCCATTTTGTTTCTGATAACGGACAAAAGTTCTTGATGATCGATACTGCTGGTATGAGAAAACGAGGCAAAGTGTATGAGAATACAGAAAAGTATAGTGTCATGCGTGCAATGCGTGCGATTGATCGCTCCGATATTGTTTTAATGGTTCTGAATGCAGAAGAAGGTATTCGTGAACAAGACAAGCGCGTAGCAGGCTATGCGCATGAAGCTGGTCGTGGGGTAATTATCGTTGTCAACAAATGGGATCTTGTTAAAAAAGAAACAAATACCATGCGTGATTTTGAGAAAGAAATACGTGAAGAATTTCGCTATTTAGACTACGCACCGATCATTTTTGTTTCTGCAGTAACGAAACAACGTTTAGAACGTTTACCTGAAATGATTGAAGAAGTAAGCATGAATCAAAACTTGCGAGTGTCATCAGCTGTCTTGAATGATATTATTATGGACGCTGTAGCAATCAATCCAACGCCAACTGACAAAGGCAAACGCTTGAAGATTTTCTATGCCACACAAGTAGCGGTAAAACCACCGACCTTTGTTGTTTTCGTTAATGAAGAAGAATTGATGCATTTTTCTTATGAACGATTCTTAGAAAATCAAATCCGAAAAGCGTTCACTTTTGAAGGAACATCGATCCGAATCATTCCAAGAAGAAGAAAATAGGCATTTTACCACATCGGTAGAAATTTTTCAAAAAAAATAGTTGGTTTTTATTATTACGTTTTTATGACTAAAAAAAGCATGGAAAAAATGGTAAAAACCTTGCTATTAAGCGGTTTATATGATATCGTGATAACAGAATATTGAACTTGATCAATATTTCTTTTAAACTTCTGGACCACTCAGAACGTTTTTAACTAAATTGATGTTTTACATCATATCTCTTGTGGAGGAGGTGAATCTATCCATGGCAAACAAAGCAGAATTAATCGAAAAAGTTGCTTCAGCTACTGATTTAACTAAAAAAGATGCAACTGCAGCAGTAGATGCTGTATTTTCAACTATCCAAGATGCTTTAGCTAACGGCGAAAAAGTTCAATTAATCGGTTTTGGTAACTTCGAAGTTCGCGAACGTGCAGCTCGTAAAGGACGTAACCCACAAACTGGTGAAGAAATCGAAATCCCAGCTAGCAAAGTACCTGCATTCAAACCAGGTAAAGCATTAAAAGATGCTGTTAAATAAGACAGCTAAAAAGCGCTTGTAGCTCTAAAGCTACAGGCGCTTTTTGTATTCCTTAAGAACTTGTAAATAAGGGAGAAAATCATATTTGTCTTAAATACTTTGTTAAAGTCTGTTTTATTGACTACGCATCTTATTATTTAGATCATTTTTTTAAAATTGAAGATATTTTTTCTGTTTGATAAAAGATGCGATATTTAATGCTATAAAAAGAAATGATTATTATAAATGTTAAGATTCGAATAACGAAAGACATCCTGAACAAGATATTTGGTTGATAACCGATAACGACTTCGTTTTTTCCTACTTTTGGTGAAATCTCTAAAGCGCCGATTGGTGTAAGAGAATACTGGATTTCATTCTTTGATTTTCCATTAACATCGATAGTAGTATTTATATATATAATAACAGGTAAAGTGACTTTCTCGGTATTTTCTGAAGCAAAAATCAGATGAATCCTTCCTTGTTTATCAATTTTCTTTTTAAGAGAAATTTTATTATTAAGCACCTCATTATTGTATAGTTTATAGGGATTTTCTATTTTTGTCGCATAAGTAGGTAAATAATCAGCCATCGGTTTTTTGTGTATTTTCAAGGCCTCAGATAAGTCGCTATTTCCTCCAAATTTCTGACGAATCTTAGTCGCATTTGTTTCTAGTGTTTGAGCAGCGTTCGTATCTTTTGATAGCGGGGCATCACTATTCCAAATATTTGCCGTGTTCATTATTAATTGATGCCCACCAGTAAGATTTAACAAAGAAAAAGTGAGTAGGATAGGAATAAGTGTAAACATAGTATTCTTTTTTAAAGCAAGTATCACTGTTTGAATCGTAAAAGACCATCCTAATAGTAATAAAATACAAGCAATACAGCCTAATCTTTGAGGAAACTGCATTTTTTGAATGAAAGCAAAATGATTGCCTAGGTCATTCCATGGAAAGTACTTAGAAGAGACAAATAGAAAAAGTAATCCGACAATATTTACTACTTTTTCTAACAAACTAATTCTACTAAAATTTAGGCAAGTGTTCACAAGTTGGAAAATGAAGATGATAGAAAGAATCAATCCAAAATTAGTCCAACTTATAGCACCAAAAGAAAGTGAAGTACTATTTGATAACAAATCGGTAACAGGATATGGAGAAATTAAGGTATCTTTAGACAAATCAAAAAAAGCAGCAAATGTATTGAAAGAAAGACCAATCGTGATCAATACAGCGAATAAAGCATCTTTTATCATAGCTACTTTTTTATTGCATCGAATAAAACCTACTAGGAAAAATGGAAATAGTGCGACCACAGCTAGCAATGTTGAGAACATATGAACAGATAAAATGACAGAAATTATTCCACCTAAAATAGCTGGTTGGATTGGTTTTTCTTTATTATTTACCATTCTTACAGCGGGAATGAAAACAAGTGGTAAAAAAGCAGCTCCCCAACCAGAAAAGTTTTGTGCAAGGGAATAAAAAAAGATGGTAGGGGTTCCCATATACAAGATAGCTGTTCCTACTGCCACTTTTTGTTCTAATTTGCAATAACGACTGAGAAAGTACATAGACATTCCAGCAGCAAAATAACATAAGAAATTAGAAACAAGTTGAAACCTGAACCAGTTTTTTAATATAAGGAGTAAAAATCCACTCAAATAAGCAAAATCAGTTCCATAAAGAGCATTAATTACTCGACCAGATTGTTCAAAACCATAAATGGATTGAAAGTAATTAAACGTCCCATTTTTTATTTGCATCGCCGTCTCATAGAAGCGATTCATGTGAAAGACCCAATCATTTGAGACAATCAGTGCATGTCTATAAATCTGAGGGGAGATCATAAAAAAACTACATAATGAGATAATGAGAACTGCTAGACTTAAATTTTTACCTTGTTTTGACAAAAAACATCCTCCTTTTTATTCTTATCATTAGCTTGAATAGCAACTTTATTCTGATATGTTTAAATATTAAACTTCGTAAAAAAGAATAGCAGTTGTATCAATTTTTACTAAAGAACCTTTCATTAATGAACATCATTTTTCATTACATATCGCATATAGTATAACATGAATGAAATTACAGTTGTTATTATTAGGTAACCCATATTAGACAATTAGCCTATCTTTTTTCGTTTTTTCAAACTAATGATAAAATAAAGAAAAGGGGGGGAACTTGTGGAACTTGATTATCAGATAGTAGATGAAAAAACAAAAATCTATTATGGCGAAACGTTAGTGAGTCAGTTAAAAATGAGAACAATTGAGCAACCTATATTATTTTTAACAAATCAGCGATACTATGATTTGTTCGCTGAGAAAATCAATCAACAATTCCTTAATCCCAGAGAAATTGATTGGTATATCTGTGCGAATACACAATGCAATCATCTGACAGAATTAAGTAATTTAGTTACATTTGCCAAGCGGTATCCTAAAAATCAGTCCTTTATTATCATTGGGTTTGGAAATGAAGGTGTGATGGATTTAGCTGGTTTTTTCCAAAAGCATACCTCACTTACAGCAAAATTATGGTTGATACCAGTATCTATCCGCTCAATGGCACGTGCATTGACACAGCAACGAATGATTCTGCAACTTCCGAACCAAGTCGTTTTACAAACAGATAATCTTCCAGATAGGATCGTATATGATCAAACAATCAGTGAAAAACAAGTGGAGGGGAAACAAATTGATTTCTTGATATTCATTTGTTGTGGCATAGTCTGTGATTATCGTTTTTTACAAAATCTATATAAAAATTATCCCACCTCGCATCAATTAGCTCACCGTCCTTTTACCGGTATGTTGGAAGAAATGATAGCTTTTTACCAAGTTGATGCTGAAAATCTTTCAAATTATGGTAAACTATTTGAACAAGCTTTTTATTTAACAGAAAATGGGCATGTGTTATCCGCTAGTATGAAGAGACTATTAGGAATCTTGTTTCATCTTGTATGGAATACGGAAATAATGAACATGTCTTTTCAATTAAAAAATTTTTTTATCTGGTTGACCCATCTAAATTATCCGATTGAGTGGCCTGACCATTTGTCAAAAAGCGATTATTTAGAAAATGTCTTGCATCTGGCCAAAAAAAGCAAAAAAATTCTTGTTTTGAAAAAAATTGGTATAATAGAAAAATACCAATCACCAAATGAGCAAGAATTAGTACAAACAATGACATCTTATGAAAAGATTATTAGTGAGATTAGAGGAATGTAAATGAATACAAATAGCGAAAAAATGTTGCAAGCACTATCCGAAGAAGATTTAGCACAAGCACAAATCTATCTGGAAAAGGCTTTAAAAGAAGATCCCGCCGATGTATTGGCTGAATTAGGTGAAGAGTTGCTAGCGATTGGCTTTTTAGAAGAGGCAAAGCAAATTTTTAAACAATTATTAACGCAATATCCAGAAAATGATGAACTGTTTATCCCTTTAGCAGAAATTGCCATTGAAGATAATGAAATAGATCAAGCTTTTGAATATCTAGAAAACATTTCAAAAGAAAGTGATTACTATCCGCAAGCTTTGTTAGCGATTGCGGATTTATACCAAGTCATCGGTATTCCTGAAGTGAGTGAAGCGAAATTAAAAGAAGCAGCTACGTTATTGCCGGATGAACCACTGATCCAATTTGCTTTAGCGGAACTTTTCTTTTCGGTCGATCGTTTTGCCGAAGCAGCAACAATTTATGAAAAATTATTAGCAAGTAATATTAAAGAGGTTTCTGGTATTTCAATGCAAGAACGTTTTGGACAATCTTTGAGTATGCAAGGAAATTTTGAAGCAGCTATCGAACCATTGGAACAAGCCTTGGAAGAAGATCGCACCGATGATCGTTTATTTCAATTAGCTTTTACCTACCTTCAATTGAAAGAAAATGAAAAAGCCATCTATTATCTACAAGAATTACGTGAAATGAATCCGCAATATCAATCACTCTATCTTTATTTAGGGCAAGCTTTACAGGAAGAAGAGTTGGTTGAAGAATCTCAAAAAGTTCTAGAAGAAGGAATCAAAGAAAATCCATATCAAGTTGAGTTGTATCATTTGGCTTCTGAAAATGCTTATCGTCTGCATGACAAGGAAAAAGCAGAAAAACTTTTACTAGAAGCGTTAAAATTAGGAGAAAAACAAGATGAAACGTTATTGACATTAAGTAATCTATACTTGGATCAAGAACGTTACGAAGATGTCATTCGTGTGGTCAATCAAATGGAAGAAACAGCTAATCCCTATGCACAATGGAATTTGGCACATGCCTACAATGAATTGGAAGAATACGTGATGGCGGCTGCTCATTATGAACAAGCTTCTCACGAACTAGAACACGAACCTGATTTTCTAAAAGAATATGCATTTTTCTTACGAGAAGAAGGACAATTAAATAAAACAAAAGAATTACTTACACGTTATTTGAAACTTGAACCTGGAGATTTGGAGGCACTGTCAGTATTAGACGACCTAGTAGAGAGGTGAGTAAAATGCTAATAGACGTAAAAGAAAAAAAGAATTTTTTAACTTGGATGGTCAATCATATTTCTTTTAGCCGTAGAGAAGTTTTTTGGATTTTAAATTACCTTGCCAATCATGAAGCTATATTAAACAATGTCCATTTCATTGAAGGAGCAAATCAAGCAAATCGAGGGTTGCAGATCAGTGATTTATCTTTTGAAGGGGAGCCAATGAAATTATTCTTAGAGGGAAAAGAATTTACTGATACCGATCAAATTTTCCATGAAATACGTTTGAATTGGAAACGACCTTTATATGTAGAATGTTTGTTTGAAAATGCTTGGCAAACGAAAGAATATCTAACAGTCTTAGAAGAAAATCCATTTGCTTCTTGGGATGATTCCATCAGCGAAGAAGATACGGAAATCATTGAACTTTACTTCCGTCAAAAAGAACAAGAGACACGCTTAAATTTACTTTATGCACAGATTGACCAGGCACTTGAAAAAGGCGACAAGAATGCTTTTCTCCAACTATCTGATGAAGTGAATCGCCTAATCTTGAAATATGAACATGAAAAGATGGGGCAAATAGAACATCAAAGCTGAAAACAAAAATCGCGTGATAAAAACAGGTAAATCTGTTTTGTCACGTGATTTTTTGAGCTTGAAAAACAAGTAATCAACTTACTTTTTTCAAAAATTTTGTCTGTGGTTTGAGGTAAGTAAATCCTTCTCCTTCGACTTCGTGGACATTGATGATAGAGATAAAGGCTTTCTCATCTAACTCATGGACGATTCGTTTGACTTCATTTAGCTCACTTGAACTAACAACCATATAGATAATTTTCTTTGAATAACCAGAAAAACCGCCTTCACCTGATAAGAAGGTGACACCACGTTCAAGCTCTGCCATCAGTAAAGGTGCAATTTCTTCGCTTTTGTTTGAGACCACTAAGACTCCTTTAGCTGAATAACCACCATCTAAGATCGAATCAATGACACGACTGAAAACATAAGACACGATTAAAGTGTACATCATTCGTTTTAAGTCAATATAAGAAAGGGAAGCCAATAGAACAACTACATCTAGTGCTAAAAGCGAACGTCCCATAGAAATACCGTAATTTTTTTCTAAGATGCGTGCAATGATATCACTCCCGCCAGTTGTTCCTCCCATTCGATAAACCAGTCCACTGCCTATTCCTGCGATTAATCCGGCAAGTAAAGAGACAATCAACAAATCATGTTGCAAATTGATCTGTAACGGTATGCGTTGCCAGATCCACAAAAAAGCAGAAAGAGAAATTGTCCCTAAAACCGTATAGGCAAAAGAACGCTTACCGAGGATTTTTCCGCCAAGTAAAATTAAAGGGATATTGATCAATAAGGTAGAATAAGCAGGATCAATGCCAAACAAGGCACGCAAAATTAAAGTAATCCCTGAAACACCACCTTCTGCTAAATGATTGGCAATATTTAAATAAACAAGACCAAAAGCATAAATACTTGTACCAACAATAATTAAAGCTACTTCTTTTATCATTTTGAGTGGAAACACGTTATCCCTCCTTTGTTGTATGAGTGTTTTATTGAAAAAAGTTCCGTCTTTTATATTGCTTTACATAATGTAGCATGGAATATTCTTTTTCTCAATCGCTCTTGCCTAGGATTTACCAATAATTTTTGGTAATATAAAAGAGGAAAGGTGGAAAAGAAATGACAAAAGAACGTTCTTTAAGAAGCATGCAAAAAGAAGTAGATGATTATATCCAACAGTTTAAAGTAGGGTATTTTTCTCCATTAGCGCAAATGGCTCGATTAACAGAAGAAGTCGGTGAATTGGCTAGAGAGGTTAATCATACATATGGAGAAAAAAGTAAAAAAGCAACTGAACCTAAAAATTCTGTGGCAGAAGAACTAGGGGATGTTTTATTTGTTGCAATGATCATGGCTAACTCGCTAGAAATTGATTTAACAGAAGTGTTTGAAAAAAATATGGAAAAGTTTAACCAAAGGGATCACGATCGCTTTGAAAGAAGAGAATAAGTCGCATAATGGAAGTAGGAAAAAAATGAAATTAAAGAAGTTACCACAAGAATATGAAAAAGCGATTCCAGTCTTAAATAAGTTAGAACAGGCAGGGTATGAAGCTTATTTTGTTGGTGGAAGTGTCAGGGATATTCTTTTAAATCAGGAAATCCATGATGTGGATATTGCCACTAGTGCATTTCCAGAAGAAATCAAAAAACTTTTTCCAAAAACGATTGATATTGGCATCGAACACGGAACTGTCTTAGTGCTGGTTGACGAGGAGCAATATGAAATCACAACATTTCGTACCGAATCTACCTACCAAGATTATCGACGTCCAGATCATGTGGAGTTTGTGCGTTCATTGGAAGAAGACTTAAAAAGACGTGATTTTACAATTAATGCCTTTGCTTTAAAAGAAGATGGTCAGATTATTGATCTTTTCGACGGGCTAGCAGACTTAGAAAATCACATTCTTCGGGCGGTGGGAGACCCACAGGAACGTTTCCATGAAGATGCCTTACGAATGATGCGAGGCATTCGTTTTGTCAGTCAATTAGGATTTAAGTTAGAACAAGAAACAGCAGAGGCAATAGAAATGAATCATTCATTATTAGGTAAAATTTCGGTAGAGCGAATCAATGTGGAATTTATTAAAATGTTGTTAGGAAAAGAGCGTTCCGCAGGCTTAAAAACGTTCGTTGAGACCAAATGTTATATTTATTGTCCTGGTTTAAGAGATTATGGAGAAGCATTATTACGTTTTTCTGATCTGTCAAATAAACCATTGAAATCAGAAGCCCAAGCATGGGCACTACTAATAGATCAATTAGCACTACAAGAAAGTCAAATTCGGGTTTTTTTAAAAGAGTGGAAATGCTCCAATCAAATGATCAAAGAAGTACAATTGATCGTTCATGGATTGAATCTGCGAAAAAAACAGCAATTGAGCGCTCTGGATTTGTATCAGTTAGGTAAAGAGGCTTCATTGAAGGTAGAAGAATTAATGGTTTACTTTGGAGAGGTTCCTCAGTTAAGAGAAGTATCAGAAAAGTATGATCAACTCTGTATTAAATCGATGAGAGAATTAGCGATTGACGGCAAACTGCTCCTTGCTGAAAGTAGCAAGCCACCGGGGAAATGGATGAGCGATGCTCTGCAGTTTGCTGAGCAAGCAGTGATTGAAGGAAAAGTAGCAAATAAAGCGAATGAATTGTTCTTCTTTTTAAAGCAGAATAATGTTTTATGATTTTTTATCAATTGTATTTTTTGAACAAATACATCCTGCCAATAGAAAATGTTTTGGCAGGATGTAGGATGATTAAAAAACATTAAAAGTGACCTTTAGACCTAATTTATGCTAAACTAAAAAGGAACTAGAATAAAGACGTCAAAAAGGAGATTTTTTTATGAGTAAAGAAATGACAGCGCTAAAATTTTATTTCCGAAACGGCGAAACTTGGACAATTAATCGTCGACATATCGGTGATTTATGGATTAAACAAATTACCACTAGTTTTGGTCGTATTAATGGTAGTGAATTTATGGAAATTCATCCATGTGCTGGTTTTAAAATCGAAATTTTTCATGAAGGAGATTCCGTAGCTACCCACGATATTAATTTGGGTGGACTAGAAATGGGGATGTTTAACCGTGCATTGAAATATGAAGACATTGAACGTATGGAAATCCTTTATCGTAATGGTACACCAGACCTTGTTTATTTCCCTTATCTTGATAAAGGAACAGAAGGCTTGGACAATCAATACCAGTCGACTAAAATCAGTGAAAAAACTGGGAACTTATATATTGTCATCAATCCAGATCAACGGGTAGAAGATATTTATGGTGAATTTTTCGAATAGATAAAATTTAAGATAATGTTAAGAAAGGAGCGTCTATTTTTATTTCCGCTCCTTTTTTAGCTTTTTTTGGTACTTGATATTTTTCGGATTTTGGAATAGAATGAGTTTCTGAAATTTAAGCAAACTTATCTCTCTTTGTAGGTCTCTATACTTATGTAAAAATTGCTACACTTAACATAAGAAGAGGTTTCATCGAGCACTGTTTTGGGACGATTGACGAAGTTTGCGTATAGGAGATCTGAAAAATGAGAAAGAGTTTTGATGAACAAAAGAAACTGTTGCATGATCGCTATGGTGAGTTTTCTATGGAAGACCGTCGCCAAATACTTTGTAAACTACGTAGAAGAAATATTCTCATGTTTCGTCAACTTGAACGGTTAAAACATGATCTGCTTCGCTTAGAGTCGAAACGAGTACAGTGTGAATTAGAAGGGAATGCTGTTCAAGCAGAAGTAGTAGAAAATAAAATATTGAAAAAGAAAGAGCAATTTCTAAAGGTACTCGCTCAAAATAAAAAATAAAGGAGATAGGCCATGGAATTTGCTGAGTTAGTGATCGTATTTGCAGTAACGATTACTTTATCTAACATAGCTAGTCGCATTTTACCAATGATTCCAGCTCCACTAATTCAAATATTTCTTGGAATTATCTTAGGTTTAACCAAATGGGGACAATCGATCAACTTTGAACCAGAATTATTTTTGGTCATGATCATTGCGCCATTGCTTTTTCGTGAAGGCGAAAAAGCCGATGTTTCATCGATCCTTAAAAACTTTGACACGATTCTATTTTTGGCTTTCGGTGGGGTGATCCTGACATTAGTCGGAGTAGGAGCCACGTTATCATTTTTGTTACCTAGTATCCCTTTAGCTGCTTGTTTTGCTTTTGGGGCAGCACTTGGCCCGACTGATGCAGTAGCTGTCAGTTCCTTGTCTGGACGAGTAAATGTACCAGAAAAGGCGATGCATATTTTAGAAGGAGAAGGACTCTTAAATGATGCATCTGGAGTTACTGCTTTTCAGTTTGCTCTGGCAGCGTTGGTGACTGGGTCATTTTCTGCTGTCCAAGCAGGATGGACTTTGGTATTTTCAAGTATAGGTGGAGCCGCAGTAGGTTTTTTACTTGTATGGGTCAAAAGAAAAGTAATTAATTTGATTGAGAAAGCTTCGGCAAGAGATGTCACGGGTTATTTATTGATTGAGTTATTATTACCGTTTTTGGCGTATGTTTTAGCAGAAGTTGTGGATGTTTCAGGAATTATTGCTGCAGTGGCAGCTGGAATATTACAAGCCTCTGGTTTTAGAAAAATATCGGTATTTGATGCGGAATTATCAAGTTTGTCCAATAGTACTTGGACAACTATCGCATTTACATTAAATGCTTTAGTGTTTATTTTTTTAGGAATCGAATTAACTCAAGTTTTTTCTCCGGTATGGGGCGATGGTCTTTATTCAAATTGGTGGCTTTTACTAACAATTTTGTTGATTTCGATGATGTTATTCGTGATTCGATTTGTTTCAATTAGTCTCTTTTATTTGTTTAAAAATAAAGGGAAAAAAGTAAAGGAACAAATGAATGAAATTTTGATTTTAACTTTTGGGGGAGTAAAAGGAACCGTTAGTTTGGCTACGATTTTTATTTTGCCTTTTTCAATTAATAGCATGGTTTTTTATCAACGCTCGCTTTTATTGTTTTTGACTGCTGGAGTCATTTTAGTCACATTGATCGTAGGGATCCTCGTGTTACCGATGTTGACAGAAACAGAAGAAGCGGCAAAAACAGATTTAAATGCTTTGATGATCTTAGAAGATGTGGTAGAAGTTTTAAAAGCTGAAATCAAAACTTTAGAAAAAGATTCAAAAGAATATTTAGCCACAGAAGCTGTGATTGAAAATTATCAGGATCGTATACGCGACCTCTACTTAAAAGATTTAACAAGGGATGAAAAACAAGAAGTCCAAGAAATTCAAGGACTGATCTTATCAATCGAACGAGATGGAGTAGATGAAAGTTATCGCTCGGGTAAACTTTCTTCAAATGGTTATCGTTTTTATTCACGGTTTCTTTCAAACTTCGAACATTCAATCACGAGTCAGTTTCTTTCTTTTATAGGCTTCTGGTTTATTTTTGTTCGCCGATTGATCCGAATCGTTCTCCATCCTAAAATGTTTTGGCAACGACAAAAATCCGATCGCCAAACATTAATTTCGGAAAAAGACATTCAGGAAATTCGTGAAACTTATCAAAAAAATACGCAACTAATTATTGAAAGTCTGGAAAATTTAACAGACGTTTATGATGGTACAATGGTGGATTTTTTTATCCAGCAAAGAAAGATTCAAGGTATAAAAATGGCTTCTGGTAACCTTATCTCTGCTTGGATGATTCAACAAGATAGTCTTTATTCTAAGAAAATGTTACGTGGCTATTATTTAGAACGTAAAATTGTCGATGAATATGAGGAAACAGAGAAAATCACCACTTTTTCTGCAAATAATTATCGGAAAAATATTAACTTACTTGAGTCATACACAATGAATAAACCAATGGATGACTTTTCATTCCGATTTGCAATACGTGCAAAGAAACGTTCAATTACCATTAAAAAAGCGAAATAATTTTCTGTATAAAGGATAATCATAAAAAATTGAAAAAGAGTAGCACAACGTCAATACTATTTTGATATTGTGCTACTCTTTTATTTTGTTTTGAACTAAAGTTAACATCATTTCGACTCACATATCTTTTATTAGAAAAACATCTGTAATTAAATTATTTTATGATACAATAACCAAGATGAGGAGGGAATGTATTGAAAGAACTAAAAGTAACTGACCTCAGAAAAACGTATGGTGAAAAAAATTTATTTGAAACAATTAGTTTTATGATCCACGAAAAAGATCGAATTGGTTTGATCGGAACAAATGGAACAGGTAAAACAAGTTTATTAAATATTTTGGCAGGAATCGATAGTGGAGATGGGGATCGTCAGAGCGTTTTTTATCCAAATGATTATCGAATCGGGTATCTCTCACAAACCTCGGAATTTCCAAATGAATTGACAGTTCTTCAAGCTGTATTTCAAGGAAATAGTCCGCTAATCCGTACCGTTAGAGCGTATGAAGAAGCCTTGATTGCTTTAGCTGAAAATGGTGAAGATGAAAGCAATCAAAAACGTTATGCGAAGGCAGAAGAGCAAATGAATAAAGATGACGCATGGTCCACAGATACGAATGCAAAAATCATCTTACAAAAATTAGGAATCAATGAATTAGATAAAACAATTAGCACACTGTCTGGTGGACAAAAGAAACGCGTAAGTTTAGCCCAGGTTTTAATTGATGAACCAGATTTATTGCTACTAGACGAACCAACCAACCACTTAGATTATGAAGCAATCGAATGGTTAGAGAATTATCTAAAACAGTATCGTGGGGCATTATTGATGGTTACCCATGACCGTTATTTCTTAGATCGAGTAACCAATCGAATTTTTGAACTTTCTTTTGGTAAACTTCATGAATATAAAGGAAACTATGAAGCTTATATTTTGGAAAAAGCAGAAAGAGACCGCATAGAAATCGAACAAGAAGAAAAACGCAAACGACTTTATAAACAGGAATTAGCTTGGATGAGAGCGGGAGTTCAAGCCCGTGGAACCAAACAACAAGCGCGTATCAATCGTTTTGAAGACCTCAAGGAAAACTTGTATCAAGTGAATCATGAAGAAGACTTAGAACTAAATATTGCAACTAAACGCTTAGGTAAAAAAGTATTGGAAATCAAAAATGGCAGTTACTCTATTGACGGTAAACTATTAATTGATCATTTAGACTTATTGATTCAATCGAGAGAGCGTCTAGGAATAACAGGGAAAAATGGAGCTGGAAAATCTACTTTATTGAATCTCCTAGCTAACCATATACCTTTAGACCAAGGAAGGCTTATAGTAGGAGAAACCGTCCGCATTGCTTATTACACACAGGAAAACGAAGAAATGGATCCAGAAAAACGAATGATTGCTTATCTGCAAGAAGCAGCAGAAGAAGCAAAAACAGTGGATGGCGGACAAATTGGTGTAGCTGAACTGTTGGAAAGATTTTTGTTTCCTCGTTTTATGCATGGAACGTTGATCAAGAAACTTTCTGGCGGAGAAAAAAGACGTTTGTTTTTATTGAAATTGTTGATTCAACAACCAAATGTTTTACTGCTAGATGAGCCGACAAACGACTTAGATATTGCCACTTTGACGATCTTAGAAGATTATTTTAAGAGTTTTCCAGGAGCAGTTATTACTGTTTCTCATGATCGTTATTTCTTGGATAAAGTGGCGGATAAATTACTTATTTTCCAAGGAAATGCAAAGCAAGAATTGTATTATGGAAATATGTCGAGCTATTTGCTAAAACAAAAGGAAACAACGGCTATCACTGAAAAGGAACATACCAAGGCGGAGACAAAAGTAACCCCTAAAGATAAGAAAAAACTTTCTTACATGGAACAAAAAGAATGGGAAACAATTGAAGATGAAATTGCTGAGATAGAAGAAAAAATAACAGAATTGCAAGAGGAAATGAACCATCAAGGGGACAATTTTACGAAACTCCAAGCACTACAAACGGAAGTTTCAGAAGCTGAAAATAAATTAGAAGAAAAAATGGCTCGTTGGGAATACTTAAGCGAATGGGTAGAAGACTAGGAGGATTAGAATGGAACAAGCATATCTTGATCTAGGTAAGAAATTATTGGAAGAAGGACATGAAAAAGGTGATCGAACGGGTACAGGGACACGTAGTATTTTTGGTTATCAAATGCGCTTTGATTTACAAAAAGGGTTTCCCTTACTAACGACAAAACGTGTTCCTTTTGGATTAATCAAAAGCGAATTGCTGTGGTTTTTAAAAGGAGATACCAATATCCGCTATCTTTTACAGAACAACAATCATATTTGGGATGAGTGGGCATTTGAACGCTATATTACAAGCGATGAATACAAGGGACCAGATATGACAGATTTTGGTCATCGAAGTTTAACTGATCCTGAATTTAATAAATGCTATAAGGAACAAAGTCAATTATTTTGTGAAAGAATACTAAATGATGATGTGTTTGCTGAAAAGTATGGCGATCTAGGTCACATTTATGGTTATCAATGGCGTCATTGGGAAACAAAAGAAGGTGGTTTTATTGATCAAATCAAAGAGGTTATTGAATCAATCAAAAAAACACCAGATTCAAGACGATTAATTGTCTCGGCATGGAATCCTGAAGATATTCCTAGTATGGCTTTACCACCTTGTCACACGATGTTCCAATTCTATGTTCATGACGGTCGTTTGAGTTGTCAGCTCTATCAACGTAGTGGGGATGTGTTCTTAGGCGTTCCTTTTAATATTGCAAGTTATGCGTTATTGACGCATTTGATTGCTCATGAAACTGAACTAGAAGTAGGAGAATTTATCCATACCTTAGGAGATGCTCACTTATATTCAAACCACGTAGAACAAATGATGGAACAGCTTTCTAGAGAAGTACGTGCCTTTCCTACATTGGTTTTAAATACAGAAAAAAAATCTGTCTTTGATTTTGAAATGGATGATATCAAAGTAGAAGGCTATGATCCGCATCCATCAATCAAAGCACCAATCGCAGTATAGAAGTAGAAAGGATGAGTATATGCTAGCTGCAATCTGGGCACAAGATGAAAATGGATTAATCGGCAAAGAGGAGCGACTACCTTGGCGACTACCGAATGATTTGAAATTTTTTAAACAAATGACTGAAGCAAATACTTTGGTGATGGGAAGAAAAACATTTGAAGGAATGGGAAGCCGTCCTTTGCCGAATCGTCAAACGATTGTAATGACCAGAGATCGAAACTACCAAGCGGATCATGTCCTCGTGATGCATGATGTTCAAGAAGTCTTAGGCTATGCGAAGGAAAACGACGGTATTTTATTTGTTGCAGGAGGATCAGTAATCTATAAAGAATTTCTCCCATTTTGTACGATTTTATATCGGACGGTTATTCATCATTCATTTGAGGGAGATACGTATTTTCCAGAAATTGATTGGAATCAATGGTCACTGATTAATATTAGTCAGGGCGAAATAGACGAAAAAAATCCTTACGCCTATCAATTTGAAACATACCAAAGAAAAGAAAACAAAGAAGAAAGTTAAAATGGCTTACTCTTTAAAGTAAGTTGATGCTCTTTTCAGGAGGGTTTTTCTCATAGGAATAATCAAAAGGGTTATTTTGATGAAAACGGCTTCGTTTCTAGAGGTATTTAATGAAAAAACCTTAGTTGTCTGTTATACTAAAAAAAGAAATTGTCTTGATGTTTATGTTAGTAATGAACAGGCATCTTGTTAAAGAAAGAGTGAGACAGTATGACAAACGTAAAAATTGTAACAGATTCCTCTTGTACAATGGAAAAAAGCGTACGAGATCATTTAAATATCCATGTTATGCCATTAGCGATAATGATTGATGGCGTTGTATATCCTGATGATGATCAGCTGGGTGGAGAGAAATTCATGGAGATGATGGCTCAAGCAAAAGCATTACCCAAAACAAGTCAACCCCCCATCGGAGAGTTTATTTCCATGTATGATACTCTTGGAGAAGATGGTAGCGAAGTCATCTCTATCCATATGACAAAGGGACTTAGCGGTACCGTCGAAGCTGCACGTCAAGCCAGTCATTTAACAAAAACAAAAGTAACAGTTATTGATAGTGACACGACTGATCAAGGGTTATCTTTTCAAGTGATTCGAGCAGCAGAATTAGCAAAAGAAGGAAAAAGTACAGAGGAAATACTTGAAGAAGTAAAAAAAGTCCAAGAAAACACAAAGTTATATATTGGTATTTCTACTTTAGATAATTTGGTAAAAGGCGGACGTATTAGTCGAGCAACTGGCTTACTTTCAAGTGTTTTAAATATTCGCGCTGTGATGAACTTTACACATGGTGAATTAGTTCCAGTAGCTAAGGGACGTGGAAAGAAAACGTTTGACAAGTGGTTCAATAATCTAAAAAAAGAATTAAAAGAACTGCCTAACGTTCAACAAATTGGTATCTCTCACGCTGATGCCAAAGAACTTGCTCAGGAGTTCAAAGAGGGATTGCAGGAGTTATTTCCTGACATGCATATTCCCATTCTACACACCAATCCAGTGATTGCTACTCATACAGGAAAAAACGCATTTGCGATTATGTATTATGTTGATTAAGTGAAAAGGATAAATCAATGGTTTATTACCATTGGTTTTATCCTTTTTCTTTGGAATAATTCTTATTTTTTTCAGAAACACTACCTTTTTATATAAATTTTTGATAATATAAGAAACAATCGAATAAGATGAGGTGAAAAACATGAAATTAACAAAACGACAGCTATTGCTCGTTTTGTTCCCGATACTTATCGCTATTTTTGTTTATACAGGATTAACGTTGTCGATACCTAAAGCTGAACCATTATTGAAACCAGTAGCAACTGTTAGCCCACGAACAGACCAAAAGGAAAAAATCCATTACGTGGCTATTGGTGATTCTTTAACTGAAGGAGTAGGAGACCAAACAAAACAAGGTGGTTTTGTTCCATTAGTAGCGAATGATTTAAAGGATCGTTACGATCTGACAGCGGTGGAAATTGAAAATTATGGTGTAAACGGAGAACGAAGCGATCAGATTTTAAAACGAATGAAGAAAAAAGAAACAATCCAATCCAATATTAAAACTGCTGATTTTATCACGTTGACTGTTGGTGGCAATGATTTAATGAAAGTCATTCAAAATGATTTATTTGGAATCAGTGTTCAGTCATTTAAAAAACCTTTAAAAAATTATCAAGAAAACGTAAAAAAAATAATTGAAGAAATTCGATCATTAAACAATCATGCACCTATCTATATACTAGGTATTTATAATCCTTTTTATTTGAATTTTCCTGAGATAACTGACATGCAAACCATCGTAAACAATTGGAATGCTGGAACTGAATCCATCGTCAAAAATTTTGATGAATGCTATTTTATCCCAATTAATGATTTATTGTATCAAGGGTTAAATCAACAGGTGGGAGTAACTGAAGGAACAACAGACCAATCAAATACTAATGAAAGTTCCTCCAGTGCGAAAAATAATGTCTTATACGAAGAAGATCATTTCCACCCCAATAATTTAGGCTACCAGCTAATGGCAAATGCAGTGCGAGACAAATTGATTGAGACACAAGAACAATGGTTGTCGAAGGAGGACGAATAGAAATGGATAAACGTTCAAAAAAAACTTCTACACAAGTGACAAATAAAAATTATTGGAAGTGGGCTTTTTTGATTCTTCTAGGAGTAGTCCTTGGATCAAGTATTTTTTTAGGTACACGTATTTTCGCAAATCGTGAGCCAAAATTCGCAGAAGTTCCAGCAATCACTCAAAGGCAAGGGGAACCTGTCTTAACCATCAATACGAATAAAGAAAAAGTCAATCAGATGATTAGTTTTTTCTTATCGAACTATCAAAAAGACCAAGACATTTCTTACAAATTTTATCTTGAAAATGAAGCACTGTTAAATGGTACTTTTAAAGTATTAGGTTTTCCTGTTAATTTTTATCTTTACTTTGATCCGTATGTGATGGAAAATGGCAATGTTCAATTGAAGGCAAAAAGCCTTTCAATAGGGACATTAAGTTTGCCGATCAAAGATGTAATGAATATGATCAAGCGAAACTACAAACTGCCAGATTGGATTGAAATAAATACCGATGACTTAACAATTATGCTTCGTTTAGATCAATTTCGAATGCAAAACGGTATGTATATTCGAGCTGATAAAATTGATCTAGTCAATGATGATATTCGCGTTAGTTTGTACTTACCAAAAAATGTTGAGGAAAATACAAATTCAACAGAGAAAAAATGATGGGATTGGAGGCTATAAAATGGAGCGAGCAATTTTTGCAGGCGGATGTTTTTGGTGCATGATTCAACCTTTTGATACATTACCAGGGATTCATACGATTATGTCTGGTTATACAGGAGGACATGTACCGCATCCAACTTATAAACAAGTCAAAGAAAAAACGACCGGTCATACAGAAGCTGTGGAGATCATTTATGATCCAGAAAAAATTTCTTACCAAGAATTGGTTGAAATCTATTGGCAACAGACGGATCCTACTGATGCTTTTGGTCAATTTGAGGATCGTGGGGAGAACTATCGACCCGTTATTTTTTACACAACAAATGAACAAAAAATAATTGCAGAAGAAAGTAAAAAGAATTTAGCGACTAGCGGTCGCTTTGCACAGCCAATCGTTACGACGATTGAAGAAGCAAAACCATTTTACTTAGCTGAGCCGGAACATCAAGATTATTATAAAAAAAATCCAGAAAATTATGAACGAAATCATGCGAGAAGAGCCGCTTTTTTAAAAGAAAATTGGGAGGAAACATTGTGAATCGAAGCTTTTATCATTACTTAATGACACTTCGGGGTGGGAAGTTAGAAGATCCACTTTCTGCTTTTGCTACAGAAGCAGGAAAGGATATCCAATTCCCTAAATATAGTACCAGTTACGAAGAGATTTCGGATTATCTTGAATTAAACGTTGACTATTTGTCCTCAATGGATATATTCGATGAAGTATGGGAAAAATATATAGAAAATAATCGTTAAAATATCAAGTCTAGAACAAAGTAATAAACACTGTTTAGTTGAAAATCAAATTAGCAAAAAAGGTTATCTTCTACTAAAATTATCATTAGTCATGATTGGTATCGAATGATTTCACCAATCAATTGGTAAAATTTACGATTAAGTGCATAAGCAACACTGTAGCTGCTATTTACTAAGGGCTATGAAAAAACAATTTAGCGATGATTTGTTTAGAAGGTTCACAGATAAAAGTTTTAATCGAAAGAAAATAAGCCATGACAATAAACGTTCTGGCTTGTTTTTTTTTGAAAAATGAAGGATTTTTCCATGCTCCTACATGTTCATCCATAAAGGTTTCAATGTATTACCGCTTAAATTTTGGACGTCAAGAGAAAATATTTCTTCTTTTGGATTGCCCAATACCACTTGTAACTACTATCATTTTCTTTGGCAATTTCTACAAATTTCTTCACGGCATCCACATTTTCTATGCGAAAGAGAATCAATGTGACATTGGTTTCTTTGCTGTCAGCAAGTTCTTTGTCTTTTAAGATGTGAGTAACATCATCTAGAAGGTGTCTTCTCAAATTATTGCACTTGCTTGTTCGTTTGAACATTCTTCATTTTTTTTTTGAAGAATAATTTCCAAAAAAATCAACAATTGGGCTGCGTTTTCAATGGGAAAACTAACAAAAAAACTATCCTTTTTTTTGACTCGTTTTTTCACAGCTCTGCTCTTGTACTATTTTTTTGTAAAAGTTGTCAAAAAAAGAGAACTTAATATAAAACTAATGAAGTCTTTCTAAACAGGGCTTTTTCTACAAAACTATTGTCCTAAATTGGTTATTCGTATAGATATTAAATTGTTTTTGTGTTAAGTTACATGTACAATAGATAAAAGCGATTTCTTTTGGTGCCATAGTTTTTATAGTTATTGCACTTTTTTTCTGTATAGCTTTTTATTTTCTCTAGGAATAAGTGAAAAGCATTAAATTAATTAAAAGGAGCATAAGATCGTATGGGACTAAAAAAATTATTACTCTTTTATCTTCGTGTATTCGGAGAATTTGCTGGACAAACGTTCTTGAATGGTCAAATCCATGATCAGAGCCAGAAACAAGAAAATGAATTAGGCAAAGAACCAGAATATAGGAAGGAAATCAGCAATTTACTTGATGAAGTTCAATCTCATTCAAAAAGCCACGAAAAACACAGAACTGAGAAGGAGGCTCAGCAATTGCCAAATCAGTTAGGTGAAATGCAAGATAATGATCCAAGGCATCCATATTCTGCTTACAGACCTGAAGAAGCTCATTTATATTCAGATGCAATTAAAAAAATAAAGAACCGTATTAAGAAAGTAGAGGGAAAGGTTAACGAATTCAAAGAGAACATGAAGAATAACCTCCCAAGAAATAAGATATCAGAAACAAATCTTAATAAGATTCAAAGATTATGCAAGAAATTCATTGGGCTAAGTTTTAAGGTACATAAAATTCAAGTTAAGATTAAAAAGGATAGGAAAAAGGTTAACAACAAGTTAAGACGGAATAGGGTAGAAAACAGTGCAGAGGCTCAAGAATATGTTGAAGAACTTAATCATGAATTAAAGCTCATGAAAAAACAAAAAAACGTGTCGCTCATCTTATAGCCGATTGTAAAAAAGTGGAAAATGCAGTAGAAAAGGCTGTAGAAACACAGAAATCCTATTCAGCTCAACAAGAAACACTTATTCTAAAAAAGTATGAAGAAATCTCAGTCGAGCTTGACGAGAAAATTAAAGAAATAAAGGAACACTGTAAAAAAATAGGCTGTTCTGATACCCTTAGTAAGGGACAGGATAACGAACTTTCAAGATTAGAGAGTGAAAAAATGATCTACGATTTGAAATGATTAAGGAGCAAAACTCTATAGTCGTGCTTTTAAAAGAAGGAAAAATACGCTCTTCTGTAGCTAATAAGTATCTCGAGGAATATGAAAGACTTGTTAATAACTCGGAAAACGTAAGAAATAGAAGAAATGTGTCAGAAAAGCAACGCTTTTCTGACAAACTAGCAAGCATGGCTACCAATAACAATAGAAGAAAATCAAAGAAAGCTTTTAAACAACGAGAGATAGTATATTCCAAGTAGCTTAAACAAAGTGTGTAAACCTCTAGAATTTGTGTCAAGCGACGCAAATTCTAGAGGTTTTTCAAATAGAAAATCAAAGAATGTGCTTTAAAGTGTACACCTCACGTAAAAAACATGATGAAAGTCTCGTTGATAAGGTTATCAACTCTTACTCATCCTCCTAGAAGAAAAAAATGTGGTTATCTAGTCGCATTTTTTGTTTTTTTTTTCTATAATAGATAATGAACAAGAATTTTAAGGGTGGTCTGATGGGTATTGACAAAAAAACAACGTTATATAGACCGTTTCTGGCTTATAATTAAATATATAATCTGTTCTATTTTTATTGCATTCATTTTGAGAGGTTTTCTCTTTATTCCGGTTCCAGTGGTAGGAAATTCTATGGAGAACGTCTTGAAACAAGGGGACATGGTTATGATGGAAAAATTTTCTGAAATTAAACGGTTTGATGTCGTTGTATTTCAATTAGCAGATGGAACGATTTATATCAAAAGAGTGATCGGGTTACCAGGAGAAACAATTAGCTATGAAAATGACCAATTGAAAGTGGATGGAAAAGTGATCAAAGAACCTTTCTTAACGAAGAATCAGAAATCGGATCATGAAAGCATGCCGTATACAACAGATTTTACACTTGATGAATTGACCAATAACACGAAATTACCTGACAAAAGCTATTTTGTTCTGGGAGATAACCGACGAGTCTCAAAAGACAGTCGCTCATTTGGTACGATCACAGAAGCGGATATTTTGGGAAAAGCTCGGTTTGTCTACTATCCATTACATGATATCAAATGGATTAGATAGAGAAATATTTATTTAAAGGTAAGTGAAGCGCCATGTAAAATGGCGCTTATTTTTTGGCTTTTTGTTACGAAAGATGACACGGTTTAATCAGAATAAGTTATAATGAATGATGAAAAGAGGAATTGCGCTAACAATTCCCCTATTGACAGCACCGCTAAAGACGGTGGCAAATTTAATCGTATTTCAAAAAGAAATAGCTAGTACTCTGCTTGAACCACTACCTGTCAAGTAGACATGGTAAATAAAAAAATATTTACTCCTAGATTAATTCTAGGAGTTTTTATATAGCTATTTTTCTAAATTCTAGTGGGGTTAATCCATTAAATTTAGGGACATATCGTTTGTTTTGATAGAATTCTATATATTTTTCAATTCCTTTTTCTAGTGAATCTAAAGTTTGAAATTTATATCGATAATAATATTCTGATTTTAAAACACCCCAAAAAGACTCAATAGGCTGATTATCCAGGCACTTACTGACTCGAGACATACTTATAGTGAAATTTGAACTCTTACTTAATAAATTATATTCATTAGATGTATATTGAAACCCTCTATCACTATGAATTATAGGTGTTGCTTCAGGATTTAATTCTAAGGCTTTTTTTACAGTATCCATCACGAGCTTGTTATCATTTTTCGTACTAAATACATACGATACAATACTTAAATCATATCTATCTATAATGGCACTTATATACGCTTTTTGATGATTACCATAAAACAAATAGCTAACATCAGTAAACCATTTTTTATTAAGTTTAGATGCTACAAAATCTCGACTAATCACATTTTCAAACGTATGCTCTGGAACTATTCTAACCCAGTCAGATCGTTTTTTACGAATTTCAGGATATAAATTCATAGTTCTCATTAATCGACGAACCTTTTTAGAACTGATATTTATATCGAGTTCTCTTTTTAAGGCACATTGAATACGCACAACACCAAAGGTTTTGTCTGATTCTTCAAAGATTCTTTTAATCTCTAATGCTAACTTCTCAATCTTGATTTCCTGTACTGATTTTTCTTTATTTAACCACTTATAGTAACCACTCCGACTTACTCCTATTGAATCACAAAGATTTTTTATCTTATATCCTTTTGTTGTATGGAGCTCTAAAATCGTTTGATAATAACTTTCTTTGTAGCTTAATGAAAAGTTTTTTTGTTCCGATTGAGCTCTTGTAACTTTTTTTCAATATCAATTTCCATTTCTAAAAATTCATTACGGTCTCTTAATTTTTTGTTCTCCAGTTTTAGTTTATCTATTTCTGATAACTCTTCAATGATTTGATTTCTGCCACGCTTATCCTGTAATCCTTGAATTCCTTTAGAATTATATTTTTTAATCCATGTATAAATCTGTTGATAAGAAACACCATATTTTTTAATGGCTGCTTGATAGTTATAATTATGAGCTATTGTATATTGAACTATTTCTAGTCGTTTTTGTATGGATGTTTTCCTAGATGTTTTTTTACTTTTCATAGTTGAAAGCCTACTCCCTGTAGTTTTGAGTTCTTTCTGCCTATTATAGTTTTTTATCCATGCTTTTAAAACAGCCGTTGAAGAAATATTAAATTCTTCAACAGTCCTTTGGATAGATTTTCCATCTAAAATAACTCTTTTAACCGCTGCTATCTTTTCTTGATATGTGTAACTATACTTTTTTCTATACGGTTGTAAAGATTCGGGACCAGACTTTTTATACTTTCTAACCCAGTCTGATAAAGTTCCTCGATTCAGATTATTTTCTTTCGCAACAGTAGTAACGGTTTTTCCGTTTTTTATAACTTCATTAACTAGAAATACTCTGGTATCAAAATCAGTTCTATTCATGGTCATAAAAAATACACTCCTTATAAAGTTTAACTAGATTTTTTATTTCTAGTGTCTACTTTATGGGGAGTGTATCACGCTAAAGTGACGGCTATTTCTTTTTGTCGTGTTTAAGCAAAGACACAACCAAACCAATCAAAGTCATGGTAAACATACCAAAGGCGAGAATGGTTTGAATTGTCTCATATGCGAACAAAAGGCTACTCCTTTCATTGATTTTAGCACTTACCAACATAAGCACCCCCACCTTTTTTGAAGTTGCCACCGTCATTAAACTTTACTGTCTCGATGATTATATCATGTATTCTAATGTATTTCCTTGAAACTAAAAAAACAAATGGTTCTTTTGTGTGGAAGTTGAATAGCAGAAATATGGTATATGAATTAATAATTGGAGACTAAGGCGCAATGTTATTCCTGAATTTCAAAATAGTTAAAGTGAGAACAGAAACGTAAAGAACAAACAGAGGATATTGTTCTAGCATTCTGAAAATGGCTGAGCAATTAAAATGAAAAAAATATTAAAGATAGTATTTCTTATAAAAATAATCGTTGCAAATTTCTTGCTTTTTTTTCTATAAAAGTGATGATAGGAAAAACGAAAAAGTTAGAAGGTCTATTTATGCGCTATCATATAATGGAAAGTCAAGATATCCGTAGGAATTTAGCAACAGAAGAGTATTTGATGAATCATTTTACGAGTGAAGACTCCCTTTTTTTGCTCTATATTCAAAAGCCTAGTGTGATTATTGGCAGGAATCAAAATGTGTATGAAGAAATTGATTTAAATTATCTAAGGGAAAACAAAGTGACACTCACGCGGCGTATATCAGGAGGTGGGGCAGTCTATGATGATTTAGGTAATCTTAGCTTTAGTTTTGTTGGTCCAAAAAATTCAATAAAATTTGGCGACTATGAATCCATTGTTTCACCTATTCTGCAAGCATTGAAGAATATGGGCGCAAAAAATGCCAAGGCTGGTGGACGAAATGATTTATATGTAAACGGGATGAAGTTTTCTGGAAATGCCATGTATACAAAAAAAAATCGAGTATATTCTCATGGTACATTAATGTACGCTGTTGATCTAACGATTCTTGAAAAAATATTGACAGTTTCAAAGGAAAAAATCGAGTCTAAAGCTACTCCATCCGTACGTAAAGCGGTCACGAACATCAAGCCTTTTTTAAAACCGGCGTTTCAATTTGAAAAAATCGAGGATTTCCGTGATGCGCTGATTTGTGAAGTTTATCATGTCAATGAACTGAAAGAAATAAAAGAAAAAAGATTGGATTTATGGAGAAACACCAAAATTTACGTTGAGTCGTCGAACACGCATTCCCAATGTAGGAATCGTTGATGTGCGTTTGAGTACTACAAAAGGAAAAATTTCAGCAATCCGTTTTTATGGTGATTATTTTGGACAAAAAGACATCAGCTACTTGGAGAAAAATTTGCTTAACCAACCGTTTATCTATGAAGCAATAAAAGAAGTATTGCGAGATATTAATGTGTCAGATTATATTTTTCGTTTTAGTAATAAAGATTTATTATCTCTTCTATTCTAGTTAAAAACGATCGTTCCAACTTTTAGAAATGAACAAATACGACGAGAAAAAATGAAAGAAAACTAAAAGCCCTTCAAGGTGGCTTCCTTGAAGGGCTTTTTAAGATATCGTAAAGCTGACTTATTCATCAATAATGAGAGAGGATAATCATAATCTGTCATTTTTTGAAGCGATGAAAAGGAAGCGCTCATCTATTTAAACAATACATAAATGAATGAAAATGGAAAAATTATGAAAAGAAAACTTGAAATTTCTTATGGATACGAAAACGTTTTTATGATACGCTATAGACAACAAATTCAGAAAAAAGCGTTTTCCATTAATGAAATAGTTTTTATAGTTGTGCGATTTTTTTGTCTAGCTTTTTACTTTTCATAGGATAAGTGAAAAGCATGAAATGAAAAGGAGATTGATATGATATGAGACTAGACCAGATGGTAACTAATGCGCTTCAACTATCGAGCATAGTAAATGGAATGCTTATTTCAGAGAACCAAAATCAAGGGAAAGAATTAGGGGAAGTACCAGATTTAGAAAGCAGGTTTGAAATTGACCTTTTATCGGAAGAAACGCAACCAGACAAAAAAAGACACGCAAAACATAGAATTGAGTTAGACACTCACCAATATTCAAAACCTTTAGATGAAATGTCAGACGATGATCCC
>NZ_BJWF01000021.1 GCF_007990225.1 Enterococcus villorum | reverse complement strand
CATACTGAGGGCGGTCCACGTAACGCCCATGGCACCTTTGACTAGCACCTTTTTGGTTTTTTCGTCAATGATATCCCCGTTTTTTTCATCTAACACCCCACGTCTACCATCAATGGTAATGGCATCGTCTGCTGGAATGGCAGTGGCGCTATAGGAAAATTCAATGGCATCCCAAAGGTACGTAGGCACTGCTTCTTTGGTGGTGGCATAGATAAATTGGCCTGCTTGATTTAATACAATAGCTTGCCCATACAAAGTCGCAATCATGCCAGATGGATCAAAATCTAGCCCGTTATTAGAAGGTGCTAGTGCTTTGGCTAAGTCTTCACTGACTTGTTTTGTCCGTGATTGATATTGCTTAGCCATTTTTTGGGCGGTTTCAATGGCTTCGTCTTTTGAAGGAGTACTGATCGAGCCAATTGTAAACGTCGTGGTTCGTTGAACATAATCAAGAAAAGCTTCTAACGTGGTCAGTTGTTCCAAGGCGGTCGTCATTGGAATACTTAGTTCTTTTTCATAAAGAAAAGATTGAGAATCGCCAGTTTCAATATAAGCTCGTCCAACGACTTCTAAGATCGTTTGATTACTGCCACGGCTGGTCTCGGCTAATCTAATACCTTCTAACACAAAAAATTGATCATTTGCGTATGGGAGAGACGCTACAGAAGCATCGCGACCGATGATCGCTGCTCGTTCTCGTTCGGACCAAAGGACATTGTAATCAATATATCTGCGGGTAATGTTGATATTGTCATTAATGCTTAAACCATAAGCGCCATAATCTCCTGTACCAGTCAAATATTCTCGCATGATGGCATGGCTTGTTAAATCTTGGGCGTAGCGTGTTTGTAAGTTCTGAGAAAAATTATAGGTGCCGGTGGTTGATTCCATCCCCGATAGAGCAAACCCAGAGAGCTCTTGTTGGAGTGTGGGATCGGCAGCTAAGGATTCTCTCAGACCAGTAGAGGTTTGAAGCAAGTCGCTGGTCATCACTCCTAATTGATTCCCAAGTTGAAGGCTACCATAGGCCACACTGGCGCCAAGAATGGCTGGAATAATGATGGGGGCAGCAACTGTACTTAAAAAACTAGCACCTAAAGTTAATGTACTAGGTAAGGCAACCGCATATTGTGAAAATGAAATATTATTAAACAAGGTGACAGAACCTGCAAGACTTTGAGGTTCTGGCTGGAGTATCTCAGGAAGCTGTTGAGTGACTACGAGTGATTCTTCTGGTACGGTAGCTGGTGGTTCAGTGTTTGCAAGTGAGTAAACAGACAAAGGGGACGTGACAACAGACATCAGTAACAACAACGTGAGGAATAGACAATTTCGTTTTTTCATTTTTTCTCCTTTTTTATCAAACCCAAGCAACGAGCAACAAGTACAACCCTCCTTTTGATGTATTCGCTTACATTTAATATTATCCTATAAATAACTTCCGAAATCTATATTATTTAAAAAATAAATAATAAAAAAAACTTCTTTTTATTATAGTGGAAACCTTGTTAAAATAAGCTATTTCTAATTATTTAACATCATAATCGTTGGAAATGAGTTCATAATCGTCATGGAAAAAATAATATAAAAATAACATCTATTTTTAATTATAAAATTATTGTTATGTTTGTTTTTAGTAGGCCTTTATCTTTCTAAATTAAAAGATCGTCTGGTGTTTTTTTCTCCCTTTTTCTAGAAGGAATAAAGCGAAGTTTGTTCTTTTCCTTGAGTACATTTTTTGAAACATTAGCGGTTACATGATACTCTTCTATTAGGATGTTGGAAAAGAGGGGAATGAATGCGAATCGTAATTATTGGTGGTTCTTTTGCGGGGATCTATGCCGCTATGTCACTGCGTAAGAGCTGTCCAGATAGTGAAATTATATTAATTGAAAAACAAAAAAAAATTGGCTTTATCCCAAGTGGTATAAATTTATTTTTAAAAAAAGAAATCGGCAATCAAGAACAGCTTTACTGGACGTCAAAAGAGGAATTGGAAGCGTTATATGCGATAGACGTTCAAGTACGTACGGAGGTAGTTTCTCTAGAAATCGCTACGAAAAAATTATTTATCCAAAATGGCAGGCAGATTTCCTTTGATACGTTAGTGATTGCGACCGGATCAAGCCAACAATTTAGAAATGTAACAAACAGTTCTAAAATCTGCTCAGTGAAAGAGTTGCGCTTGAATGCATCACTGGAAGAAAGAATGGCAAAAGCAAGAAAGATTGCTATTATCGGAGCGGGACAAGTCGGGTTAGAGTTAGCAGAAGCGATGTATCTACAAAAAAAAGACGTGCATCTTTACGAGAGTCGCAAAAATTTGTTGTTTCGTTACTTTGATCCTGAAATGGTTGAACCATTAAGGCAAGAATTACTAAATAAACAAATTCAGCTTTTTTTAAATGAACAAGTCCATTCTCTGGTAGAAGAAGAACAGGTAATAGTTGTGACGGATCAAAAAAAAGAAAGCTATGACTTGGTACTGTTAGCCAATCACACACGACCAGAACATCGCATGTTTCAAGAGCAACTAAAGTTAAATGAAGATGGCACAATTTGGGTAGATGACTACTTACAGACATCTGCTAAGGACGTGTATGCTATAGGTGATGCCATCCAAGCAACCTTTCAACCGACCCAAGAAAAAATGTATGTTTCTTTAGTCAATCATGCCATACGGACAGCGCAAGTTGTCAGTCAAACGATTGGTGGAAATCCTAAAAAAGATCCAGGGACTTATCGAGCAATTGGCAATCATTGGTTTGGGTATTTTCTCGGAAGTGTTGGCTTAACCGAAGAAGAAAGTATTTTTTACCCACAGAAAATATTTAAAAAATACTTGGTTGTCCAATTGACTGCTACGAGGCGACAAGAGGCAAAGATCAAAGTGATTTGCGATGAAAAAGGACACGTGCTTGGAGCACAACTTTATAGTAAAGAAGAAATCTTTTATTTATTGGATCGATTGACGCTTGCTGTGGAAGAGGGTTGGACGTTAAAGAAAATGCTGGAACATGAATGGTTCTTTCAACCAGAATATCGGATGCCTAGCCAACTGATAAAGGTGGTGGATGCAATCGATGAAGATTGAACAGTTGCTAGAAAAAAAAGAACAATTACAGATCACAATTCTTAGAGAATTAGTGTTACAAGGTGGCATTGTGGCTACGAACGAATTAAGGGAGAAAGTGGGTCTTTCTAAATCTGCCTTTGATCAATACCTCGAAGAAATTTCAGTGATTGGCTTGATGATGGGAAAGAAAGTGGCGATTAAAAGAACGGAATTTCAATTGGTATTAGAATTAGCGGATGATAATAGTTTAGAAAAGATTCTTATCTTTTTAGTTCAACAAAGTTTGAAGTTCAATTTACTTACTTATTTATTAGAACACCATCAAGCTTCAATTGTTCGCTTAGCAACAGCATTTAATATTAGTGAATCCTCTGTTTTTCGTAAAATCAAAGAACTCAATCAGTTGTTGCGAGAGTTTTCACTTCAGATCAAAAATGGACAACTCTACGGCGAAGAATTACAAGTTCGATATTTTTATTTTGTATTATTCCAATTTATTCCTGAATCACAACGCCCACAGTTTTTAAGACAACCTATCCATAAAGCGCCACTTGTTTTAGGGCTGGAACGAGGATTAGAAACCACGTTTACCGTAGAGGCAACGAGAAAGATTGCTTGTTGGTTGGGGATCACACGAAAACGTCTGTTAAGTGAAAAAACAACATTTGATACATTAAAGGAAAAGAAACAGCTATATCAAAAAGATCGATTGTATCAGGCGATTGATCCGATTCTATCCCTTTATTTAAGTCGAACAGCAGCGGATTTAAGTGGGTATGAGGCGTTGATGTTTTATAGTTTTTTCGTGTCGTTTGCTGTATTGGATGAAGAACAATTCTATCAATATGATTTAACGAGAAGCAAGAAATTACCAACGGCGGTATTGGATACTTATATTCGGGAAACAATGTTGTGGCATTATCGTCCAAGACGCTTGAAAATAAAGGAAGAAAAAGCGGTTGGTTATCAGTTGGCGCAAATTCATAATGAATGCTACTTTTTTCAAGGCACAATGATGATCTATGAGGAGAAGCATCTCTTAGCGCAACAAAAAAAGATGTTAGGACAGTCTCTTAGTCAGTTATTAGAACGATTAAAAGAAACAACAATCGCTCAACTATCAGCCAAACAATTAGAAGCATCTGCTTTAAATTATTTAATGATCGAGTATGCCAATATACTGATGATGATTGATTTTTATATTGCCAAGTCTGTCAAAATTGGTATTGATATTCATACATTGCCGATTTATCGGATTGCTTTTCAGCAATATTTATTAAGCGAGTTAAAAGGTATCAGTGGGATCGAAATTGAAAACAAACAAAAAGGAAAAAACTATGATTTAGTCATTACATTTAATCAAGAAGAACCGCAACAAAATTATTATTATCTATCTGAGTTTGCTTCAACTTATGATATTGCAAGGCTGAAACAAAAAATTGAACAAGCAAAAAAAGCGAAAAATTAAAAAACTGTCAAAAAAAGAATGAATTATTGTTTTTCTGGCAGTTTCTTAAAAATAAATCAGTGTAAGATAAAAACATATAAGAAAGCGTTTGCAAACAATGGAGGAGATTAGAATGACAGAATCGACATATATCATGGCAATTGATCAAGGAACTACTAGTTCTCGTGCAATTATTTTTGATAAGAAAGGTAGACATATCGGTAGTTCCCAAAAAGAATTCACCCAATACTTTCCTAGAGAAAGTTGGGTCGAACATGATGCAAATGAAATTTGGAATTCCGTGCAATCCGTTATTGCCGGAGCATTTATCGAATCGGGAATCAAACCAAACCAAATTGCTGGGATTGGGATCACTAATCAACGTGAAACGACAGTAATCTGGGAAAAAGACACAGGACGTCCTATCTACCATGCGGTTGTTTGGCAATCTCGTCAATCTGCAGAAATTGCGGAGGGGCTAAAAAAAGAAGGGTACCAAGATTTTTTCCATAAAAAAACGGGATTAGTGATTGATGCTTATTTTTCAGCTACTAAAATTCGTTGGATCCTCGATCATGTAGAAGGAGCTCAAGAACGGGCGGAAAAAGGAGAATTGCTTTTTGGAACCATTGACTCTTGGTTGGTTTGGAAATTAACGGATGGGCAAGCACATGTGACTGATTACTCCAATGCCAGCCGTACGATGCTTTTTAATATCCATGACCTTGATTGGGACCAAGAAATTCTTGATTTATTGAATATTCCACGGTCAATGTTACCAAAACCGACGTCAAATTCTGAAATTTATGGGTATACACAAGGGTATCATTTTTATGGGAGTGAAGTTCCTATTTCAGGGATGGCAGGAGATCAACAAGCGGCCCTTTTTGGTCAAATGGCTTTTGAACCAGGTATGGTCAAGAATACTTATGGAACCGGTTCTTTTATCGTCATGAATACAGGGGAAGAACCTCAGTTATCTAAGAACAATCTCTTGACAACCATTGGCTATGGCATAAATGGAAAGGTTTACTATGCCCTTGAAGGAAGTATCTTTGTCGCAGGATCGTCTATTCAATGGTTGCGAGATGGATTACAAATGCTTCAAAAAGCCAGTGATTCTGAAGAAGCGGCAAAACGTTCAACAAGTGAAGATGAAGTTTATGTTGTCCCTGCTTTTGTTGGCTTAGGTGCTCCTTATTGGGATCAAGCCGCAAGAGGATCGATGTTTGGCTTAACACGTGGAACGACAAAAGAAGACATTATCAAAGCCACATTACAATCAATTGCTTATCAAGTGAGAGACATCATTGATACGATGCAAGAAGATACGGGAATTAAAATACCTGTGTTGAAAGTGGATGGTGGCGCTGCAAACAATGAATATTTGATGCAATTTCAAACTGATATTTTAAACATTCCGATCCAACGGGCAGAAAATCTAGAAACAACTGCATTAGGTGCCGCCTTTTTAGCAGGATTAGCTGTTGGTTTTTGGAAAGATACAGATGAAATTAGAGAATTTTATGAAGCTGGTAAGATGTTTGAAGTTGAAATGCCAGAAGAACGAAGAGAAAAATTGTACAGTGGCTGGAAAAAAGCGGTAGCAGCTACCCAAGCATTTGAGTAAAGGGAGGGAATCGCATGTTTTCAAGAGGAACCAGAGAAGAAAGTATTAAAAAAATGCAACAAGAAAAATTGGATTTGCTCATTATTGGTGGGGGGATCACAGGCGCAGGTGTAGCACTTCAAGCGGCTGCATCTGGAATCAAAACAGGTTTGATCGAAATGCAAGACTTTGCAGAAGGAACATCTTCACGTTCCACTAAACTAGTTCATGGTGGGATTCGTTATTTAAAAACCTTTGACGTAGAAGTGGTAGCGGATACGGTGAGCGAGCGAGCAGTGGTGCAAAGCATTGCTCCACACATTCCAAAACCAGATCCGATGTTATTACCTATTTATGATGACGAAGGAGCTACCACGTTTAACCTCTTTTCAGTTAAAGTGGCCATGGATCTTTACGATAAATTAGCTAACGTCACCGGGACAAAATACGAAAATTATACCTTAACACCAGAAGAAGTCCTAAAACGTGAACCATTTTTGAAAAAAGAAGGTTTAAAAGGAGCGGGCGTGTATTTAGATTTTCGTAACAATGATTCTCGGTTAGTAATTGATAACATCAAAAAGGCAGCAGAAGATGGTGCATATCTCGTAAGTAAAATGAAAGCGATCGGCTTTTTATACGAAGGAGATCAAATTGTAGGAGTAAAAGCACGTGATTTGTTGACAGATGAAGTGGTGGAAATCAAAGCGAAATTAGTGATCAATACGAGTGGACCATGGGTAGACAAGATTCGTAATTTAAACTTCAAACGAGCAGTATTACCTAAAATGCGTCCAACCAAAGGAATCCACTTAGTGGTCGATGCGAAGAAATTACCGGTTCCACAACCCACGTATTTTGATACAGGTAAACAAGATGGTCGAATGGTATTTGCGATTCCAAGAGAAAATAAAACCTATTTTGGTACGACAGATACGGACTATCAAGGTGATTATACCGATCCAAAGGTAACGCAAGAAGATGTAGATTATTTATTAGAAGTCATCAATCATCGTTATCCAGAGGCGAATATCACACTAGAAGATGTGGAAGCAAGTTGGGCGGGATTACGACCATTGTTGATTGGCAATGCTGGTTCTGACTATAACGGTGGGGATAACGGTTCAATTTCAGATAAAAGCTTTAATAAAGTCATTGACACGGTAACAGAATACAAAGAAAACAAAGCCTCTCGCTTAGAAGTGGAAGACGTATTGAATCATTTAGAAAATAGTCGGGATGAAAAAGCACCTTCAACGGTCTCTCGAGGCAGTTCATTAGAAAGAGAACCAGATGGCTTAATCACCTTGTCAGGCGGGAAAATCACTGACTATCGCAAAATGGCAGAAGGCGCCCTAAAACTTATCCGCCAGCTACTAAAAGAGGAATACAAGATGACCGTAAAAGAAATTGATTCCAAGCATTATCCAGTATCTGGTGGGGATTTTGATCCAACCAAACTGGAAGAAACAGTGGAAGAATTAACGAAAATAGGGGGAGAAGCTGGTCTAACAGAAGAAGATGCCAGATATATAGCCGATTTTTATGGAACAAATGCGAAAAAGATTTTTGCTTTAGCAAAAGAAATGGCACCATATGAGGGATTAAGTTTAGCTGAATCTGCTCGTTTGCGTTATGGATTAGAAGAAGAAATGGTATTGACGCCTGGTGATTACTTGATTCGTCGAACCAATCATTTACTTTTTGAAAGAGATCAACTAGATGCTATTAAACAACCAATTATTGATGCTATTGCGGCTTACTTTGCTTGGTCGCCAGAAGAGAAAACACGTCAAGAGACACATTTGGAAGAATTAATTGCTGAATCGGATTTACGTGATTTAAAGGGGGAAAAATAAATGAATACAGACATGACACAGATGATGGGTGAATTTATTGGGACGATGATTTTGGTATTACTTGGTGATGGTGTATGTGCTGCGGTTAACTTGAATAAGAGTAAAGCGCAGGCTTCTGGTTGGATTGTGATTGCGTTTGGTTGGGGACTCGCAGTGACCATGGCTGTTTATATTTCAGGATTTATGGGACCCGCTCATCTAAACCCAGCTGTGTCATTAGCAATGGCCATGACTGGTGCCATTGGCTGGAATTTAGTGATTCCTTTTATTATTGCTCAAATGTTAGGTGCAATTGTTGGAGCGGTTCTTGTTTGGCTAACTTATTTGCCTCATTGGAATGTAACCAAAGATCAAGGCGCCATTTTAGGAACGTTTGCTACAGGACCTGCGATTCGTAATTATCCAGCAAACTTTATTACGGAATTAATTGGTACTTTCGTTTTAGTTTTAGGACTATTAGCCTTTGGGCAAAACACTTTTGCCGATGGAACCAATGTTTTTGCTGTAGGTGGTTTGATCTTAGCCATCGGTCTTTCATTAGGGGGACCTACAGGCTACGCCATCAACCCCGCTCGTGATTTAGGTCCACGTATCGCCCATGCTGTCTTACCAATTGCCAATAAAGGAGACTCTGATTGGAGCTATTCATGGGTACCAGTAATTGCCCCAATGGCAGGCGCAATCATTGCAGTAGGTATGTATATGTTAATGGTTTAAGAAGGTTGCGAACGCCGTGGATTAGAAGTTGTGACAGAGCCGCTTAGCTCCGAGTAGTAAGGAGGCAACAGGAAAAATGGCTTTTTCTTTTTTCTAACTTTGACTTCCTACCGAGGAGCTGGCTCTGGAACATCGTTTATCAGGAGTGTAAAAAGGTTTGAAGTATTTCAAGCAGTAAGAACTCGCAGAGAAAAATGGATTTTCATATTTTGAGATTTTTGATTTATTGCTGATGATCAGTTCTTTGAACGCCATTTATCAGAGGGTGTGAGGAAACTGTTTAGCTCTAATAAAAAAATGAGATACTTGTGTTTCTAACTTTAATTAGTATCTAAAATCATTATTTCGACGTTATACGTTTGTTCTAATTTTGTCAGATACTTAGCAATATTTTTCTAAAATCTGTACTTAATAGTTAGTATAAATTCTTCTCATATCTGGAAAAACGTTGCAATGTATATTGTACTGGTAATGGTTAATGAGATAAGCTATAATAAAGATGAAAAAGGAGCTATGCGCGAACATAGCCCCAGTTGTAGAACCGTTAAAAAGACGGTGACAGTTATTAATTGTTTTTCAAACCATCTAACGCCCTGTCAAAGTGTTTAGATGGTTATTTTTTGTCCTTATAGTCAATTATCAGCAAAACTAACGTCGCAAAAGCGATCATCAGCTGAATTGCTTCAAAAGTTGACACTTGCCTACTCCCTTCTAGGGATAAAGCGATGAACCATAGGCATCACCCCTTTTTCAAGAGATTAGCCACCATCTTTTCACTTCTCTACCCCTTGATTATAACATAAAAAAACAAATAATTTATATAGTATTCTTCGTCTAATTAGCGAGAAGATTGTTCTATAAATAGACTAATGAAAATTGATGTGGATAATTAATAACATCAATTCTTTAATAAATAAATCCACAAATCTGGAACGAATTACTATTGGCAAGTACAGCACCAAAAAAAGGAAATGTTATTTAAATAAAACAATTCTCTATATCAATTGACGTTAAAATACAAACTTGTTATAGTTAGAGTGAAAATAAATAAAACCTAGATGAATGAGGTATTTTGATGAGTGTAGTAGGTATCTAATGTAGTAAGTTGAATAGCCAATAAAGCAAGAAGCTTATTTGGCATGCTTATAGATGATACCTGTCAAAACCAATAATTTGTCATGATGAAGGATGGGGTACGTCTTATTTAAGATGTAAACCATTCTTTTATTTTTTACTAGGTCTTATTTATTTTAGGACAGGTATCTCTTCAATCAAAGGAGAGAATATGAAACAAACAATCGATCAATTACAATTTGAACAAATTAAAAAAGAAGTCCAAAAACGTGCTATTGGACAATACAGTAAAATGCGTATTGAAGAAATGACGATTCAAACCAATTTACAAACAGTAAGAACACGTCAAGAAGAAACGAAAGAAGCACGCTTGATATTAGACAGTCATCAGCATGTTCCTTTTATGGGATTGACCAGAATTGATACATTAACAGCCCAAGTGAAAAAAGGCTTGATCTTAACGCCTGCGGAATTAATCGAGTATGCCGATTTTTTAAGAAGTAGCCGAATGATCCGACGATTCTTTGAAAAAAATCAATATCAAACCCCATTATTACATGCTTATAGTAAGAACATGCTTGATTTATTAACAATCGAAGAGTTGATTTATCAACAAATCAAGAATCAAAAAGTCAGTGATGACGCATCACGGAATTTACGTAAAGTACGCAAACAATTACAACAAACAGAAAAAGAAATCCAAGATCGTTTGTTGAAATTCTTGAGACATCCGCATAATAAAGAAATGATCCAAGAATCAATGATTGTTCAAAAAGGGGAACATTATACAATTCCTATTAAAGCTAGTTACAAAAACAAAGTGCCTGGAAATATCATTGAACAGTCAAATAAAGGAACCACTGTTTTTATTGAACCCGTAGCCGTAGAAAAAGCCAGTATGAATCACCAGTTACTAAAAGCCGAAGAGATAGCGGAAGAATATCAAATTCTTGCCTTTCTAACAGGTGCTTTGGCCGAACAAGAACAAGCAATTGACTTGATCATTGAAACAGTCACAAGGTTAGATATTATTTTTGCTAGAGGAAAATATAGCCGTGAAATTCAAGGTGTTACACCGGAAGTGAACCAAGCAGAATACATTAAAATCAAACAAGGAAGGCATCCTTTATTACCAGAAGATGCGGTGCCTTTAGATTTTGAACTTGGAAACAATTACCGTGGATTAGTGATTACTGGTGCCAATGCTGGGGGTAAGACGGTTGTATTGAAAACGGTAGGATTGCTCACTTTGATGGCCATGTTTGGCTTACAAGTACCTGCAGCAAAAGGGACGGAATTAGCGGTATTTGATGAAGTTTTTGTAGATATTGGGGATCAACAAAATATTGAGAATGCCTTAAGTACGTTTTCTGGCCACATGCAAAACATCGCAGAAATTCTACGTAAAGTAAAAAGAAATACACTTGTTTTACTTGATGAAATTGGTAGTGGAACCGAACCAAATGAAGGCGCAGCTTTAGCTGTTGCCATCATGGAAACCATGTATGAAAAAGGAGCACTGATTGTAGCGACCACTCATTACGGTGAAATCAAAAAGTTTGCTAATGACCACGAAGATTTCATTCCAGCAGCAATGGCCTTTGACCGAGAAGCATTACAACCAAAGTATTTGCTTCAAGTGGGAGAAACTGGAGAAAGTCAAGCACTGTGGATTGCTAAAAAGATGAATATGTCCGAAAAGTTGATCCAGCAAGCAAATCACTATATTCATGACAAAGATTATCAAAGAAAGAAAAAAGAATTTAAGGTGGTAAAAGCAAAAGAGCCAACTATAAAACAGAAAAAGCAACTATTTTCAAAAGGAGATCGAGTACTTTCAACGATGCACCAAAAAGAAGCTTTAGTGTATGAAGATATGGGTGAGGAAATGATAACGATCTACTTAAATAAAGAAATGATAATGGTGCCACGCAAGCGACTCAACTTAAAGATGTCAGCAGAACAACTCTATCCAGACGGGTATGAGCTCGATCAGTTATTTACGGATTTTCAAACAAGAAAAAGGGAAAAGGATTTGCTCCGTGGATCAAAAAAAGCGCACAAACAATTGTTAAAAGAAGCACGGGAACGTAAAGTAAAAAAACAAGGGGAAAACGACTAACAATTTTGTAACATGGAAAAAATTGGCACTTGTCTTGATTTAGGTTAAACTGGAACAAAGGAGTTGTATCCAATGAAATGGACATCAAACTGGCAAAAAGAAATAGGAACGATTCCTAATTTATTGTCGATCTTCCGTGTTTTTTTATTACCACTTTATCTTTACTTTGTTCTTGAACAATCTTTTGTTTATGCAGGTATTGTCATTGTAATTTCAGGGATAACTGATTTTTTAGACGGTTTTATTGCACGTAAATTCAACCAAATGACAGAATTAGGGAAAATATTAGACCCAGTGGCAGATAAACTGACACAGCTGGTATTGATTTTATCTATGGCGTGGCAACAGCCACTGATTTGGTGGGTTTTAGGTTTATTTCTTGTGAAAGAAGGCTTTATGCTTATCGCAGGTATGGTTGGTTTAAGCAAAAATGTAAAATTAGATGGTGCAAAATGGTACGGCAAATTAGCAACAGCAGTTATCTATGGTGGTATGGTTATTTTATTGCTGTTTCCTAAACTATCAGAAACTGAGATCAAATGGATATTTGGTGTGATTGCCTATAGCTTGTTTCAATCATTCATTTTATATATCTTAGAATACCGAAGATTATTAAAGTAGTGCTGTTAGTTAATGAAAAATAACGATCCAATCCCTAAAATTATTCAAAGAGTAAGCGAAAACTATTTTCTGCAAAAAATAAATTAAAATTGTATTCATCGCAAACGCAAACTGACCTTCAAAGTTAGAGAAATTTTAACTTTTTAGAAGGTCAGTTTTTTAAGGTTTGATATACGCAAAACCTTTTTCTTGTAACTCAATGAGATCTAAAACTCCTGCAGGTACTATTTTTACTTTAGTAGGCAATGCTTCTTTTGATAGTCCATTGCTTTTTAAAGCGTTGGCGCAGGCATGAAAAGTGACCGCTAGTTCAAGAAATTCTGCATTTACAGGGTCAAGATAACCTGTGATTCCTTGACCGTTGACGCTCACAACGATTATTGCTTCAGGAGCGATTTTCAATAGATTTTTGACATTATTTTTGGTTTCTTGCCATTTGGTTAATTCATCAATGTGGAAAACAACCTTCATTTGATTTTGCTCCTTATTTTTTAATAATCATATTGATGGCTTGTTCTAATTTTTTTGCTTGTTCTTCAGGGCTATTTTCTGGGTGCTCAAAGCAGTCTTTTAGATTTTCAGCAACAATCATTCCCATCACACGATCAATACTAGAACGAACAGCACTTAATTGAGTCATAATGTCCATACATTCTTTATTATCTTCGATCATTTTTTGAATACCGCGAACTTGACCTTCTGTACGTTTGAGGCGATTGATAATATTCTTGTTATTCATTTCCATTTAAACCCCTCCTTTTGATTCTATTGAGATAATACCCTATAATGGTATATTTTGTAAAGAATGAAACTGTTAGTAGATTTTTAAAAATCAAAAAGTTGACAAATCCCATTTTTTTGTATTGAATATACCCCGTAAGGTATTTTAGAGAATAAAAATATGGAGGTAGATACAATGGGGCTATTTCAACCAACTAAATCAATTTCAACAACTGAATTAAAGGAGAAATTGAAAAATCCGATTCAATTAATTGATGTAAGAACACCAATGGAATACCGAGGGGGGCATATTAAACAAGCAATCAATATTCCTTTACAGCGTATCGTAAGTTTTAAAGGAAAACAAAGTGAACCTGTCTATGTTATTTGTCAGTCTGGCATGCGTAGCAAACAAGCAAGTAAAGAATTGAAGAAAATGGGATATGATGTTATGAATGTACGTGGTGGAATGAATCAATGGTTTGAACCAACAGTAGGAGGAAAATAAAATGAAAATCATTATTGTAGGTGGCGTTGCTGGGGGCATGTCTGCTGCAACTCGATTGCGTCGATTAAACGAAGAGGCTGAAATCGTGGTGTTGGAAAAAGGGCCGTATGTCTCTTTTGCTAATTGTGGTTTACCTTATTATCTTTCTGGTGAAATCAAAGAAAGAGACGCCCTTTTAGTACAAACACCTGAAACACTGGCTGCGCGTTTTCAACTCGATGTACGTCCTAATCATGAAGTAACCGCCATTTTTCCTGAGAAAAAAAGAATTGAAGTTACTTTTGGTGGAAAAAAAAGCTTAGAAAATTATGATGTCTTGCTTCTTTCGCCAGGAGCAAAACCATTTAAACCTGCAATTGCTGGTTTGGATGAAGCAGACCATGTTTATACGATTAGGAATGTACCAGATATTGATTTAGTAATGGAGGAACTTGAGAAACAACCAAAAAAAGCAGTCGTCGTGGGTGCAGGATTTATTGGACTTGAGATGGCAGAAAACTTGAAAAAACGTGGATTAGAAGTAACCATCATTGAACTCTCTTCACACGTTTTGCCAAATTTAGATGAAGAAATGGCGAGTTATATTCAAAATGAATTGACGAAACAAAAAGTCACTGTCCGAACCAATTGTGCTGTGACGGCATTTGAAAATAATGGACAAACACTACGGCTAAACGATGGTACAACGATTCACACTGATTTCACGATTTTATCGGTTGGTGTGCAGCCAGATAGTAATTTGGCCAAAATGGCTGGATTGAAAACAGGTATGCGTGGTGGAATTGTTGTGAATGAACAATATCAAACAAGTGATCCATCCATTTATGCAGTTGGTGATGCGATCATCGTCAAACATCAAATCACAGGTGAAGATGCCTTGATTTCGCTTGCTTCTCCGGCTAATCGTCAAGGACGTCAAGTAGCTGATACGATTGCAGGAATCCCACGAAAAAATCAAGGAAGCTTGGGAACGTCGATTTTACGTGTATTTGATCAGTCGGCTGCATCAACCGGCTTAACAGAAAAAATGGCTAAACAAGCCAACTTACCTTTTTCCGTAGTGCATGTTTCAGGGAAAGACCATGCGAGTTATTATCCGCAAGCGACAGATATTTTGCTAAAACTAGTTTTTAATCCTAAGACTGGGGAGATTTATGGTGCGCAAGGAATCGGGGAAAAAGGCGTGGATAAGCGAATAGATAGTTTAGCTACAGCAATCAAGGGGAATTTAACTATTTTTGATCTACCAGAATTAGAATTTACTTATGCTCCTCCATTTGGTTCTGCGAAAGACCCAGTGAACATGTTGGGCTATGTTGCGATGAATGTAGCAGAAGGACTCAGTGAAATGGTACAATGGCATGAATTATCTGACGCTTTAGCTAATGGGAAAATATTATTGGATGTTCGTAACAAAGAAGAATTAAAAAATGGAGCATTTAAAAAGGCTTTGAATATTCCTTTACATGAATTACGCTGTCGTATCAAAGAACTGGATCCTGAACAAGAATATGTGGTTAGTTGCCATAGCGGATTACGCAGTTATTTGGCTGAACGCATCTTGAAGCAAGCGGGTTTTAAAGTGAAAAACTTAGATGGCGCATTTGCCTTGTATCATACGGTTCGTCCGGAAGAAATAGTTGATCCACAAAAATAAATAATTTTTCTTGTTTTCTTATTCAATTAATGATAAACTACTCGGTTCCACAACTTTATATAAAAGGAGAATGTGTATGGTCAACACACGGAAACTTGAAGAAGAACATCTTGCAGTCGTTTATCATCAGTTACTTGAAAAGAAAGCAGAATACGAACAGTTGTTAAAAGAAACAAATGCTTTTGGAATGGACTCTCTCCAGACGATGTCAGAAGATATCCGCCTTAATTTTGATAGTTATTTAGATAACCTAGATACTTATTCAATGATTGAAATGAAAAATCGAGAAATTGATCAATTGAATATAAAAATCCAGTCTGCCAGTGAATCATTGAAAAAAGTGGAACGGTTATTATTGAATCCTTATTTTGGAAAAATAGAAATCGACTTTTTAGACGAGGACACAGACGACAAAGAAGCATTTTATATCGGTACAGCCAACTTTACGAATAGCCAAGAAGAAACCTTAATCTATGATTGGCGTTCCCCAATCGCTTCGCTTTTTTATAATAATGAATTAGGACGTTCTTCTTATATCGTTAATCAGCATTCTATTGACGTGAATATTCATGAACGGCGCCAATTTATCTTGAAAAAAATCAATTGCTTCACTTTTTTGATACGTCTGTTGCCATTCAAGATGACGTGTTACTAGATGCTTTAGAACAAAATGAAACATCTGAAATGAAGGCAATCACAGCGACTATTCAATCGGAGCAAAATACCATTATCAGGGATACAACCAGCAAAAATATTTTAGTCAATGGAGTAGCTGGAAGTGGGAAAACTTCAACGATCATGCAACGAATCGCCTATTTACTCTATCAATATCGACAACAATTATCTTCTGATGATGTGTTGATTTTATCGCCTAACCACCAATTTATCGATTATATCGCTAAGGTTCTGCCCTCATTAGGAGAGAAGAATCCGCTGAATTTAACGATGCTTCAATTTATCGGTCAGCTTTTTTCTGAACCAATCGAACAAGAAGAGAGCTATTTTCAGCGGATTTCGCAAGAAAGAATAGATGAACAAACGGAAATTTTAAGAAGTCGTCCCTTTATTGAACAAATCGAACAATCTACTTCCTTGTTTGCTGCTCGTGAAGATTTCTTTTTAGACATCAAAAAGAAAGACAAAGTAGTGATTTCAAAAGAAGTGATCAAGAAAATCTATCGTAACACACCAAATTACCCACAGCTGAGAGAAAAACTCCAAGCCACCAAAGAACAGTTGTTGCGGTATTGGGAAGAACGTTTGTTAAAACAAGCAAATAGCAATACAATCAAAGATCAATTGCTTTCATTACCCGAAGAAACACAACAAAAATACTTTCATCAACTGATCACTGATGAATCACAGGAACAGTTAGTCATCTACGGGAAACAGTTACTTGAACGAAAATATAAACATATAACCGAGCAATTGAATCAGATGGCTTTTATTGATGAGCATTTAATGCTTGAGACGATTTATCATTCTTGTACGAATCAAGAGTATGTGCCAAAAGTGCCACTCACTTTAGATGAAGCAGTTGCTCGTTTACACATTCGCCATACAATGATTGAAAAAAGAACGAAATCAGAGACGTTTGTGTTGATTGATGAAATCCAAGATTACACGTCTGCTCAGTTATTATTGTTGCTGAAAGTCTTTCCAAAAACTCGTTTTACGCTTGTAGGTGATGAGAATCAAGCGATTTTTAATTCTGCCAGTTCCTTTGAAGAAATTGAAAACTGTTTTTTAGCTACCAATCGTTTCGTGACTCGCTATGATTTAGTCAATAGTTATCGTTCCACAGGTGCCATTACCAATCTGTTTAAACAATACTCTGGTGAAGATGAAACAATGGCGATTATACCTGTCCGACCTCACGGAAAAGAACCAGAATTTTTTACCTTTACTACTTTTGATCAATGGGTAAACAAAATAAATGACAGGCAACAACACTTAGATCATGAGAATTTAACCGTTATTACCTTCGATGATGGGGATGCTGAAGCATTACGCCAAACATTAGACGTAATGAATAAAAACATCCAAGTTCTGCCATTAAGTCTTTCTAAGGGCTTAGAATTTGATCATGTCGTTCTTTATCTGTCAAAACAACCAACCAATGCTTCTCGTGAAAGAAAGAAAATGTACACGGCCATTTCTCGGGGAATGAAAACGATCCTTATTACGCAATTAGATAAATCATAGGTCCATCATTTAAACCGTCTCCAATGAAAATATTGGGGCGGTTTATTTAGTTAAAAAATCTTAAATATACAGCAGTAAAAACCATTTTAGGTTACGGTAGTGGGACATGGAAAAGTCCTGAGCGTAAAAGTGAATAACTTTTTGAAGAAAAACGAAAGATATAGCTACAAAATGCCATTCAAATTTTCTATTTGAAAAATAAAGTAGTTAAGAAAAAAATATAAAAAAAGATGGTGCTTCTCTTTATATTTACCATAAAAGAGGCATCATCTTTTTTATTGATCAACCCACAAACGAGGTATCAGTTTATACTAAATATAAGGGTCTAAGCTTCACTATCAGGCTCGACATGGACATCTGTTTCAAGGACTTGAAATTTTTCAAATAATGTATTTTCAATTAAATCAGACACCGCATGACTTTCTTTTACTGTTAGATTTGGATTCATTGTGACCATAATATCAACATAGGTGTTTGATCCATACGTACGCCCTTTGATACTTTTCACACTTTGGACTTCAGGAATTTCTTCTATTATTTGTTTGTATTGATCTAATTTTTCTTGATCAAAGCCATCAGATAAAGAAAACGAACTTTCTTTAAAAATATCAATGGCTGTTTTTAAAATCAATAAACCAACGATGATAGCCGCTAAACTATCTAGCCATCCTAAATTAAAAGAAGCGGCAAAAACGGCTACAGCAGTCCCAATACTTGTCCAAGCGTCACTCAGGTTATCTTTTGCTGCTGCAAGTAAACCAGGACTTTTGACCTTAGCAGCTAATCTTTTATTAAAAGAATACACCCCATACATCAAAATAGCCGAGAGAACACCGACAACAGCTGCTGTCATATCTGGGGTCTCCATTTTTTTGTCTGCAATTGACATGATAGCAGAATACAATACTTGCAATCCAACCAACAACATAATAAAAGAAGTCACTAGGCTTGCGATATTTTCGGCTTTCCAATGTCCATAGCGATGTTCGTTATCTGCTGGCTTTCTTGAGATCCTCAAACCAATCAATACCGCCACTGATGCTAAAATATCGGTAAAGTTATTCAAACCATCCGCTCTCAATGCTTCAGAATTTGCCATATTCCCTACTGTTAATTTCAATATTGAAACAATAATATAGGCAACGATACTGATGATTGCACCTAACTCTGCTTGTTTTAATTGTTTGTATCTGTCGTTGTTCACACTTTATCACTCCAAAATCAAATATTTTACTATCATATAATATTTTCAATAAAAATCTATAAAAGTGTGGAAAATATAATGGTTTTGGAGTGGCGAAACTTTAAACTATCCCCCTCTTAAATGAATAAATAGGAGTGTCGAATCAATCATTTTTCATTTCATCAATGCTTGCGTGACTGAGGTCATTCTTAAAAAAATGATGCTTCGTATGTTTGGATGCGTATGCTTTGAGGTTTGTTTTTAACAATGTTAGGGTAGTCTTGTACCGAACATAAAGGAGGAAATAGACACATGGCAAAAACAGATTTACCAAAAGTCGAAACTCGTCTTTATATCAACGGCAAATGGCTAGAAGGATCAGAAGGCACGTTTGAAGTAGTGAATCCTGCGACAGGAAAAATTTTAGCAAATGTACAAAAAGGAGGAGAAAGTGAGACCAAAAAAGCCATTCAAGCTGCCAATCAGGCTTTTGAAAGCTGGTCGAAAACATCTCCTGCTCAACGTGCAAAATTAATGAATAAAATGGCAGATTTAGTAGAAAAAGATAGCGAGCGTTTAGCGACAATTATGACGATGGAACAAGGAAAACCAATCGCTCAAGCAACAGCTGAAATAAAAACAAATGTGGAGAATTTGCGCTGGAATGCGGCACAAGGGCAACGAATTTTAGGTGATCTTATTCCAGCACCTGCGACCAATGAATGGCAAGTTCGTAAAGAACCAGTTGGAGTAGTCGGAGCGATTACGCCTTGGAACTTTCCATCAAATATGATTATACGGAAGATTTCACCTGCAATTGCTGCTGGCTGTACGGTTATTTTGAAACCTGCAAAAGCTACGCCACTTTCTGCATTAGCTTTGATGGAACTCTTTGAAAAAGCTGGATTTTCCAATGGAGTTGTAAATATTGTGATGGGGGATTCTTCAACCATTGGCAAAATTTTGACAGAATCTGAGGATGTTCAAAAAATTACATTCACAGGTTCAACAGAAGTGGGAAAAATCTTAAACGAACAAGCTGCTTCTACGTTGAAAAAAGTCTCAATGGAATTAGGTGGACATGCGCCATTTATTATTTTTCCAGATGCTGATTTAGACTTAGCGACAGACCAGCTGATCAAAACAAAATTTATTAATAATGGTCAAGTATGTACCTCTCCCAATCGTATTTTCTTACATGAAGACATTAAAGAAGAAGCAACAAAATTGATTGTAGAAAAAATCAAAAAAGTTACAGTAGGTAATGGGTTAGCTGACCCTACTACGGGACCCTTAATCAATCAAGAAGGCGTTGAAAAAGTAGAAGAGCAAATAAAAGATGCTGTTGAAAAGGGAGCTACCATTCTTTCAGGTGGTCATCGATTAGTAAAAGGTGAATTTGCCAATGGTTTTTTCTTTGAGCCAACGGTTTTGGACGGTGTGACAAAGGAAATGGCGATCTTTTATAAAGAAACATTTGGACCAGTGATCCCATTAATCACTTTTAAAGAAGAAGAGCAGGTGATCAAAGATGCAAATGATACGGTGTTTGGTTTAGCTTCTTACTTCTTTTCTACTAATATCCATACGATTGCTAATGTCAGCAACAAACTACAATATGGCATGGTCGGAGTCAATGATACAGCAATCTCGAACTCAGCGACACCATTTGGCGGAGTGAAGCATTCTGGATTTGGTCGGGAAAATGGTACCTATGGCGTAGAAGAATATGTCACAGCTAAATTCGTGACAATACGGACGGCAAAATAATTTTTTAACACAGTAATAGGATTCTTAAAAAAGGCTGGGTTCGTCTGTCCCCAGCCTTTTTTTATTTTCGTTGTTCTTTTTTTTTGCATTCATGATAAACATGATAGAGATTTAATTCATAATCTTTTTTAGCGTTCGTGACCACAGTATCTAAAATAAGTCCTGTAACTAACGAGAGTAAGGCCAGTATCATCAAGCCAGTACTTAAAATAGCAGAAGGAACCCGAGTAATAAAATGAGTTAGCATGTATTCACGTAAGACTGGTACACCTGTAAATAGACCAAACACAAAGAAGAACAATGTCCAGATGCCAAAAAACATCAACGGTTTATAATCTTTCCACATTTTAATGATCATCATGATCACTTTGAAGCCATCTGAAAAGGTATTTAATTTTGATTCGCTTCCTTCAGGACGATCTCGGTAATCGATGGGCAATTCAACTAATTTGAATTTTTTATCCAAAGCATGAATGGTTAATTCTGTTTCAATTTGAAAACCAGAACTCATAATAGGGAAACTTTTGACAAAAATTCGATTAAATCCGCGATAGCCCGTCATGACATCACGAATTTTTGTTTTATATAGACGTGTGATCGTATTTTTGACTAAATGATTACCAAAATCATGAAAAGGGCGTTTATTTTCATCAAAGTATGTTCCATTTGAAAGTCGATCACCGATAACCATGTCTGCTTCACCAGAACGAAGCTTATCCAATAATCCATGAACAGCTTCAGCGGGGTATGTGTCATCCCCATCTACCATGAGATAATAATCAGCATCAATATCAAAAAACATTTGACGTATGACGTTACCTTTACCTTGTCTGGGTTCTTTTTTGACGATCGCTCCGCACGCTACCGCAAGTTCATAAGTACGATCTGTTGAATTATTATCATAAACATAAATCTCTGCTTCTGGTAACTCTCGTTTAAAGTCGGCAATGACAGTTGAAATCGTCGCTTCTTCATTATAACAAGGAATCAGAACAGCAATTTTTTCTTGTTGTTCCATTTTTCACTCTCCTTAAATTATCGAAAACAAAATCTCTTTTAAGAATACCGTATCACTTGTTTAAATACTAGCTCCCATAGAGAATTTTCACTTCTTTTTGATGGTGCTTACTATAAAAAGACCCCTACAAAAAAACAAATTTGTTTTTTTGAAAAAGGGATATTTATTGATTATTTACTTCATTTGTTCAATTCACTTTTTTTCTTGAAATTTCTAACACCGTACCGGTATATGCATCAGCTAAAAATTCGTAACAAACGACTTCTCCATCTTCGAGACGAGAAATACCACCACGATAGGCTTTTGAATGAATGGCAAATTTTCTGGTAGGTTCTTTTTCGAATGAAATCCAAGAACCTTCAATTGAGCCTTCTTTTAAAAATGACTCTTTGATATGATTCAAAACTTGATCAGCTGACAATGTCTTCTTGCGCTGATACCAAATCATTGAGGTAATACCACTCAACAATCCTAGACCAATACCTACAGCAAGACCGTTTTTAAAATTGCTTATTTCGCATTCTTCATACATACGTCTTACCTCCTTTTTATCCAAAAAGATTCTTCTTCATTTATTCTACCATACTCTGAGTTTTTCTATGAAATAAATAACCGTTACTTATAAAAATAAGCTATAATAAATGTGAGTGATTGACTAAGTGTATAGTAGCCAATCAACTATTATTTTGAGAGGAGCATAGTCTGAATCATAGACGAACATTATTATGGATGAAAAAACATTTCAACGTATCAAAGAGTTAACAGAGCTTCAAGGAACAAGTGGTTTTGAACAAGACATTCGTGCCTACATGCAAGCACATATGGAACCTTTAGTGGATGAATTGCAGCTAGATGGCCTAGGTGGTATCTTTGGCTTACGTCAACATGCGAATGCTGATGCCCCACGCGTGATGGTTGCAGCTCACATGGATGAAGTTGGCTTTATGCTTACTCAGATTCAAGAAAACGGCTTATTCAAAGTAGTTCCTTTAGGTGGTTGGAATCCTTATGTTGTTTCTGCACAACGTTACACTTTGAAAACTTCTTCTGGGAAAAACTATCCATGTATTTCTTCCTCCGTTCCTCCACATTTGTTACGTGGAACTAGTGGTCAAAAATCAGTTGAAGTAACAGATATCTTGTTTGATGCTGGTTTTGAATCACGTGAAGAAGCATTAAGCTTTGGGGTATTACCTGGTGATACCATCGTTCCTTTTGCTGAAACAGTCAAAACAGCAAATGGCAAAAACATTATCAGTAAATCTTGGGATAATCGTTATGGTTGCACGATGGTCTTAGAAGCACTAGAAGCACTTCAAAATGAAGAGTTGGGTCATACATTGATTGCTGGAGCAAACGTTCAAGAAGAAGTCGGCTTGCGTGGTTCAAAAGCTTCAGTCAATAAATTTAAACCTGACTTATTCTTTGCCGTTGACTGTTCAGCAGCAGATGATACAGTAACGAAAAATGGTACATTCGGTCATTTAGGAGAAGGCACGCTGATGCGTATTCAAGATCCAGGATTGATTATGTTACCAAGATTGCGTGAGTATTTATTAGATGTGGCTGAGACTAACAATATTCCTTATCAATATTTTGTTTCAAAAGGTGGCACAGACGCAGGGGCTGCGCATACACAAAATGAAGGGATCCCAAGTACAGTGATCGGTGTAGTTGGACGTTATATCCATACGCACCAAACGATGTTTAGTATTCGTGACTTTGAAGCTGCCAGAGAAATGTTGATCCAAACATTAAAAGGATTAGATAAATCAACTGTCAATACGATTGTTTACGGTAAATAATAATAACCCACTAAAAATAGACGGGTAAAAAATAATTCGTTTAGTTGAAATAAGACAACGAAATTAATAAAGCCAAAGAATACGAAAATTTGCGGTTATTTTCGTCATTCTTTGGCTTATTATTTTAGCTTTACTTGTAAAAATTTCTCCTCATACGATGTAAATAACCTACTTTAGCACAATCATCTTCATTGTTCTTGGCTAGGATTTGGTCTCTTTGACAGAAAGGTGTATAATTTATACGTAAGAATAAGAAAAGAGGGACGAATATGATTATTCCTGAAACATTAGAAGAATTAGCGGGTTACGTTGAAAAAGGAAACCATGTTTTTTTCTTTACTGCTGACTGGTGTGGAGATTGCCGTTTTATCAAACCACAAATGCCAGAAATTGAAAAAGATTTTTCTGATTGGCACTTTGTTGAGGTAGATCGTGACAAATACATAGATGTAGCCGCTGAGTGGAACATTTTTGGAATCCCGAGTTTTGTGGTCATTCAAAACGGTAAAGAATTAGGCCGTTTGGTTAATAAAGACCGTAAAACAAAACAAGAAATTGCGGACTTCTTAAATCGTGTAACAAAAGGTTAACATCTGTTAGGAGGGATCATGATGGAACAAGAATATAAACATATTTTAGTCGGCATTGATGGCAGTGATCAAGCACTTTCAGCATTTAAAAAAGCGGTGGAAGTGGCTAGAAGAAACAACGGAACGGTTTATGTCGCCAATGTAATCGATCAACAATTTTATAATTTCATGGGCTATGTCCCAATTGATCAAAGCTTGGTTGATCAACAAACGGAAACCGCCAAGCAAATGATTGAAGAATGTAAGGCTTATGGAAAATCAGTCGATTACCCAAAAATTGAAGGAATCATTGCTTATGGGTCTGTAAGAGAATCAATGGCGGTCAATTTGCCTAAAAAATATGCCATCGATTTGATCATGGTGGGGCAATCGGGATTAAACGCTGTTGAACGTTTTATGACTGGAAGTGTGTCAAGTTATGTCATTCGCCGTGCGCCTTGTGATGTCTTGATTGTTTCGGATGTAGCAGAAAAACCAGCAAACAATTAATTGAAAATGAAACGAATAGGCGCGTGATGCTTATCGCGCCTTATTTTTTTGTCACGCAAAATAAACTTCTAATATTAAAGGATGATAGAAAAACAGATGTTTTACTTTTGTAAATAAAAAAAGTCATGCACAAATACAATTTTTTTGTTAAGATAAATGACAGCAATTGATAATGGAGGAAAACACATGATTTTTGCTTACAACAAAGCACACGTTGGAGACACATTAATGGTGATTGTTTCCGATGATAAAGGAACAAAAAATACCGTCATTCGTAAATGGAATGTTGCCCAAATCAAAGATGAAGCAGGGCAGATTGTTGGCTGGAATTTTTTCCATATTTCAGATCATTTAACGATCGAAGGCAATGGACAAGTCAAACTAACAAAAGAACAAATTGCCCAATTAAACCACTTGGTCAAAGAAGCAGGTTTTGAAGAAACATTAACTGAAGAAAATGAACCTAAAATCGTTATCGGGTATGTAAAAACTTGTGTGCCACATCCTGATTCTGATCATTTATCGATCACTGAAACACAAGTAAGTGAAGAAGAAGTGTTACAAATTGTTTGTGGCGCACCTAATATTGAGGCAGGACAAAAAGTGGTGGTTGCAAAACCTGGCGCAATGATGCCAGATGGCATGATGATTTGGCCAGGTACTTTGCGTGGCGTAGAAAGTTATGGCATGATTTGCTCTGCCAAAGAATTACAAATTCCTAATGCACCAGAAAAGAAAGGAATCCTTGTTTTACCAGAAGATGCAGTGGTAGGAGAAGCTTTTTTTAAATAATAGATCGTTTGAAAAGACTTAAAAAGAAAGTTGGTCTGATTTTGATAAATGTCAAAATTAGGCGAACTTTTTTTATTAAATAATAAAAAAAATTCTTAATTTCTATAGTACGGTAAAATTCATAATAAATAATTATAGAACTTTTTGTCGTTTCAATTTCTTTTCATAAATTGGTAAGAAAAACTCACAAGATTTATTTAAGGTATTTCATATAGGGTAGCTATAATACAAATATATTAAATAAAGAAAGTGAGATGATTGATATGACAAAGAAAATTTATGTAATGGGTGCAGCTGTTGCCGTTTTGGGAGGAATGTTGATTTTAGGAAAAAACAATTCATTTGCTGAGGAAGTAGAAGATAAAAATGCAGTGAGTAGCCAAGAAGAAATGACGACTGAAACTGCTGAATCTACTTTAGGAAACTGGGAAATGGGTACAGAAACCCACGAAGAATCAATTAAAGAAGAAAAAGAATATTTCCAAAAGAAATATGGCTATGAAAATAAATTCTATACACTTGATAGTGACGATCTGATGATCAGTGATGTCGATGGAAAAGATAACCTCAAAGAAGAATTTAATCCTGTAACCGGCATATTAAGAATTACTGATCTAGATACTGGAGAAGTAGAAGAGCAAGATCATTACGAAGATATTAAACCAATCGAAGGAGCTACTCCAGTTTTTGAATAATCAAAAATGAATAGATAGAAACATAGAATGTCACCTATTAACAAGATTTTGTAAAACAAAACTAGTCTGATTTCATTCTCTGAAATCAGACTAGTTTTTTCTACTGTTTCCATTTTATTCATAAAAGAGACCATCGTTGTGAAAACCGTTATTATATTGCACACATGATAAAATGCAAATGATTCATTCATTTTAACTTTGTATGGGAAATTTTTCTAAAATAAATCTAATCTCCCTTTTACCGATTATTCTATCTTTCATTGGCATCAAAAAAGAACAGAGACATCTAGTCTTTCAAATTTAAAGCTGATTCTATAGTAATAAAAAAAGAAGCAGTATCAGAAGTATTCTGATTATTGCTTCTTTTTTCGTATTTAGCCGGCTTAGTTACCAGAACTATTTGATTGGTTTTGTTTTAATGAATTTTGATCGATGGTTAATTGAACAGTCGCTGTTTTCTTTTCTTTTCCACGATAGTATGTGATTTTCACAGAATCGCCCACTTTTTTCTGATAAAGTGCCGATTGTAATTCTACACCAGAAGAAACATCTGTATCATCAATTTTTGTAATGACATCGTATTGTTTCAAACCAGCTTTTTCAGCAGGGGTTGCTGCTTGTACATCCGTGATGATTACACCATTTGTTAAAGAAGAAGGGATTTTTAGAATTTGTTCTTTTTGTTGCGTTGAAACAGCTGAAAGATCAACCATTGTAATTCCTAGAGCTGGACGGGTCACTTTGCCATCTTTTTCTAATTGATTAATGATATTGACTACATCATTACTTGGAATAGCAAAGCCCATTCCTTCGACACTAACACCTTGAGAAGAAGCGGAAGTGCTAGCGATTTTACTTGAGTTGATTCCGATGACTTGCCCTTCAATGTTAACTAATGGACCACCTGAATTACCTGGATTAATAGCAGCATCGGTTTGGATAGCATTGATATTGACAGTTTCATTTGAGTCATTGGTACTTGTAACTTGACGATTCAATGAAGAAACAATACCCGAAGTAACGGAGTTAGCATATTCAGAACCTAAAGGAGAACCAATCGCAATCGCAGGTTCACCCACTTTCAATGCACTAGAATCGCCAAAGGAAGCTACTTTACTTACTTTATCCGCACTGATTTTTAATACGGCTAAATCAGAATAAGCATCTGTACCGACTAGTTCAGCTTTTACTTTGGTACCATCTTTTAACAAAACTTCTAACCCTTGTTGTCCATCAACAACATGGTTATTTGTGACAATATAAGCGGTGTTACCACTTTTCTTATAAATCACACCACTACCTTCACTGGAAGCTTCTAAGTTGCTGTCATCTGTACTTTCTTGTTGCTGTTGCCCAAAGAGTTGCCCAAAACCATTGCTTTGGCTTTGACTTTGTAAGTTGATGACTGAAACAACCGCATCTTGTACTTTATCTACCGCATTTGTAATATCGGAATTAACGTTTACTTTCACATTCTCAACCACAGTTTCCCCAGCTGAATTTTGATTTCCACTAGAGCTTGTGGCAGAGTTACCAGAACCCATGACCGCATAAAAGACTCCTGCTGTCAGTAATCCTCCAACAATTCCTCCAACTAAGCCCAAGCCAAGCTTGCGCCAAATTCCGTTATTTTTGTTCTTTTTCATCTTTGGTGTCACATCTTTTCTCTCCATGTGATCGTCCTCCATTTATTATTTTCTTCCACTCTATAAGTATAGACTTATTTGTTAAATTTAGTCTACTTGGAGACTATGAACTTTTTATGAAAAAGCTTAGGAAAAATCATTGCGTTCAGATGAAAAAATAAGAAAAAAGTTTTCCACAGAAGGTGTGTAGAAATCCGCGGATAAATAGCAGAAAAACAGCTATATTTTTTATCCACAATATGTGGAAAAAGTGGACAAATCAGTGTAAAACATATGTTTGCTTAAGAAATACTTATAAAATAAGAAAAAAACAAGAGAGTCATTGTGGATAAACCTGTGGATGATGTGTATAACTATGTGGGAATCTCTAAAAAATAAAAAACACAGTTTTTCTTTTAACGGTGTTTTCGTTTATAATAGAAAAGCATGTTAAAAATGAAGAGATAAAGGAGTATCTTAACTTGAACATCAAAATCATTTCAGTAGGAAAATTAAAAGAAAAGTACTTGATCCAAGGAATCAATGAATACGTCAAAAGATTAAAAGCCTATGGAAAAATTGAATTAATCGAAGTATCGGATGAAAAAGCACCTGAAAATTTAAGTGAGGCACAGATGCGTCAAGTCAAAGAAAAAGAAGGCGAGCGTATTTTAAATAAAATCAAAGAACAAGAATACGTCTATGCTTTAGCAATCGAAGGGAAGAATCCAACGAGTGAGGCTTTTGCTAAAGAAATGAATCAATTAGGTATCCAAGGGAAAAGTCAACTAACTTTCGTCATCGGAGGTTCACTAGGATTAAGTGAAGCTGTCATGAAACGTAGCAACACCCAAATTTCTTTCGGAAAAATGACCTATCCCCATCAACTTATGCGCTTGATCCTCGTCGAACAAATCTACCGAGCATTTCGAATCAATACTGGGGCGCCGTATCATAAGTGATGATATTTTTGTCCTTGAATGAGCAAGTGTTTAATTAGTAAACTATATTAATATAGTAAAAGTTCAGTGATAGTAAAGTGAATGCGTAAGGAATATTCAAATATTTTAGGATTTATTAACCATAAAAAACAGAATACGTTGCATTGTGGGGAAATTTGCTTCGTAATATTCGAATTTTAGTTATAAAAAAGTAGGTGGAGGAGTTAACTATGTCGAACTATAATGTGAATAATATTTATGCTTGAATAGCTTAATAAAATCCTATTCTAAAGACAATCAAATTGGTCATAAGTATAGAAGAAAGGAGAAATTTTATGAAAAAACATTACGTAATAATTTTTTTACTAATCTTATTCTTTTTATTTACTCTGCCGATTCAAGGATTTGCGGTGGCTGGCGGACATAGTGGAGGTTCGACTGGCAATGGTCGATCTTCTGGTGGTAGTTTTAGCGGGGGGCATACATTTAATGACTATTCAAACTCTTATCATAGAGGGTGGAGATCACAGAGATATGGGAATTATGGTTCTTACAATCTAGAAGATGAACTTTTCATGGGAATATCACTTGGAGGTATGGTCTTTTTTTCTATATTTAGAAGAAAAAAAGGCCAAGGAACTAAAATAAATGAACTATACGATTATATGCCTGGAACTAAAAGTGAGAAGAAAAAGAAGATTTCGGAAATTCAAAGGATCTTTTTTGCTATTCAAACAGCTTGGGAAGAAGAAAAACTTGAGAAGGCTAAAAGCTATTACTCCGATAAATTATTGATGGAACATCAACAAATATTGCATCAGAATAAAAATACTGGTGTAAGAAATCATACAAAAAAAATCATCCTTCAACAATTAGGGAATTATCGACAAATACGTGAAGATAGTTTTTCTATTCGGATTGATTTTAGTTGTTATGATTATGTGGTTGATCGAGTAAACAAACAAATTGTCTCTGGATACAAGCATAAAAGACAACATTTTTCGCAAGTATGGTATTTCAATTATTCTGAAAAAGAAGAAAAATGGCAAGCAGATTTTATCCAACCTCTTTCTTTAGAATAAGTTGGGGATACTAGAAGTTTTTTAGTATGTAGATCTTCTAGAATCATGCGGATGTTTTTATCATAATGCTTTCTTTTGGCAGAAGTGGTGTAATAAAATAGCAATATCCAAAAATTACTGACGAGACGATCCTCAAAATATTTAGCAAGAATAGGTTGTTTTTTGGGGTTAATTTTTGAATAACGCAGAATGATGAAAAAGCATCAAGTATAGAAAACAAGAAGTTTGATTCAAAGGAGAAATAAAAAACAACCAAACAAATAAAATTGTGTAATAAATCTTAGATAGGTATAATAAATAAAAGGCGACAAGGAGGAAGGATAAATGAAAATTGCAATTGCAGGTGCTGGAGCGATGGGTAGTCGTTTCGGTTTGATGTTACATCAAGGTGGAAATGACGTATTATTGATTGATGGATGGGCAGAGCATGTCCAACAAATCAAAGAACATGGCTTAAAAGCGGATTTTAATGGAGAAGAAGTGGTTGCTCATTTGCCGGTAGTTCTTCAATCTGAAGTGGGCAAAGAAGATCAGGTAGATTTGATTATCTTGTTTACAAAAGCGATGCAGTTAGAAAAGATGTTAACGGATATCCAGTCCTTGATCAAAGAAGACACAGAAGTATTGTGTTTATTAAATGGGATCGGTCATGAAGACGTTATTGAAAAATTTGTGCCAATGGAAAATATTTATATTGGAAACACCATGTGGACAGCAGGTTTAGAAGGTCCTGGCCAAGTGAAATTATTTGGAAATGGTTCTGTTGAATTACAAAACCTTGGAGCAGGTAAAGAAGCTCAAGCCAAAGAGTTAGCTGAAAAACTTTCAGAATCAGGATTGAACGCAATATTTTCTGAGAATATCCATTATTCGATCTATCGTAAAGCTTGTGTGAATGGTACAATGAACGGCTTATGTACAATTTTAGATGTCAATATGGCTGGGCTAGGAAAAACTTCTACAGCACATAAAATGGTTGAAACAATCGTGAATGAGTTCGCCAAAGTCGCAGAAGCAGAAAATATCCATTTAGATATTCCAGAAGTAATTGCTCACTGTGAATCCTGTTTTGATCCGGAGACGATTGGCATGCACTATCCATCCATGTACCAAGATTTAATAAAAAATCATCGGTTAACAGAAATCGATTACATCAATGGGGCTGTTTCTAGAAAAGGTAAAAAATATGGCATTGCTACCCCTTATTGTGATTTCTTGACAGAATTGGTTCATGCGAAGGAAGACAGCTTGAATGTTAACTAAACAATAAAGAAAACATGAGATACTTGGATAAAGTTTTTCTAATGAAACATAGGTTTATTTATTTAAATAGCGTGTGATTCGAGTGTCGTAAAATTGTTCAAAAGATGGTTGTTTTATCTATTTAAGTAAGTTTGTGAACTTAACTACTCAAACAACTATATGTTTAAAAGAGCAATAGAGGATCAACTCATCCGTCGATGAGTTGATCCTCTATTTTTGTTCTGTTTTGATTTAAATAGATCGCCTATTATGACAATTATTTTGATAAAGAATAAGGTAGCTCCTCTTTTGAGTGAACAAGAGGATTAGGAACGATACCTAATTTGTAGGAAATAGTCCCACCTTCTAACAAATCTTGATGAGTGAAGAAGAGTTTTTTATAGGCTGTACCGTTTCTTTTTATTTCATGGATAAATTGTTGTTGCGGGTAATTAGGGCTAGCTTCGATCGTCAAACTTTCACCATTTGACAAACGGATCACGGCTTTATCAATGAGTGGCATACCAATGACATACTCTCCAGAACCAGGGGTGACTGGATAAAAACCTAAGCTACTAAAGATATACCAACCAGCCATACTACCGTTGTCTTCATCTCCAGGGTAGCCTGTAGGCGTATCGTCAAAAGTTTGAGTCAACAATTGTTTAATTAAAGGCTGTGCCATTTCTGGTTTACCAATATAGCTGAATAGATACGGATAATGGAAACTTGGTTGATTGGAAATGGCGACTTGTCCAAATTCAATGGCTGCCATTTCGCTCATTTCATGGATTTCAAATCCATAACCGCCTACTTCAAAGGTAGGAGCTTGGTTACATAGTTCGATCAACTTCGCTTCAAATTTCTCGGAACCACCATGAGCATTGATTAGTCCATCGAAATCGTGGTACACAGCAAAACTACTTTGCCAAGCACTTCCTTCTGCATAATCTTGTCCCCAGCGAGTAGAAGAAAATGGGGTACGGAAGGTGCCGTTGGTATCTTTAGAACGCATAAATCCTGTTTCTTTATCAAAGATATTTTGATAATTTAAGGCTTGTTTTTGATAATGTCGGGTTGTCTCAGAATCTTTTAAGCCTTTTGCGACTTGGCTAATACAAAAATCGCTATAAGCGTAATCAAGTGTGTGGTTGATGGACTCATGATAAGTGTTTGGAACATAACCATATTTTAAATAATCAGTTGTTCCTTGACGTCCATAATTTGATTTCTCACTTTGAACCGTTGCGCCTTTTTTCATAGCCTCTAAAAAATCGACCATTAAATCTTTTCTAATACCTTTAATCGAAGCGTCTGCAATTACTGCATCAATCAATGTACCGGGCATCAAGCCACGTTCATCTGGTGAAAGCCATTTAGGCAAGAAGCCGGTTTCATAATAACTATTTAAAAATCCTTCTAACATTTCTTCATATTTTTCTACCGCAATTAAAGAATAAAGTGGATAGACGGTTTTATAGGTGTCCCAAAAACCATTATTTGTATAAAGCACGCCGGGTTTTACCGTTCGACTTGTCGTATCATAGTGGATCTTTTGCCCGGTTGCATCAATTTCATAAAAGGTCTGAGGGAATAAAAAGACACGGTATAGATTATGATAAAACGTACGTAATTGTTTCGGATCGTGATGTTCAATTTTTATGCGATCAAAATAATTCTGCCACTGCTTAGTACTATCAGCTAAGTACTCTTCAGGTGTTTGGTTGATCTCTTGTTCTAAATTAAAGGACGCTTGTTCTTGGCTAATGAATGATGTGCCGAATCGAACAATCTGTTTGTCTATATTGCCAAAATAAAGTGGGATCGAAGCGGCTTCGTTATGTTCAATTGACAAAAGCGTTTTTGATTGAAGTGGTTGATCAAAACGTAAAGTAAAGTAAAAAGTAAAGTTAGGATCTTCTGAACCAGCAAAATGGGTTACTTGCCCTTCAACTGTGTAATCATCTTTTTGAACGATACGATGTTTTCCAGGAAATGACAAAAGTAAACCGCTCTCATTTTTGTGAGAATCAATCGTCAAGATGCCTCCGTACATGCTAGGAATCATCGTGGAAGAAATCGCATAACGAGATTGATGAATCGTTAAGTGCGTCGGACAGAAAGTACTTTCTTCTGGACGGTAGGAACTTTGGGCGTGGAACAAAGTATTTTCGGTTAAAGAACCATTGAACGGCGTCAGAACAAAATGACTGAAATCACCCATCCATGGACTTGGTTGGTGCGTCAAACGATACCCTTGAAAAACACGATCATTAGGATGGAACCACCAACTACCTTTTTGATCAGTAGTTTGTAGAGCAAAGTAATTCATTCCAAAAGGAACCCCAGTATAAGGCTGGCAGTTCCCATTGGAAAATGTTGCTTGGTTTGCGGTACCGTGGCGTGTATCAATATGTTGGATATTCATATTAAATCTCCTTTGTTGAATGTCGTTTAATAAATGAAACGGGGTAACTAATGTCACTTGGAATTTCTTTTGTTGTTAACCAAGTAATTAAAGCGTTGCCTGCAAGTTCCCCCAATTGGTGAAAGTCTTGCGCAATTGTTGTTAAAGGTGGATCAACCAAAGCAGCAGCTTGAATATCATCAAATCCAATAATCGAAAAATCATCAGGGATACGATAGCCTTGTTGTTTTAGCTGGTTCATGGTTTGAATGGCCACAAGATCATTCTCACAAACGAATGCAGAAACTTGATATTCATTAATATAAGTAAGCAATGTTTCCAGTGACGTACCTTTTGCATCTAAGGTGGTATGGAAAGGTAGTTTTGCTTTATCTAGGGCTTCCAGATACCCTAAATAGCGTTGTCGGACAGATTGTGGATGCGTTTGTTCGCCAAAGAGGTAGGCAATTTTTTGATGACCTTTTGCAATCAAATGAGAAGTGGCTAAAGCGCCACCTTGGAAATTATCTGAAAGTACCGTTGGAAAAGGTAGCTCATAGATTTTCTTATCTAAAATCACAACGGGAAATTGCTTCAAAGATAATTCAAATAGCAAATCAAGGTGTTGATCCACATCAAAGGCATAGTAAATTAAGCCATCAAATTCTTGCATGATTACTTTAGCTGTTTTATTGGATAGAAAATCAAGTGTCGTCATCATGACTTCTAACTGATTTTCTTGCATGACTGGGTTCAATCCTTTGGTAAAATCTCCGACCGAAAGATCAGATAAAAAAGGTAGTAAAAAAAGGATACGACTATTTTTGATGACTGTTTCTTTTGCCTCTTCAATCGAAGAAGATTTGACAAAACTCCCTTTTCCTCGTACACGATAAATTAAACCTAATTGTTCTAATTCAGTTAATGCGCGTTTTGAAGTGATACGACTCACTTGGTACTTTTGAGAGAGTTCCTTTTCTGTGGGAACTTGACTATCAACAGGCAATGAGCCATCCGCTATCGCTTTTTGTAAGTCATTAAATATTTGTTGGTACAATGGTTGATTCATTCAATCACCTTCTTATAAGATATATCATATATAAATCATAGCATAAAATGTAGAAAAGTAAATAAGAAAAATCTCATTTTGAAAGCGTAGACATTTCTTCTTTATCAAGGTATAATCCTCTTATGATATATCAATTGAGAAAAGAGGAAGTTAGATGGTTTATAAAGACATACCAAAATCAGTGCAAAAATTTATGGATGAAATAAAAGAGAAGTGTGGAGAAGAACATGCTGATTGGGCCACCAATTTTTCAGCGGCCTTTGCTAATACGTTATTAACAACTGTGAAAAGACACCCAGATGGAACAACGTTTTTATTAACAGGAGATATTCCTGCCATGTGGCTACGTGACTCTACTGCACAAGTTCGTCCGTACTTAGTGATTGCAAAAGAAGATGAGGATCTAGCTGCGATGATTAGCGGCTTAGTAAAAAAACAATTTGACTACATTAATATTGATCCTTATGCAAATGCGTTTAATGAAGAAGCAAATGGTGCAGGCCATCAAAGTGATCATACAGAAATGAATGATTGGATTTGGGAGCGTAAATATGAAATCGATTCCTTATGTTATCCTGTTCAATTAGCTTACTTGTTATATAAAAATACGGGACGTACGGATCAATTCAATGCTTCATTTATTGAAGGTATCAAAAAAGTCTTGCACGTGTTTAAAACAGAACAAGATCACCGTCAATCACCTTATACTTTTGAAAGAGAGACGACGAGAAAAGAAGATACATTAGTAAATGATGGTCGAGGGACAGAGGTTGTCCCAACTGGAATGACTTGGTCGGGATTTCGTCCAAGTGATGATGCTTGTCAGTTTGGGTATCTAGTTCCTTCCAATATGTTTGCAGCGGTGGTTTTGGGTTATATCGAAGAAATCTTTACGAATCTTTTGGCAGAAGAAGAAAGTGCGAAGGAAATTATCGAAGTAGCAGCAACCTTAAAAGCAGAGATTCAAAAAGGAATTGAAGTTCATGCATTCACTAAAAATAAAAACGGCGAGCAAATCTATGCTTATGAAGTGGATGGGTTAGGTAACGCCTCTATTATGGATGACAGCAATGTACCTAATTTAATCTCTGCTCCATATCTAGGTTATTGCTCTTCTACGGATGAACAGTATCTTGTGACGAGAAAAACATTGTTAAGTAAAGAAAACCCTTATTTTTATGAAGGAAAATATGCAAAAGGCATTGGCTCTTCACACACGCCTGAAAATTATATTTGGCCGATTGCTTTAGCAATGGAAGGTATGACCACTGAAAGTAAAGAAGAGAAAAAACGTATACTTGATTTACTCGTCGCAACAGATGCTGGCACACATCTCATGCACGAAGGATTTGATGTGGATGATCCAACTAATTACACAAGAGAATGGTTCTCTTGGGCAAATATGATGTTTTGTGAATTAGTCATGGATTATTTTGATATTCGAGTGGAAAAATAGGAGGAGAAAAATGAAAAAGAAAGTATATATCATTTCTCACAGTCATTGGGATCGTGAATGGTACATGGCTTATGAACAACATCATATGCGTTTAGTTGAATTGATGGATGACCTTTTGGAATTATTTGAAACAGATCCGGATTTTGATAGTTTTCATTTAGACGGACAAACGATTATTTTAGATGATTACTTGCAAGTACGTCCAGAAAAGAAAGAAGCAGTCCAACGAGCTATTGACGCTGGCAAGCTTCGAATTGGACCGTTTTATATCCTACAAGATGATTTTTTGATCAGCTCAGAATCCAATGTTCGTAATATGTTGATCGGGATGGAAGAAAGTAAAAAATGGGGAACGCCTGTCATGTTAGGGTATTTCCCCGATACATTTGGGAATATGGGACAAACTCCGCAAATGATGAAACAAGCCGGATTATCAGCTGCTGCATTTGGTCGTGGCGTGAAACCAATTGGCTTTGACAATCAAGTATTAGCAGCAGAAAACTATTCTTCTCAGTATTCTGAAATGTGGTGGAAAGGGCCAGATAATACCGAGATTTTTGGCTTACTTTTTGCCAACTGGTACAGTAATGGAAATGAAGTGCCTGTTGAAGAAGAAGCTGCCAAAGCTTTTTGGAATCAAAAATTAGCCGATGCAGAGCAATATGCTTCTACTGACCACTTGTTAATGATGAATGGTGTAGACCATCAACCGGTACAAAAAGATATTACAAAAGCAATAAAACTTGCTAATGAATTGTACCCAGACTATGAATTTATTCATTCCAATTTTGTTGATTATCTTGAAGCAGTTCAAAGAGACTTACCAAAAGACCTTGGATCCGTAGAAGGAGAATTGACCAGTCAAGAAACAGATGGATGGTATACTTTGGCAAATGCCGCTTCTGCACGAGTTTATTTGAAACAATGGAATACGAAAGTGCAAAGACAACTCGAAAATATTGCTGAACCATTAGCAACAATGGCCTACGAAGTATCTGGTGAATACCCACACGATCAATTTGATTATGCCTGGAAAACCTTGATGCAAAATCATCCGCACGATAGTATATGTGGTTGCTCTGTTGATTCTGTTCACCGTGAAATGATAACGCGGTTTGAAAAAGCGGATGAAGTAGGAAAATATTTAGCAGAAGAGGCCATGAGAAAATTAGCTGGGGCAATTGATACAAGTCAGTTACCTGATAAGAGTTATCCTTTCTTAGTCATGAACACAGCAGGAACCCCCAAAACAGGCGAAACAGAAGTAACGATTGAATTAGAAAGAAAACGTTTTGCAGAAGGTGTTCCAGAAAAACTATATGCGGAATTAGAAAATCAACCACCAAAAACGTATCATGTAGAAACAGTGGATGGAAAATATTTGCCTGCTTTATTGTCTGAGGCATTTGTGACATTTGACTATGATTTGCCAAAAGATCGCTTTAGGATTCCTTATATGGCTAGAAAAATTACTGTCACTTTGCCAGTTAATGAAATGCCTGCTTTTTCATGGGAAACATTCCTATTAGTCGAAGGACCTGCTGAAATAGAAAAACAAACAATGATCCAACATGAAGGACGAGTATTAGAAAACCAAAAAGTCCGTTTGGAAATTCAAACAAATGGTACAGTAACCTTATTAGACAAAACGACTGGGGTACAACTAGATGAATTGTTAACTTTTGAAGATGTTGGTGATGTCGGTAATGAGTACATCTTTAAACAGCCTGAAAATGACCAAGCAATTTTATCAAAAGACAACGAGAATAGCCAAGTGGAAATTGTGACGGATACCACTGAATTAGCTCAAGTGAAAATTACGCAACAACTATTTGTTCCAGTAGCTGCAGATGAACGGTTAGAAAAAGAACAACAAATGGTTATCGAATTTCGACATCGTAAAGCAGGGCGTGCAAAAGAAATGCGCATGTTGGAATTAACAACTATCCTTTCTTTAAGAAAAGATAGCAAGAAAATTGATTTTGAAACGATGTTGAATAATCAAATGAAAGATCATCGCTTGCGTGTACTATTTCCAACAAAGTTACATGTGAAACAACATGAAGCGGACAGCATTTTTGAAGTAGTCACTCGACCAAATGAAGTGCCTGAAGGATGGGAAAATCCAACGAATCCACAGCATCAACAAGCATTTGTCCGTTTAGCAGATGAAAAATATGGTGTAACTGTGGGGAATTATGGACTAAACGAATATGAAGTGATTGATCATAGTATCATCGCTGTGACTTTACTTCGTTGTGTGGGTGAATTAGGGGATTGGGGTTATTTCCCAACTCCAGAAGCGCAATGTATTGGGGAGCATCGCTTTAACTATAGCATTGAATTGCATGAACCAACAGAAAAATATGCAAGTTATCAGCATGCGTATAGCGCTCAAATTCCTTTTTCTACTTGTCAAATGGCCATTCAAGAAGGAGAACTACCACAAAAAAATCAGTATTTGACTTGCGAAGGGGAAACGTTTGCAATTACTGCTTTGAAACGTAGCAAGTTTAATGATAAAGTAGTGGTGCGAGGATTTAATTTATCTAATTGTACCGAGCCATTGGAAGTTACCAAAAATGGCCAACGCGGCGAATTGTTGAATCTGTTGGAAGAAAAAGTTGAACAAACGTTGGCTCCGACACTAACACCTTATGAAATTCGGACAATTGGATTCGAGGAGGACTAAAAAATGTATGGTGGAATAGAAGCAGGCGGAACAAAATTTGTTTGTGCAGTATCAAATGAAGGCGGTATCGTTAAAAAAGTAAGTATTCCTACAACAACACCCGAAGAAACATTACAGCAAGTATTTGCATTTTTTGATCAATATGAATTAGATGCGATGGGAATCGGATCATTTGGCCCAATCGGTATTGATCAAACGACAGATAGCTATGGGTATGTGTTAGCTACTCCCAAAAAAGGCTGGACGGATTACAACTTTTTAGGCAGTATCAAAGAACGCTATGATGTTCCAATTGCATGGACAACTGATGTAAATGCAGCGGCGTATGGTGAATTAATAAAAGGAGCCGCTCAAGGGAAAAACAGCTGTATTTATTTGACTGTTGGCACAGGAATTGGCGCTGGAGTGGTTATTGGTGGAGATATTTTTTCTGGGATTGCCCATCCGGAAATGGGACACATTTGGGTGAAACGTCATCCAGAAGATACGTATGAAGGAACATGTCCTTATCACAAAGATTGTTTGGAAGGCTTAGCAGCTGGACCTTCCATTGAGGCACGCACAGGAATCAAAGGACAGGAGCTTTTACAAGATCATCCAGTTTGGGACATGCAAGCATTCTATATTGCTCAAGCTTTAATCAATTATACGCTGACATTAGCACCTGAAAAAATTATTTTAGGTGGCGGAGTAATGAACCAAGATCATTTATTACAAAAAATCCGTCAACAATTTGTTGAATTAATGGGCGGGTATATGGAAACGCCAAAAGTGAGCGATTATATTGTTCGTTGGGGTCTGCCTAATGAAAGTGGGATTATTGGTAGCTTATTGTTAGCAGAAAAAGAACATAAAGCGACAAAATAACAGGAAACAATAGAATAATATTATATATAGTAGAAACAAAAAACGGTCTGTCAAAACATAGTTGATGGACCGCTTTTTATTTGTGGCTGAAACTAGTGACTTACTTTTATAGTAACAATTGAAAATAAAGGGATTCAATTGTTGCTCATCACCATAAACCAGGAAGTGCTCTGCCAATGAGCTTTTCATGGGTGAAAGGGTGGATCATGTGTAATTCGAAAGCATGAAGCATTAGTCGTTTGCCTGGGCGGTTTTGATAGAGTGGGTCACCGACAATAGGATATCCATTATGCGCCAAATGCACCCTGATTTGATGGGTTCGACCAGTTTCTAATACACAATAAATTTGAGTTTGTTCCTTTAATACTTGATCAACATAAATATGAGTTAACGCAGATTGACCATTCTTATTATCTACGACTCGCTTTCTTCGATCGTGTCGATCACGACCAATCTTATCTTTTAAATCCAAATTTTGTTGGATGCTTCCCCAGACGAGTGCTTGATAACGGCGATATATTTTTTTTTGCTCCAACATTCTGCCAAGTATCGGTAAAACAAAAGGATTTTTAGCAAATAAGATTGCTCCGCTTGTCTCTTTGTCCAATCGATGAACGACATAGGGACGTTGGTCTTTTTTTCTTAAATAGGCAGCGAGATGATTCAACAAAGTATTTTTTTCCGTGGGCTCATTTGGATGAGTCTTCATCCCAGCAGGTTTATTTAGGATGATCAAATGCTCATCTTCATACAATGGTTGAATGTGAGAGGGTTGGCCTAATTGAACTTCTTGATAGTGATAATCCGTTTCTTCAAAGCGCAAAGTAATACGATCGCCACCACGGACTTCGAAATGAAATAACGCTGGCTCTTGATTGATCCATACGTTTTTTCGTATACGCAAAAAGTGTCGAACTTTTCTAGGAACCAACCATTCTTGTTCCAATAAATTTCGAATCGTCGTCATGGGATGAGATTCAGGTAAAGTGATCGTGATGTCCATAAATTTACTCCTTCGTAACCAAAATGCAGTACTATTGTACCATTTTTAAAACTTATTTAAGAAAAAAGTGAACTATTTTTGGTATTTCTTATGCTAAACTATCGTCACGAATAAAAACAATTCATCTACATCTTAAGCAGGAAGAATCAACTATTCTCCTGTGGTAAAATAAAGCAATTGAATGAAATAGACAGGAGAAGGATAAATGGATTTTCAAAGCATTTTAAATAAAATAAAAGCTGCTTTGATCAGTTTTTGGCGTTGGATCAAACCCTATTTAGGGCAATTCCATCGATGGCGAAAGCGAGTTTGGAAAAAATATCATATTAACAAATTGATCCTATTGATCGGGTTAGTTTGTGTGCTAATTCTTAGTATTTATCTCTTTATTTTAGCGAAACAAGCAAATGTCGCAACGTTGAAATCTGGCCTCAGTCAGTCTACGGTGATTTATGATAAAAAGAACGAAGAAGCAGGAACGCTTTATGCACAAAAAGGAACGTATGTGGAGTTAAATGCCATTTCCCCTTACATCCAAGATGCCGTGATTTCCACAGAAGATCGAAATTTTTATCAACATCCTGGATTTGATATTAAAGGGATTGCACGTGCTGCAGTACGCATGGTTCTTTCTGGAGGGACTTCTGGAGGTGGCGGAAGTACGATCACTCAGCAACTAGCCAAGAATGCTTATTTAACACTTGATCAAACCTTTGATCGTAAAGCAAAAGAGCTATTTTTAGCAATTGAGATTGAAAAGAAGTATAGCAAAGAAGAAATTTTAACAATGTATCTCAACAATGCGTATTTTGGTAATGGGGTTTGGGGCGTACAAGATGCTTCAAGAAAATATTTTGGTGTTGATGCAAATAATGTCACTCTCTCAGAGGCAGCAACATTAGCGGGTATGTTAAAAGGTCCGGGTATCTATAATCCTATCGACCATCCAGAAAATGCCAACAACCGGAAAAATACGGTGTTGAGTGTAATGGAAGAAAATAAAAAGATAACGAAAGAACAATACCAAGCGGAAAGCAAAACAGACATCAGTCAATACTTAAATGACACCTTTGACAATTCTGAGTCTGGGTATCGCTACCCTTACTATTTTGATGCTGTGATTGATGAAGCAGTGAATAATTACGGATTAGATGAAGAAGATGTCATGAATAAAGGCTATAAAATTTATACCTCGTTGGATCAAAATTATCAGAAACAGTTAGAAGCAACGTATCAAAACAATGCATTGTTTCCAGCAAATGCTTCAGATGGTGCAATGGTTCAGTCTGCCTCAGTGGCATTGGATCCACAAACAGGAGGAGTAGAAGCCCTAGTAGGACGACGTGGTGAACATGTTTTTAGAGGTTTTAGTTTTGCTACACAAATGAAACGTTCACCTGGTTCGACTATCAAACCGCTCAGCGTCTACGCCCCCGCTTTAGAAGCAGGATATACACCAGCAAGTATCTTGAAAGATGAACCGCAATCGTATTACACCGCTCATAATTTTAATGGAACTTATCAAGGTGACGTGCCAATGTATCAAGCAGTGGCACAAAGCTTGAATTTACCTGCTGTCTGGTTGCTTCATGAAATCGGACTCCAAAAAGGCTATGATAAAGCGGAAGAATTTGGTTTACCATTGTCGAAATCAGATAAATATTATGGATTAGCTCTGGGAGGCCTAGAAAAAGGGGTTTCACCAATGATCATGGCTGGTGCTTATAGTGCGTTTGCAAATGCTGGTAAAATGTATACACCACATCTGATTACTAAAATTGTCGATTCAACAGGTGCAGTCATTGTTGACAATACAAATCAAAAACCAAAACAAGTTATTTCAGAAGAAACAGCCAATCAAATGACTGCGATGTTGCTAGGAACTTTTTCAAATGGAACGGCGGTTGCTGCAAATCCTGTTGGCTTTACGGTAGCAGGCAAAACGGGAACAACAGAAACTAATTTTGATTCTACTAAAGCAAACGATCAGTGGATTGTAGGCTATACTCCTGATGTAGTGATTACTACTTGGATGGGCTACGAAGAATCCAGTAAACTCCATTATTTAGAAGGAACCAGCGGAAATGTCGTAGGGAAAGTCTTTAAATCAGCAGCTGAAGGAATACTTCCTTATACAGAAAAAAGTAGTTTCCAAGTAGCTGATGCTTATGCAACTGGCGGAAAAGTAGTAGCTGCTGATCAAGTGAATAATCAGACACAAACCGATGATGACACAGAGCAATGGAAGGAAAATCTAAACCGTTATGGTGAACAAGCAAAAGATGGGCTCAAAAATATTGGTGATATGGTGAAAGATGGTATGAAAGGGTTAGGTGAAGCAGCCAAAAATCTATGGCGTAAATATCAAGGCCAGTAACGCTTTGAAAACGAATAAACAAATGTTACAATAAAGTGAATACATCTATAGAAAAGAGGCTAACTATGTCAAATATTTATGATAGTGCAAACCAAATCGAACGTGAGATTCGTCAATTGCCAGAATTTAAATCTTTAGAAGAAGCATATGCAAAAGTAAAAGCAAACGAAGAAGCCCATCGTTTATTTAAAGATTTTCAAGCAATGCAAATTGAGTTACAAGAAAAACAAATGAGTGGCCAAGAATTTAGCGATGAAGACGCAATGAAAGCGCAAGAAATGGCAATGAAAATTCAATCAGAAGAAGTTATTAATGATTTGATGCAAAAAGAACAGCATTTCAGCACAATCATCAATGACTTGAATCGTATTATTATGACGCCTGTTAGAGATTTATACAGCGAATAAAAGGTTAGTTATTGAAAAATGGACATTGAGTCAAAAAAAAGATGGATCTAACATTTTTTGTTGGATCCGTCTTTTTTTATAGGAAGAAATAGACTAAAATAAAGCATAAAAAATTTTCTTATTTTTCATGGATAATTAAAGAATACGTGTTAACTTTGTATAGAAAAAAGGGATCGTTAATATTAAAAAAATGCGGATTGAACGGAAATGGATTCCAAGTTACTTAATAAAATGAAGGAGTGAAGGGATGAAAAACAAAAAATTTTCTTGGAAAGATTTTTGGGAAATCAGTGGTTCTTATCTTTTTACCATTATTTTGCTACCAGCATTTTATTCTTTGACAACGAATCAATCATTGATGACAGTTTTTAGTGACAAATATTTAATCGATATTTTCATATTATTTGTTTTAGTCATCCTTCCAGTGGCAATTTATAAAGGAATAAAGCATAGGAAGTAACAAAAAAGAACTTATAAACAAAAACTATCCGAATCTATCAGGAGCGAGATACAGAAGAAGTAATCGAAAAAATAGAAGAGCAATTAGGAAATAAACAATTATAGAGAAAAATAAGGTTTCTCTAAAATTAATTTTTACCTTGACCTTTTTTTTGGTTAATGGTAAAGTAATTGACGTTGCTAAAAACGTGAAAATGTTCATGAAATTTATTTAGAAAAATTCATTGACAACTGTTTTTATTAGTGATAAGATAACTAAGTTGTTAAAAAAGAACCG
>NZ_BJWF01000020.1 GCF_007990225.1 Enterococcus villorum | reverse complement strand
TTTTTAACGCCGGCGTGGCGGAATTGGCAGACGCGCTGGACTCAAAATCCAGTGCCCGTTAAGGGCGTGCCGGTTCGACCCCGGCCGCCGGTATCTCATTAGCATCAACGCAAGTTTGCGTTGGTGCTTTTCTTTTTATTTTGAAAGAAAGAGGACACGGTTTTGTTCCAACTTTTTCTCATGCTTTAGTTTGGAGAATATGATAGGTTTAACTATTTTTATATGAAAGTTATATAAAGTGGATGATATATAATATATGACACTATCATAAAGAGATTCATTTCTTGGCACTAATCAAAAAAATCATTTACTGATCTTATAAGCGTAATAAATGGTAAAAACTAATTTATCCACTTATGATATAGTGAATATGAAGGCAAAGAAACTTAGCAATTGGTAACAGGAATACCAACTACATATTCAAACTTATCATTAGAGGGAAAAATAAAATGAAAAAAATAATCGTAGTTTTGTGTTTTATTCTTTTATTTTTTACTGCCGCTCGTTCTAAAGATCATTCATTAGAAAATATCGATAAGGTTGACGTAGCAGTAAATAATGGTAGTATTTTAAATTTTAAAAGAGCAGCGAGTACGATAACTGAGTCAAACGAAGTCTTAAAAATAATCCAATTGTTGTCATCTTTAAACCTAAAAAAAAAGATAGAAGAATATCGTGGTCTCACAGGTGCTAGAAGTTACTATATCAGTATGCATTCTAAAAAAACTTATTCGTGAATATATCATCTACGGTGAATCTGTAACCATCAAAAATGATGGAGAAGAAATTGTTTATCTAGTCAATAATGAGGATAAGTTGGAAACTTATATCAATGTTTTAGTAGAGAACTTTTCATTGAGTAAACACAATAAAACAACAAGTAGCAACATAGTTAGTTATGGGACATTTTTTTAGTTACAAAGGAACTTTAAATGACTGAAGAAAATAAGCGCCCTAGTTATAAATTTAGCTGTGAACTTAGGTGGCAGTTTTAGAATAAAAACGACTATCTTTTTTTCAAAAATTTATGGTAGTTGTTTTTAATATTTGAATAATCAATATAAAAAGACGAATGAATGCAACGATTCATTTGTCTTTTTTTGTGTAGTAAAATTTCCGCACCATTCTTTTTTAGCTATTGGAACAGCTATATCTGTGAAATAGAGCTTTCCATTGAATCTATTTATTCTACCATTTTATTTAGTTTATGAATTTCTACAATAAGTGATGAGATGACAAATTTTCTGATATTTAAAAAAAAGATGTCGCTTTATTTTATATTCAAAAATGTAAAATGAATGATAGCCAGAAGGTAGTTATTGAAGGAAGTTGAGAAAACTGATTTGTTATAAATATTTTATAAAAGGAGAGATCAAATAAAGATTTGGTAGTAGTGACATTCCCATCATGTATCTTATTGTAAAACTATTGTTGTGAGTAAAGTATCTCTATTGCCCTTTATTCATAGAATCAGGTGATAGACTGATAAGTAATATCAATTTATTTTAACTAAAGTGAAAATGACGAAAGAAGAAAAGAAAGATGTTTTTAATAAGTACACGTTAAGGAATTTCTTTTAAATAAGTGAATCGGTTACTTTAGAAAGCTTGAAAGTAAAAAAGTGAGCAATAGCAAATAAATACAAATTCGTATTGTTTCAGGAAATGAACATATTTACTTTCAAAAAATGGTAAAGTGACTTCTTTTGTAAAGGTTATCATACTCGTGTTGCAAAATATTTTAAAATAGATAATTGGAATAATGATGTAAGTATAAATTTTCATTGCTAGGATGTTTTGTGAATTTGAAAGAGTAAAAATGTGTAACTGTTTATCAAGAAGGGACAAAAGATAGGTTTATTTAACGATAGTTCTTTGATTCATCTTGATAAATAAAGCATAGTTAAGGAGGAAGCAGATGAAAAAGAATTGGCATTTATTAGTAGGTTCGTTATTAGGTATTTGTTTATTTGGTGGATTGAAGGAAACGGTATTAGCTGATGAGATAACTGTAAATACAGTGGTAGAGTTAGAAGAAGGGGTGAAAAACGCTTCTGAAGATCGTACTATTTTTCTTGGAGAATATTTTCCTGATGATTTGGTTGCGACGATTGCATTAGTAGAGTCTCCTTACCATGTGACTATTGATGGACAGAACGCAGTTTTGCAATCTAGTAGTGGCAAGCAGTTAATGACTTATAAAGGTGGTACAGGAACGACAGATTCTAGTCTAACGTTGAAAAATATAGATTTAGAGGGACGAGGAAACAACGTACGAGCATTGACGGTTGAAGGTTACAAAGGGAAATTCGTACTAGATAATGTGAAAGTAAATAATTTCCAATCTTCAGATGACGGTGGTGCTTTCTATACTTCAGGCCATACAGTCTTGAAAAATAGTACTTTTTCTAATAATAAAAGTACAGCTTCTGGTTATTCTGGTGGGGCCATTGCGAGTAAAGGATTTGCGGCAACTTTGGAAGTCACAAATTCAAGATTTAAAGGAAATGAGACACTTTATGCTGGAACAGGAAATGTTGGTGGAGAAGGTGGGGCATTTTATTTCTATCAACCGAGTGCAGCAGCTCAGTTCATTTTTAAAAACAATTATTTTGAAGAAAATAAAGCAGTTGAAACCATCAATAGTGGAAGTGCGAAATTAGCGGATGGTGGTGCAGTTGCTCTTTTTAATGTGGTGCAAGGAACGAATGTTTTATTTGAAGGAAATACCTTTAGAAAAAATATCGCCGGCGATGATGGTGGTGCAATCTTAATTCAAACAAATAGTAATATAAGTAGTGGGATTCAATTTAAAAACAATACATTTTTTCAAAATAAAGCCCTGGGTAAAGACTATTCGGCAAATAGTGGTGGTGCGATCCAAATTTATGCCAACGGTAGCCCACTTGACGGTAGGACAGCAGCTGTTGATTATGTGAATAACAGCTTTATTGAAAATGAAGCAGCATATGATGGTGGCGCTGTTGGAAGTTCGGGCTATCTAACGAATCGATCAGCAGGACGCTATGCAAACAATTTATTCGTAGGAAACAAAGCACGAAATGCGAATAAAAATAATATTGCAGATGCAACGATTGCAGAAACTGGGAACTTGGAAACAAACATCGGTTATGATAATGGCGTAACAAGTAATGTCACAATGGCTGATGTGTTTGGTTCAATGAACATTGATCTAGTCGATAATTACAATCAACTAACTGCTGGAACCACTGATGAAAAAGTTATCATCCCAACTATTCCTATTGTACCCGAAAAAGTAGCGGATAATCAGGTGAACAATCTTCGGGATGTGGTAGTCGATCAACGAAACCTATCAAGAGAAACACAAGCAGATATTGGAGCAGTTGAGATGGATTGGCTAAAATATGATAGTAACGGTGGTACTTTTACATTTGATGAAACGATTCCGATATATCAAGGCAAAGAATACTATGAACAAGGCAATCAGGAAACTTATTATCAAGTCGGCTACAATGGTCTAGAAAGAACGATTCCTTCATCATCAGATCTAAAGGCAAAAAGATCAGGTTATCAATTTATTGGCTGGTCAACTGAAAAGTCAGCAACTAAAGCAGAAGAAATTTATGCACCTGGTAAATCGATAACGACCAAAAAAGAAGGCATAACCTTATATGCGATTTGGAAAAAATCTGAGCCAGTTACCGTTCATTATATGACTTACGACGAGAATAAGCAGTTGGTCGAAATAAGTCCTGATGAAATTTTAACTGGGGAACTAGATGAAACTTATCATGCCTCAATCAAACAAATTGATGGGTACGTTTTTGCTGGTGTGAAAGAAGGCGATGCCATTTCAGGGATTTTTACTGATGAGAAGAAAGAAATTACGTTAATCTATACTAAAGAAAATAAAGAAAAAGGCGTAGTGATTTCGCAGTATCAAGATGAGAAGGGCGCACCGATAGCTGGTGATGAAGTGAGTATAGGAGAAATTGGGAGCAGCTATCACACCACTTCAAAAGACATTCCTGGCTATACTTTGAAGGAAGTCCAAGGAGCAGAAACAGGAAATTATCTTAAAGAAGTGACTAAAGTTATTTATGTGTATACAAAAATCCCTTTGCCTTCTGGTAGAGTTACTGTGCATTATCAATCAGAAGATCATACTTCATTATCAGAAGATGATATTTTAACTGGTGAAGTAGATGCTTATTATTCGGTTAATTTCAAAACATTTGAAGGATATACATTAAAGGAAATTAAGGGAAAAACTGGTGGCAAATTTACAAATGAAGATCAAGAAGTGACATTCATTTATAGTAAGAAGGTCACAGAAAAAGGAATACTTTTAGCACAATATCAAGATGAAAATGGGCAACCACTAGCGCTTGACGAAGTGACAATGAAAGACGTCGGCACGCCTTATACTACAATGGCAAAAGAAATATCAGGTTATAGCTTAAAAGAGGTAAAAGGAGCAGAAACAGGAACTTACAGCGAAGGTATAACGACAGTTGTTTATATCTATACAAAAGATCCGTTGCCACAAGGGAAAGTAACCCTTCATTATCAATTAGAAGATCAAACAACACTAGAACCAGATAGTGAGTTAACAGGGGACACAGGGTCGTTTTACTTTGCAGATATCCCTAGTTTTGATGGTTATACATTAAAAGAAATCAAAGGAAAAGCAAGCGGGCAATTTAGTGAAACAGATCAAGAAGTCACCTTTATCTATACAAAGGTTCAACAAGATATTAAGGTTGGTTTTTTATTAGTGGACTACCAAGATGAAGCAGGCAATAAAATTGCTCCAAGTGAAATAACGAGTGAAAATATTTCAACGTCGTATCATACAATAGCCAAAGAGATTCCTGGGTACAGTTTTAAAGAAGTAACTGGACAACCTGATGGAATTTATAATGCTGGTCTGACGCACATCATCTATATTTACACGAAAGACCCAGTAAAACAAGGAAATGTTATCGTTCATTACCAAACAGATCAGAAAGAGCAGTTAGCAGAAGATACTATTTTAACAGGAGATATCGAAGACGATTATGTTGCAGATATAAAACCATTTGAAAATTACGTATTAAAATCAGTAGATGGACAAATTCATGGGAAATTTACTGAAAAAAACCAAGAAGTCACCATTATTTATACGAAGAAACAACCAGAAAAAGGCTTTTTAGTAGTAGATTATCTTAATGAAAATGGCAAACCATTGGCTAGTAATGAGTTCTTCTCTGGAAAGATTAATGAAGACTATCAAACACAACCTAAAGTCATTTCCGGCTATGTGTTAAAACAAGTGATCGGTAATGAAAGTGGAAAGTACAATGATGAAATCTCAAGAGTGTCTTATATCTATGAGAAAGAAAAGAAAACAGGGAAAATTATTTTCCATTATCAAGATGAAGCAGGTAAAAAAATTCAAGAAGATCAGGTAGATGAGCAATTGATTGATACACCTATAAGCCTAAGTCCATTTATGAAGGAATTGAAAAATTACACTTTTAAAGAAATCAAAGGCTTAGACAAGGGGATTTATACCGAACAAACGCAAGAAATTACCTTTGTTTATACTCAAAAAATAGGAAAAATCAGCGTAAGATACCTTGACACAAATGGAAAAGAATTAGCAAAAGAACAACAATTAACTGCTTGGGTAGGAACACCCTACCAATTGACTGCCAAAGAAATCGCTGGGTATACGGTTAAAGAAATAACAGGAAAAGAAACTGGAAAATACGAAGTAGAACCGATGCTAGTCACTTATATTTACGAAAAGAACCCACAAACTGATTTAGAAAAGCAAATGAATGAGAAGGTGGTTACCCCAGCAATTCCTTATAATAAAAATACGGAAAAAAAGACCAATTCGAAAATCTTTGATCAAAAAGAGAACAGAATTAGAACAGTTCCAAGTATTCACTCTGATAATTATTCTAATGATGCATTTGATGATTTTTCAATAAAACAGCCAGAAACGCAAAAAACATCATTACCAAAAACAGGAGAAAAACAAATGAAACGATTAACTATTATTGGAGCAGTACTTGTTTTAGGGATTCTTTTCTTAACCATTCTTCCAGAAAAAGAATTTAATGAAAAAAATAAAGATTGATAACTATTGTTGGTGAGAAATAAGACACTGCTTTTAAAAGCACCCCTTGATTAGACTTTTTGTCTAACTTGGGGTGCTATTTTTATGCCAAAAAATCATATCAAATTTAAAATTGTATACTTAAAAAAGCTTATTCGACAAAGACAATATTAAATGTTTGACACAATGGCTAAACATTTATGAATGATTGGAAGAACGTATAACGAATGATAAATATTATTATGTTTAAAAAATACAAAAATACGCCAAATACTTACACACAGTTATCTTTTTCAATAAAAAGAGATTTCATATATACTAATAAATGTAAAATTTGTGAATAATTATTAAATAGATGATCACGTGGAAAGTTGAGGCAGTAAAATGTATAATTCTCTTTTAAATAATCTAGACCAAGAAGTATATGAATTATTTTCCTATTTATTAGCGAACGATTTTCGTTATGGCAGTTTGTCTGAATTAGCAAAAAAGCTAAAACATACTAGAAGCAGAATGAACTTGATCATTGATCGGGCAAAAGAATTGCAAGCGATATATCCTGCGTATACGATCGAAATTACAGATACCGCTGAACTTTCGATCAATCTTTCATCAGAGTTTTTGCTTTCAAAATTGTATGCTCTGATGCTGAAAGAAACGATTCCTTTTAAAATATTGGATCGTTTATTTAGTGAACGTTATGTTTCTTTGGAAAAAACTGCACAATATTATTATTTAAGTAATCGAACTGTTCAACGTAAATTGAAAGAATTAAATACGATTTTATCAAATTATGATGTATCTTTGGATTTAAAAAGTAAAACCTTGTTTAAAGGAGAAGAATATCGCATCAGGTATTTTTTCCACACGATGTATTGGCAAATATTTGATGAAACACATAAAAAAAATTTTGATTTGACAAAGACGAGTATTGAGAAATTAAAACAAACTTTAAAAAAATTACCTACCTTGTACCGTCACATTGATCAAGAAAAGTTTATTCAAATAGTTGCATTAAGCTTTTATAGAATAAAAAGGAAACACATGATAAAAGAACTGCCTGAGGAAATGACGAAGATCAAACACTTAAATATATCTTATGAGGTATTTAGAGAAGATATATTAAAAAGTGTGATAAAAGAAAATTATATGGTAGACAAACTTCCAGAAACGGAATATCAGTTTTTATATTACATGTTTTCAGTAATGACTACATATTTACCAGAAGAAATAACAGAACAAGGGATGCGCTCTTTGCATTTAGATACAGATTCTTGGAGAACAGCAGAGATATTTGCGAAAACAACCCAACAATTTTTTAATTTGCCAATCAATGTTCAAGATAAAAGATACCTGGTACTAAATGCATGGATTATCCATTCCTCTTCAAAGGTTTTCTCTTCCGAAAATAAAATAGATGCTTTTGGAAAAACGACAACAGAAAAAGATTATATACGTGTATTTCCAGACTTATATTTAAAAGTGAAGGAGTTATATTTTAATTTGGCCAACCAATCTGAAATTTTTGAACAATTGTATCATGCGAATAATCGTTTGATTTTTCAATACTGTATGCTGATTTCACTGCTTGTGCAAAAACAAAATCGAAAGATAAAAGTATTTCATGAGTCGAAATTTGGAAAAGTTCAAGATGCAAGGCAAAAAAAACAAATGCGACAGCTATTAGGAGAAAAAATTATTTTTGTGAATGAAGATCCAGAAATCGTTATTACTGATTACCCAGTAGATCAACAAAAATATTTAGCTCAAAACAATAAAGTACAATTTTTTAAATGGCATAGTTTTCAAACAACTGAAAAGTGGATAGAACTGCTTGATTTTTTTGAAAATTATAAGTAGATCAAAAGTTATCTGACATAAAGTAGTTCTGTTATAGAAAATGTGGATGTGCTTTGCTTGAATCAATCATTCTTTTATTCAAAACTTTTTTGAACAAGTGAAAAAAATACTTTTCGCCATTTACTTACTGTGGCGAAAAGTATTTTTTATTTTTAATTTGAACGAACATCTAACAAGGAATAATTACGGACATCATAGCGATTTCTGCTTGTAGAAAACTCAATGGGTTGCCCATCTTTTAAATAAACGACTTGCTGAACTTCTAAAACTGGATCTGTTTTTGCACAGTTTAGGTATTCTTGATCAAAAGTAGTGCTTTTATCAGCGGAAATCGCACGATAAGCTCCAGCAAAGTGTAGGTTTAATTCTTGATGCAAGTAGTCATAAATAGAAGTCAACAAATGTTCTTTTTTTAGCCCAGGGACTAAATGAACTGGCATAAATGTGTGTTCCAAAATATAAGGCTCATTTTCGAGGATTCTTAAACGATGAATATTATAAACAGGTTGTTCTGCACCGATCATTAATTTTTCTTGAATAAAGGGAGCAGGAAACTCGACATCAAACTGAATGATTTGACTTGTAAGCAAGCGCTGACGTCGTTTCATTTGATGACTGAGACCTTCATATTCATTTGCAGGAGAAGTATCTTTTTCAATAAAAGGATGGTCTAAAATTTTTGTCCCTGAACCTCTTTGCGAGTAAACCAAACCTTCCATGGCTAGGATATTAATGGCTTTTTTGATTGTCATTCGACTAGCACCGAATTCTTCGACCAAACAGACTTGATTTGGCAAAAGGCTATTAGGCGGATATTCTTTTGAACGAATTCTTTCCCTTAAAACATTAGCGATTTCTTCATATTTTGGCACATTTTTCACCTCGTATTTAAGTATAACGAAAGTTATTTCGTTCGACAAGCTATTAATAACATCGTTATATAAGTAAAGTGGATGAACTCAGTGGTTCAGCGTGCCCAATCTACCAAAAATGTTATGTTTTTAATTGGGTAAGCTCACGTATAAATCGATTCTTTTGCAAAGCAGTCAAACGATTAAAGCTTTTGACGAAGTCATTCGAGAAAGCAACCGTTAATTTAGACAACATCTAAATCGGGTTGTTTGTCTAAAACTTTTAAGAATGGGTACCAAATAAAAGCTACGATAACAAAGTCTACAACTTGTAAAAGGCCACCAAGCCATGAATTGGTGGCTAACACGCCACTAGCAATGATTGGAACTGTCCATGGCACAGACACACCAGTTGGTGGAGGAACAATTCCGGTAGCCATCATCAAGTAATTAAAGGTGGTAACAATTAATGGTGCAACGACCCAAGGAATTAAAATAGTTGCATTCAAAACAATTGGCAATCCGAAAATAGCCGGTTCATTAACATTGAAAATTCCTGGTGCTAAAGCTAAGCGTCCCACATCACGATATTGTTTTTTCTTTAAAATAAAAGCCATCAACAAAACCACGGCTAAAGTCATACCCGATCCGCCAATCCCAACTGTAAAAGTTTCCATAAATGGTTTTGTAATGATATGTGGCAATTCTTTGCCATGTTGATAGGCTTCTAAATTATCTAACATTAGCGTATTCCAAATCGGATCCATCACGGAATTAACAATGATTTGACCGTGTAAACCAAAAAACCATAGAAATTGAACAAAGAATAAAGCAAGCAAAGTGGCAGGTAAACTGCTACCCAAACCAGTTAATGGTTTTTGAATGACTTCATAGACGAGATCATGTAGATTAGCATGAAAGATTCCAGTCATAATGGCGTTAATTATTAAGAAAATAGTCAGTGTTACGACAGCAGGAATCAAAGCGGCAAATGATTTTGTCACTGCGGGTGGCACACCATCAGGCATTTTAATCTGCCAACCGCGCTTTGTGATTCTACAATAAATTTCTGCCGCTAAAAATGCAGCGATCATGCCAATGAACATTCCTTTAGCCCCTAGCCGATCTAGAGACAATACGCCTGAAACTTCTTCACCACTAGTTGTCGTCATGACAAATGGTGTCAAAATTAAAAAACTTGCAAAAGAAACAGCTCCGCCAAAAATACCTTCTACGTCATATGATTTTGATAAATAATAGCCGATACCAAAAGTAACAAAAACAGACATAATGCTCATTGTTGCATTTTGGCCATTTCCAAAGAGCGTGCTAAGCGTTCCTTTTGTGCTATCACTGAAAAATGGTAAATTGTTTACCACCACAACAATGGAGCCAAACATCGTTAAAGGAAATGACAACATAAACGCATCTCTTAAGACAGTCAAGTAACGATTTTGGCCTAAGAGATTTGCTAAGGGCATTATTTTTTGAGACAGTTTATTCATGAACCCATTCATATTTTTCACCTCAGATTTATTTTTGCAATCGATTACAAGGGTAGTATAACCATAGGCATAGAAAATGTCTAGTCATTTATTTTAAAAGTATTGATTTATTTGTAAAGATTGTTTATGATGACGATAACAAATTAAAAGAAACGAGGGGAAAGCAATGACAACCTATCATTTTCCAGATCAATTTTGGTGGGGAACTGCTGCAAGCGGACCGCAAACAGAAGGGCGAACCGTTGGAGATGGCAAAGGAGAAAATATTTGGGATTATTGGTATGAAGTAGAACCAGAAAAATTCTTCCAACAAGTGGGACCTGAAAAAACTTCTCAAGTGTATACAAAGTATAAAGAGGATGTTTTATTAATGAAACAGACTGGACACAACACATTTCGTACGTCCATTCAATGGAGTCGTCTATTTCCTAATGGGACAGGTAAAGTGAATCAACAAGCGGTGACTTTTTATCGTGCCTATTTTACAGAATTATTAGAACAAGGAATTGAACCATTTATTAATTTGTATCATTTTGATATGCCTTTGGATTTACAAAAACAAGGAGGATGGTTATCACGCCAAACAGTTGATGCCTATGTAAATTATGCGAAACCATGTTTTGACTTATTTGGTGATTTAGTCAAAACATGGTTTACCCATAATGAACCAATTGTACCAGTGGAAGGAGGCTATTTGTACCAATTTCATTATCCAAATCATATTAACTTAAGAGAAGCAATTCAAGTTGCTTTTCATGAAAATTTAGCAAGCGCTAAAGCAATCAAAGCTTATCATGCAACCAAGCAAGAAGGAGAAATCGGCATTATTTTAAATTTAACCCCTAGTTATCCTCGGGATGAAAACAATTCAGAAGACGTAAAAGCTGCAAGAATTGCTGATGCTTTTTTCAATCGTTCTTTCCTTGATCCAGCGGTAAAAGGAGAATTTCCTCAAGATCTCGTGGCCATTGTGAAAGAGTTAGATATGATGCCAAAGATGGAAGAAGGTGATTTAGCAACTATTAAAGAAAATACCATTGATTTGCTAGGAATTAACTACTATCAACCCCGACGAATCAAAGCTAAAGAAACCCCTATTGATCATCAAAATGGACCAATGCCAGAAGATTATTTTGATTATTACGAGATGCCAAATAAAAAGATGAATGTCTATCGTGGATGGGAAATCTATGAAAAAGGAATTTATGATATTTTAACCAATACCCGTGAAAACTATGGAAATATCAAATGTTATATTTCTGAAAATGGTATGGGAGTGGAAGGTGAAGAACGCTTTGTCAATTCAGAGGGTGTCATTGAGGATGACTATCGCATCGAATTTGTGAAAGAGCATTTAAAATATGTCCACCAAGCCATTCAAGAAGGAACAAATTGTGTCGGTTACCATATGTGGACTTGTATGGACAATTGGTCCTGGACAAATGCTTACAAAAATCGCTATGGCTTAATTGCAGTTGATTTAGAACAAGACGGCAAGCGAACCATCAAAAAATCGGGTCATTGGTTTAAAAAAATTGCCATTGAAAATGGTTTTGAAACGTAAAAACAAAAATAATGGAAAAAAATCGATGAACTTATAGCTTCTTCTAAAACTATAAGTTCATTAGTTCTTAATAAAAATTATTTTGATAAAAACAGTACATATAAAAGAAAGACACATACGGATCCATAACACTCCATTGCGTCACACAATGAATGGAGAAAAAAGTAACAGGTAATCCCAATTTGTATATGCTAACAAAATGATTATAAACATAAGTAAGCGTTTTTATGTACATATTTTGATCGTTAGATAACTAACATAAAAAGATAGGAGAATCCATAATGAATTCAGAAAAAAATAAAGCAAATTCCTCTTTTTCTCAAAAAACTATAAACGGTGGGAATGGCCAAAAGCAACGGGGAATCGATACGTCTTTCCTTCAACAAAACATCAATGAACAAGCCAGTTACTATCTAACAGAGGAACAGCCAAGTGAAAAAAAGATAAAGGAAGATTTAGACTATATCGAAATGAAAGAGTTTATTCATGCGATTAATCCAAATGAGGTAAAAACTTTTGAAGAGATATTTCAAAAAGTCAATAACCATGCTTTAGAGAATAAAGAAAGCATGGTTATTGAAGAACTTAAAAATGATTTAGATAAAATATCTGCAAAGTACAATCCGTTTGAAGTGATCGGAATAATAGAAGAGGTATTAAAAGAAAATAAAAATTTAAAAGAAGGAAGTTATGCAAATATAGAAATTCTAAGTGAAGTAAAAGAAGCATTGAAAGCAAATAACATAAATTTAGAAGGAAAAAAGAGAGATCAGTGGGTTGAATCAATCATTGATAATGACATAGATAAAAGAATAGCAAGCTACTCAAGTAGAATTAATTCTATAATGTGGGGAAAAAACTGGGAATTTGATAATGGACTGGGATACTACTTAGAAAGATTAGAAACATACCTTAAATTGAAGACAAGAGGAATAAAATTCATAACGGAAAATACTTCTTTTATAAGCAGAGAAATAAATGTATATGACCACGAAAAGGTTTTAGAACTGATCAAACAAGATCATTCTATCAGAGAATTACTTTCTATATATAAAAGAATTATCCCGAATCTTCCTCTAAAAGATTTTGAACAGGCGACACTGCAAGTGCTAGCGCATTATACGAATTTAGCTCATAAAATAGAAAAAGAGTACTTAGGAACAAAGGTAGAGCTTAAAAAGCAAATAAAACAGTTACATAAACTAGATAGAAAATATGGTGCGGAATTTATTCAATTTTTAGTATCAGAATATTCTGGAAAAAAACATAGAGCTTTGCCAGATACGGAGCAAGAAGTACAAATCTTAGCAGATAAAATCATAAAAACATGTCATGAGTTATTCCCTGTTCCTCAAATAGAGTTACAAAATCATTCGGATTTAGTTGAGACGATAAATCCAAGTATAAAAGAAAAAATGAAAACCCAAAATCTTTATAAAAAAATGGATCGATTAGTCGATTTGCATATTAAAGAACCTAAAACTAGTATTATAAATGATCAAAATTTTATTTCTCAATTAGATAAATCAAATCAAGAGACTATTTTAGCTGGGGAAAAATTAATCCGTCTAATGAATCAATCGAATACTAGAAGTAGCCAAGCGCTGCTTACGACCTTAAAAAATCGAGGAAATTTAACACTAGAAGAAATCAGTCAAGCAGTGATTGATTTTCATGCATTTTCTCCTTCATTAGAACTAAACAAGCAATTTTTAACACTATTATTTCTACCAAGTACAGGAGAAAGAAGAAGGGAAAAAGAAGTTACAGCACCTGAGATGAAAGAGTTAGTAAGGACCGCAGTATCCTTACAACAACGCCTAAAATCAACTGAATTAACCAATCATCTGATACAAAAAATGGTTAATCCCGAAGAAATTCCGACGAAAAAGAAAATTTCATCTGCGATTCAATTGCAACAATTCGTTAAAGAATTAAATGAACAGCTTAAAACACCTACTGAAAGAGAAGCAGCTATTCAGACAGTGATGGATCCATATTTAACATTAAAGGAGAGACAGCAATTTTACACTTTTATGAAAAATGATGCGTTTTTGCAACGAACGCTGAAGCAAGATAATTTAACAACTCTGGAATTAAAAGCCTATGTTTGGGCTGCTGTGAATAAAAGTGATCTTCCTTTTATTGATCGTATAAATATACGAATCGATTACCTACTACCAACACATGAGAAAGCGAAATTGGAAGAATTGATCACTCATAAAGAGTTTGTACGTTTAGTAGCAGATGAGTTGGGCATTGAAACAGCGCTAAAATTTGATCAAGGATTAAAAACTGATATGAAAGAAAACCGCGAACTGTTCCTGACGGTATTTAGACAGACACACTCAACAACAATGAAAGAGTATATCTTACAACGAGCAAATTCAGAACTAAATAGAGAAGAACAAGCAAATTTTTATCAGCAAATTTTACCGTTTACGCCAAAAAAAATGGAAAAACTGGCTTATGGTCTATTGATTAGGCCTCAATCACAGGGGCAAAAAATGGCACAGAAAGAATCTTTTAACAAAGCAACTATACTGAAAGCCATTTGCGCACTAGACACAGAGATAGAAAAGCGAGTGGTATACCTTCGAAATAATAGACTCCCTTTACTTCAAGTGCAATTAATAAAAGAAATCAAAGAAGAATTAGAAAGTAAGAAGATCAAGTATTATTTGCCTGAGATAATGGCTGCATTTGAATATGTAGACTTTAAGGAAAAAAAAGGAAACAATAAAGAGGAGTTATTAAAACAAGAAATAACGGATTTAGGTATAAATTATACAGAAGAACAAATGAATGAGTGGAAACAACTGTTTTTTACAGGACCTGATGAGTATGGAGAAACACACGACGAGATAGTAGAAGAAATCGAAGGCTGTCTAATGAATAAAATGGAACAGATAGAAAATAAATTGTCGAGAAATTCACTTACAAATGATCTGCTATCGGCAAAAGAAAAGTTGACAGAAGCAATTGAACAATCTGCGCATGGAGTGAATGTTCAAGATAAAACATTGAGTGCAGAAAATCAATTTATAAAGAACCTAACAACTCACGAAATAATAAAAAAATTAACACAAGAAGCACCAGAAGTGGCACAAGAATTGTTTGAAAAATGCATGAAAAAAATACCATTTATTAAATGCACGAATCCTTCAGATTATCTACGTAAGGTTGTAGATCAATGGTATGAAACAAAAGAATTTCAACAAATTTTACAACCTTATGAAAACAAAGAAGAAAAATCAATCTGTTTTGAAAAGGCATTATACCAATTATGGGAAAGAGAGACGTGGGATTGTTCGGAGAATCTTCGTGCAGTAGTGACACATTTTTCTGGTATCAAGGTAAAATTAAATCCAAGGTACCGTAAATATTATGGATGTGATGATAATGGTAGCTTCTATGGAATTCGAAAAAAAGCATATCACTTAATTGAAAATTATACCAACATAGATAGTAGACAGATACCAAAAATATTACCAAAAGAACTTCAAAAATCAGAGGTGGTAAAACAAGCAAGTATTCCTAATAGGAAAGAAACGGAGTATTTGGTTCAGCGACCATTGTCATTGCATTCTAGAATAAAAGAGGCAACTCATCAATCACTTAACCAAAGTTGTAGCCACTCAAATGAACCTCAGCGGATGCAAAGTAATGAAACGCAAACAAGACAAAATGCGATCAGTCAACCCCTTATATCTCTGGAATTAAGAAAAAAAGAAGCAGTTAAACAGTCCATTAATCAAAATGAGCATTTACATGATCGTGAAAATACCCGCAAGCAATCAGTTAAGACGATGGTCAAATTATTTGAACAGCAGGCGCATGAAGTCTAGTTATTTATTCAACGATTGAACTTGATAAACTATGAGAAGAGGTCGTGAAAAAGCTGTTCAGCCTCAAGCATTAAAGAAGAATTCAATAAAACAGCTTTCCATGTTTTGATGAATTCTGATTTAATGCCGAAGAGGCTAGCTTTTGAACACCGTTTATCAGAGGTTGTGAGCAGCATGATCTGCTTCAAGAATTAAGAACGAAAATGCGAAAATAGCTTCACATATTTTTGTCTTTTCGAGCTTAATTCCGCAGAAGCAATGCTGTGAACACCGTTTATGGAGAAGAGGTCGTGAAAGTAGCGATCAGCTCCGAGCGAATAAGAGATAAATTTTTAAAATAGCTCTTTATATTTTAGAAATTTATCTCTTATTGCTGAGGAGTTGCTACTTGAGCACCGTTTAAGAAGAGGTCGTGAAAAGAGCGTTTTGACCTGAGTATTAGTGAATAAAATTGAGAAATAGCTTTTCATATTTTAAAATTTTTTGAACTAATACCGAAGGACAGCTCTTAGAACACCGTTTAAGAAGAGGTCGTGAAAAGAGTGTTTTGACCTGAGTATTAGCGAAGAAAATTGAAAAATAGCTTCTCATGTTTTTCCTCTGTTTGGGCTTATTGTCGCAGATGCAAGTCTTAGAACACCGTTTGTATATATTTAGAGTGTGAGGTGAAAGTATTTTTTATATTTTGTTCTATACTCTTCTCACTATTGTCAAAACCATGAATTTCTAAAACTAGAGAAGACTTTAATATTGTAAATTAATGAAAAGCTACTACTAAGTAATAAATAAAAGTTAGGAGACTAAAGGGATGAATTTGGAATCAAATGATACGGCTAAATTAATGAATGAAGGAATTAATTTATATATCGAAATGTTAGGAGAAAAACATGATTCTAACCAATTAATAAGAAAAGAGTATGCTATTTTTGAAGAAGAAGTTTTACCAAATTTAAAAACCGAAGAACAGAAAAAGTTTGCAACTTGGAAAAAGCTTGTGCAGTTGATTCATCAATCCACTTATAAAAATAAACAAGCGCTAATTGTCGCACTGAATAACCGAGAGAAACTAACAATGGATGAAATAGGAAAAGCAACGCATTCATTTTATACATTTTCTTCTTTAGAAATAACTAAGGATTTCTTAGAATTTTTATCCTTGCCAATGTTGGATAAAAAGAAAAATGAAAAAGAAAAGTTGAACGGAAAAAAGGAGAAAGCAATCGCCGAAGACAAAGCATGCCAAGAATTAGTCAGAGCAGCCGTATTTTTACAAACAAAAACAAATTCAAGTGAATTAACAAATGCGATGATTACCAAAATAGTTCCTTTTAAAGAACATATCAACAAAACAGCTACACCTTATGACATTCAACTGCAGAAATTTGTGAAAGAATTAGTTGAAAATTTTAAAACACCAACGGAAAGAGAAACTGTGATCCAGACGGTAATGGCTCCGTATTTAACTTTAAAGGAAAGACAAGCATTTTATACATATTTAAAAAAAGATCCGTTTCTTCAACAAATTGTAAAGAAGAGCCATTTAACAAAGCTTGAATTAAAAGCGTACGTGGTTGCTTCCACGAATAAAAGTGAGTTACCATTTAAAGATCGTATTGCTAATGGAATTGATCGTTTCATAACCGCAGAGGAACAAATAAAACTAAAAGAATTAATCATACAAAAAGAAAAGATCCTTGTATTAAAAGAAGAGATGAATCTTGACGTTGCATTAAGAGCGGACAAAGCATTTAGAAGAGGAAGACAAAGAGACAAAAATTTTTTAACAACCATTTATCAGCAAGTTAACTCCTTAGAGATAAAAGAATTTCTAATGCAAAGAATCAAAAAAATATCAGACGAATTAAAAAACAAACGTCATCAAGAGGTTATGCTACAACCATCGTCCAATCAACCTAAAAGGATAGAAAAGATTATTTCCAGACAAGCTATTATTTCTGATAATAAAGGAATGGAAGACTTACATAAACGACAAGCAGATGGAACACAAGTGAAAAAAAGTCAAATACTTCTTAAAAAAGAGAGTAAATTGCAAGAAAAAAATGGGATTACCAAAAAAATATTTCAGGTGTTTTCTAATATAAAAAATTCATCCCTTCAACAATCTGTTCTTACAAATAATCGTGATACTGGACTAGCTTCGAAGGCTAGAGAAACAAAATTAATAAAGTAAATCTTGTTTCGATAATAGAAGGAAGAATTATCTAATTATTTGTTCCAATAAAATAATCATGCTACACTTATTTTAAAGGAGGCGGTTTCAATGGTAGATACGTATCAAAACATATTAGTTGCAATTGACGGTTCAGAAAAAGCTGAAAAGGCCTTTGCAGAAGCGGTCACAATTGCTAAAAGAAACCATGCAAAACTGCATATTTTATATGTAAATGAAGTAACTGGTAACTATTATGGTGATTTTGCTTTTGTAACGACTAATTTGCAAGAAGAATTAGATGAAGTAGCAGAAAATCAAATGAAGGAACATCGCAATTTAGCCATCGAAAAAGGATTAACAGATATTGAAACGTATATTTTATATGGATATCCGAAGACTTTAATTGCAAATTTTAATGAATCAAAAGAAAAAATTGACTTGATTGTTATGGGTGCTACAGGATTGAACGCCGTTGAACGGGTATTAGTCGGCTCCACGACTTCTTATGTTGTTACCCATGCACCGTGTAATGTATTAGTAGTAAAATAATTCTAATGATTTTGATTTAGAGTTTCTGACAGAAGTGAGGCGCTCCCAAAAAGATGCACGTGAAAACGTAAAACTTTTTGGGAGCACCTCAGTTTTTAGATAGTCTGATGTTTCATCACTTTTATTGCTCATTCTTCTTATTCATGATCGGAAAGACAAACGGCATCTGTTCGTTCGATCAAGTTGATTGCATCACTTGCGAAGTGGTATAGTGAATGGGAAAGAAAATAATTGAAGCTAGATAAAAGGGATGGTACAAATGGATAAGCAATTTTTACAAGTGATGACGATTGCAGGATCAGACAGTGATGGAAGTGCGGGCATGCAAGCAGATATGCACACATTCTTTACTCGTGGTGTTTATGGTGTATCAATCATGACTGCTTGTGTGGCAGGTAATTCTTATGGCATCGGCGCTAGTATTACTTTACCAAGTGATTTCATTGAGAAAGAATTTTCCTTGATTGCAAAAGATTATCAAGTAAGAGCTGCCAAAACGGGAATGCTAGCGGATGCTGAGTTGATTGAGACAGTGGTAAATAATTATCAAAAGTATGATTTTGGTCCGTTAGTAGTGGATCCGGTCATTGTCACAAAGCATGGCAATTTATTACTAGAAGAAGCTGCTTTAACGAGCTTAAAGGAAAAATTATTGCCTTTAGCGACTGTTTTGACGCCTAATTTTTATGAGGCGGAAAAATTAACTGGACGTACGTTAAAAACAGAGGATGATTATGCCCAAGCAGCGAACCAGCTTCAAAAGATGGGCGCAAAAAACGTGATGATTAAGGGAGCTCATAAAAAAGAAAGCAAACAACAAGAAGTAAGAGATTATGTTTTACTGGAATCTGGTCAATCTTTTTGGCTAAGTGAAAAATTTTATCCTACTGATCGAATTAATGGCACAGGAGATACATTATCTGCTTGTATTGCAGCAGAATTGGCAAAAGGAAAAACAGTAGAAGAAGCAATCCGTATCGCTAAAGAATATGTCAATATTGCGATTCGTGAAGAAATTATTGTTGGACATAAATATGGCCCAATCAATCACTGGGCAGCTGAAAAACAACTGGATTGATAACTAGCTATAAAACGAAAATAGAATGTCTATTGAAGGAAAAAAGGAATCTCCTTTTTTATTTTGAAAAGGATTCATTTTTTTGTCAACCTTGGCTTATTTTTTGAAGAGTGTCTGTTTATTTTCTCTGTTTATTTTCTCTGTTTATTCAGTTTTAGAATATGAGAAAAAAGTAATAGTTATTTTTGTCCCAGAAAAGTTTTCTATTTCACAGAATTGGAGAAAACAAGCGAGAAATTTGTTGTTTAAATAGCAACCAAGTAGACATTTCTTTGACTGTTTCAGTCGTCATCGGTAGGCATTGTTTTTCATCCAGCAAAAATTGATTGGCTAATTGGTCTAAAAATACTGGATCATAAATAACTGCACTTGTTTCAAAATTTAAGCGATAACTACGAATATCTTGATTTGCAGAACCAACCATACAAATTTCATCATCCATAATCAATGTTTTGGCATGTAAAAAACCAGCTTCATAAATCAAAATTTGAACATTTTCTTTGATCAATTGGCGAGCATAATATTGTGTTGCCCGATAAATAAAAGGATGATCCGGTTTGTTTGGAATCATGATTTTTACTTCAACCCCTGAAGAAGCTGCAATTTTTAATGCGGCGATGACACTTTCATCTGGAACAAGATAAGGCGTTTGAATCCAGATGCGTTTTTTTGCTGCGGTGATTAATTTAATAAATGATAACTTGATTTGTTCCCGTTCATTGTTCGGTCCACTTGAGACTAGCTGAATAGAAGTATTTGCCTCTTTAAAATCTTTCCCCTGTTCTTTTTGAAAGAAATAATCAAGATGATACCCAACTTTCTTTTGCTCTGGCACAGAAACATTCCAATCGGTTAAAAAGCGTAGTTGCAATAAAGAGGCTGCCGCTCCATAGATTCGAATATGAGTATCTCGCCAATAACCAAATTTTTTCGTTGTCTTGACGTATTGATTGGCGATGTTAAAGCCACCAGTGTAACCAATTTTCCCATCAATGACTACAATTTTTCGATGGTCGTGATAATTTAAACGAAAACGAAGTAGAGCTCTTTGAGAAGTAATAAAAGTATGGACATGACCACCTTGTTGGATCAGTCGATTAAAATCTTTGGCTTTGGTGCCATGAGAACCAAATGCATCATAAAGTAAACGAACTTCAACACCTTCTGCGGCTTTTTCTTCAAGCAATGACAATACCTGTTGACCAATATGATCAGTTACGAATGCGTAATATTCAATATGGATTGAATGTTTGGCTTGCTTGATATCAGTTAAAAGAGAAGTCAATTTTTGTTGACCGTCTGTTAGCAAGGTGACAGAATTTCGTCGGGTGAGTGGCATACGATTGAGCGAGGAAAAAAAGTCAACGAATTGTTGGTGTTCTTGATTGTCCATTACTGGATTATAATGATCAATCGTGTCTCCTTTAAAATCTTGAAAGTTTTCTAGCTCTTTTAAATCGCTTTGTCTTAAATAGAATTTTTTCTTATCAGTTAACCCACGACCAAAGAAAAGATAAAGGACAAAGCCAACTCCTGGAAGTGCGAAGAGTACAAGTAGCCATGCCCAAATGGCTGCTACATCGCGAGGTTTGATTAAAATAGTCACTAAAGCAATCAGTGCATTAATCAAATAAAGAATAGTTATTATAGTTGTGACCAAATCAGTATCCTCCTTATTTAGAATAACAATCAATATTATATCATGAGAAACACAAGAAACCTAAAATTGAGATAGCGGGAATAAAAAGATAATGAAAAAATAATGAGTGCAAGGTAAATGGGTTGCAATTTTTTATTCCTTCATGTAGGATAATAGTATAGTTGAATATCTCCTTAGGGGAGTAACCGACAACGTTTGTTGTGATAATATCAACAGTAAGTTAACCGAATGGTTTTCTGGTATTGTATGAAATGGTGAGACCTAAGACAAATCTGTATTTGTCTTAGGTCTCTTTTTTTTCAGTCAGAATGCCATTTGGTAACGAAAAAACAAAATGGGGGATGAATTTTGGAAAACAAGGAACAAGCTCAGCGAACTGTCTATAAAGAAACAATTGACTCGTTGATGCAAAAAACACAGAGCTCAGCAGATGGTTTAAGTACATCACAGGCAAAAGAAAAACTAGAAAGAGATGGATTGAACCAACTAAAAGAAGCACCTAAGAAACCAACTTGGAAATTGTTTTTAGAAACATTTAAAGATGCAATGGTTATTGTTTTATTGATTGTTGCTTTGATTCAAATGGTCATGGGCGATTACATTGAATTTTTTGTGATCTTTGCTGTATTGATGTTGAACTCCGTAATCAGTGTGATCCAAACAAAAAAAGCAGAAGGCTCTTTAGAAGCATTAAAAAATCTCTCTGCACCCGACGCTCGTGTGATACGTGATGGTAAAGAAAAAACGATACCTGCCAATGAATTAGTGGTAGGAGATATTGTTTTACTGGACGCAGGTGATTATGTTCCTGCGGATGGTCGTTTGTTAGAAGCTGGCTCGTTAAAAGTTGATGAAGGAATGTTAACCGGAGAGTCCGTGGCATCGGAAAAAGAAGTCACAAGCATTACTCAGACCGTTCCGATTGGGGATCGTGTAAACATGGTTTTTAGTGGAACCATTATTACTTATGGTCGTGGGAAGTTTTTAGTAACAGCAACTGGAAACAATACAGAGATTGGTGAAGTTGCCGGTTTACTTGAATCAACGACGGAACAAGTGACTCCACTCCAACGAGGGTTAGATAAATTTAGCAAGAAATTAAGTTTAGCCATTTTGGGTTTATCATTAGTTATTTTAGGAATTCAATTATTCCGTATTTATCTAGGTGAGGGCACAGGCGATTTAACTGCAGATATTGTAAGTGCAGTGATGTTTGCAGTTGCGGTTGCAGTTGCGGCTATTCCTGAGGCCTTACAATCAATTGTCACGATCGTTTTATCATTAGGAACAAATAAAATGGCGAAACGGCATGCCATTATCCGTAAATTACCAGCTGTTGAAACACTTGGTTCGACCAGCATTATTTGTACGGATAAGACCGGAACGCTCACGCAAAATAAGATGACGGTTGTTGATTATTATTTGGCAAATGGTTCAACAGGCGATTTTACCAATGACCCAACGAAGTGGACCGATGATGAAAGACGATTAATTGAAATCAGTGTCTTAGCCAATGATGCCTCAATCAGTGAAGACGGAACAAAACTAGGGGATCCAACAGAAGTTGCGTTTATTGATTTTAGTGAAAAGTTAAATCAACCGTACCAAGAGATTCGTAATAATTATCCAAGACAAGCTGAGTTACCTTTTGATTCTGATCGAAAATTGATGTCAACAGCTCATAACATTAATAAAAATCAATACCTTTTTGTTAAAGGTGGACCAGATATTGTTTTTGCACGTAGTAAAAAAGTCTTGTTAGACGGTGAAGTGGTACCGATGACTGATGAATTGATGCAAAAATTTAAGGAGCAAAACGAAGCTTTTTCAAACAAAGCATTACGTGTTTTAGCTTTTGCGTATCGTCCAATTGAAAATATTAATTTGTCTTTTGAAGATGAAGATGACTTGATTTTAGTTGGGTTACTTGCAATGATTGATCCTCCTAGAGATGAAGTCACACAAGCAGTCAAAGAAGCGAGAAGTGCAGGTATCAAAACGATTATGATCACCGGTGACCATAAAACAACTGCGGTGGCAATTGCTAAAGAGATTGGTATTTTTGCCAATGGAGATCAAGCACTTACTGGGACAGAACTTGATGAGTTATCCGAAGAACAATTAAATGAAATTTTAGAGAAAGTGACGGTCTATGCACGTGTTTCTCCAGAAAACAAAATCCGTATTGTTCGTGCTTGGCAAACGAAAGGACATATCTCAGCAATGACAGGAGATGGTGTCAATGATGCACCGGCGTTGAAACAAGCAGACATTGGTATAGCAATGGGGACAGGTACGGATGTCGCCAAAGATGCAGCGGCGATGGTTTTAACTGATGATAATTTTGCTTCGATTGTGAGTGCTGTAGAAGTTGGGCGAAATGTATTTGACAACATCAAAAAAGCCATTTCCTATTTATTCTCAGGAAATTTAGGGGCGATCATTGCCATTATTTTTGCTTTAGTGGCTGATTGGTCAAATCCATTTACTGCTTTACAGTTACTATTTATCAACTTGGTGAATGACTCCTTACCAGCGATTGCGCTCGGTACAGAAAAAGCAGAACCAGCAACAATGAAAAGACCGCCAAGAGATCCAAATTCCGGTATCTTTACTGATAAAACATTAATTTCTGTTACTTACCGTGGGGTATTGATCGGGATTTCCGTCATCTTTTCTCAATGGTTAGGAATGCAGCATTCACCTGAGTTTGGTGTCGCTATGTCCTTTTCTACTCTGATTTGGTGTCGCACACTCCAAACATTTCCAGCTCGTTCGAACACACAAACAGCGATTCAAGCGGGATTTTTCTCAAATCGTAGTGTCTTGCTTGCTGTGGTCGTATGTAGCGCCTTATATTGTTTAACGATGATTCCTGGTTTAAAAGAAGTCTTTTCAATTCCAGAAGCATTTGGTTTAACTGAAGTTTTAACATGTATGGGAATTGCTTTAGTAACGATCATTTTGATGGAAATCACAAAATTGATTCTGGTGAAGGTACAAAAAGAACAAGTATAAACATTTTTTTAAGTTTAAGGGAGTATATCCTATCGGCCAGCGTATAAAAACGCTGGCTTTTTTGTTTTATTCAACAAATAGTAACTTTGTCATTTCCATTTTTGCTATTAAAACTAATATCGAGAGCAGAAACGGAATGGGTTAAGAAACCTAAAGAAAGGTAATCCACACCACAACCTTGGTATTCATGGATATTTTGTAGTGTAATATTTCCAGAAGCTTCTGTGATAATTTTTTGATGATTGTGAACTAAGAATTGTGAAATTTTTTTTGGTGATTGATTGTCAATCATAATGACGTCTACTTTTGCAGCAACGGCTTCTTTAAAGGCTTCAATTGTTTCAACCTCTACTTCAATTTTAATCATGTGACCATTCTGTTCTCGAGCTGTCTGCACTGCTTTGGTGATGCTTCCAAAAAAAGCGATATGATTATCTTTTAGCATAATAGCATCATCTAATCCTTTTCGATGATTAAAGCCTCCACCTTGAGTAACAGCATATTTATCTAGTTGTCGTAATCCAGGAATTGTTTTTCGAGTATCTGTGACTCGAATCGTTTGATCATTTAATTGTTTAATTGCTAAATGTGTAGCTGTAGCAATACCACCTAATCGTTGCCACAGATTTAAAATTAATCGTTCCCCTGTCAAAAGTGTTTGTATTGGGCCATAAACTGTGGCAATTGGTGTATTGGCTTCTAAGAAAGTTCCTTCTTCGACGAAAGAGGTAAATTGAACATTTCCGCCAAGCAACTCGTAAATCATCGGTGCTAACCAAAGACCACAAATAATTCCTGATTCTTTTAATAGAAAAGTCCCACTGGCACGTTCTGATGCCGGGAAGATCGCTGCACTTTGATCACCACGACCAATGTCTTCAATTAAAAATTCTTTGAGTTGTTCGTTAAGTTGAATGTAATTCATTTGTTTCCTCCTAAATAAAAGACACCGTCAGTTTTTGTTCTTTTTGTTTATTTAGACTGAACTTATTTATTATTTAGATAATAGTTGCTAAGATATTTTGATACTAAAGCGAGTAAGAATTTTTGACAAAAAAAAGAGGTGTCAAGACATGGTATTTATTTTACCATTGGTGTCTTGACACTTGCAAGAGGAGATGTATTGTTTTAGTTATGGATGTAAATCACCGCAGGATAAAAAAGCGAATGGTAAAACTTAATGATTCCTTTGATTTACTTAGATGATAGAGAGGATTGTTTAGATAAAAAACTAAAATTAAAATAGACAACCGAATAAAAAAATTTGAATTGTCAGAGGGAATTTTTTTATGGTTGGAATAACTAATTCAAATGAGTGCCGTGTGAAGAGCAAATGGTGTTGTCCTTATTTCATTTAATCAGTGGACTGTCATAACAGCTTCAAAGAACGTACGATCGAAGAAAGTTGTCCTGCTAATAACCATAATGGATAGTAGATAGAGAAGTTAACTGTTTAAGTTTACTTGTTTGAGTATTAGTTAAAATGATATTTTTCTTTTGTAAACTTTTTGAGATATCCAAATTCATTCTGCTTAAAATAAAAGGTATGCCTGAACTTTTTCTAATGAGTTCACCTTTATAATTCATTAGAACAGCTCTTAAATCATCATGAAGTTCAGAATTCTTATCAGAAAGTAATTCATCAAGAATATTAATTGCTTGCTCACTTCTTTCTAATCCGCCAGAAAAACAGTTTAAATTGGGCATATATTATCCTCCTAATTAATCATTTACACCATTTTAATGCAGATATAGTCATTAAACAATGCCTGTTATTTTTTAGAAATAAAACAGATCCTCCATAAAAGTTAAACCTAAAAAACTAACTATTATGGGGGATGCTTTAATAAATCAATTTTTATTGTAAACGGAGATAAAGTGTGGTGATACTATGCTTGCACACGTTGTAATGCAGGCATATCAGCAGTAAGATACTTCCTAGCGAAATCTAAGTCCGTCAGCCATTCTTTGATATGATCTTTTTCTACGATTAGTGGCATACGGTCGTGAATTGGTGCAACTGATTCATTGGGGCTAGTTGTCATGAGAATTGATTCTGTTTCGAAGCCAACATCTTTTTTATGAATCCGATAAAAACCCCCAACATAAATAACATTGTTGCCAGGGTTAGTAAAAAACAGTTTTTGTTTGTTTGCATCCCATTCGTAAAAACCAGACATTGGAAACACACAACGTGTTTCTTTGAATGGTTTGGCAAAGGTCTTTTTTTCTTCTACCGTTTCCGCACGTGCATTAATCATCAACTGGCCTTTTTTAAATCCCTCAAAGCCCCAACGAGTGATTCCAGGAACGAGATCGGATTCATTATTCATTCCTAAAGTGACCACATAGTTTGATGGGAAAATTTCATTCGTACCAACATGGATCTGTTTGTCAACGGCATGCGGTGCAACTTGCTCATAATACGCTCTGAGTTCTTCAGAGGATAAGTCAAAAAAATAGCGTCCACACATATTAATCCCTCCGTCTATCAGTTTATAAAATTAACTTTGTTTTTATTTAAATGTAACTGGCCTGCTTATTTTTTATTTTACCTACAGTTGCATGATTTAGAAAGTAAACAGGCTTAGTGGTGTTCTTGTCATTTTGTTTATTAAAAATACAATCTTGATAGAAAGCGTAAATTTTCTATTCGAAAGAACAAGATATGAATCTGATGAATAAAAATATATAATAACTGTTACAAAAATTACGTAGATATCTACAAATGGTTACATATCCATTCTTTTTATTTATATTTGGCTGAAAATTATATATGTAATATTAATTTAAGTTAAACATATTTATTTTAAACACAAATTTTAAAATAGAATTTTTAATATGTATAGTTATATTTTTAATCTGATTATGTATAATCTTTATATTGTGAATATAAAGGTAGGGATAGATATATGAGTAGAAATTTAAAAAAACAAAAAAATAAAGAATGGGAATGTATTCAAAATATTCAAAGAAAAATGAAAATAGAAAATTGTTTTGGAATCTCTCAAGAAGAATTTAAAGAAATAAAACAGTGGATCAATAATGCGAATCCTAATGAAAAAAATAGTCATTTTCCAGATTTTTTATTTGAAAATGGATTTATTGAGCATTTTGCTATTACTTCTTCGCTTGAAAATAAAAAAGGCGCAAAACAAAAAATGGAGTCAGTTATATTAGAACAAAAGAGTGAAAAAATTTTTACTGAACAATTTGAAAAAAGCAGAATAGGAGAAATAACTAATTATTCAGTTAGCAAAAATTTTGAAGAACATTCACATAACAATATTGTAAAATCAATCAAAAAGAATTGGGAGAAACACATAGAAAGCAGTAAAAAATATATAGGAAATAAAGAGCACAGTATTTTTTTAATGGAGTATATGGATCATCATTTGCATACAGCCGTAGAAAAAGATGATGGGTGTCATAAGATATACCATACATACAGGATAACTGCAGATTTAGATTTGTTGAAATGGCTTTATAAGTTCAATGACGAGATTGAATATTTGATATTGTATCATGAAGAGTCTCTTGAAATAATTAAAATGGATGCAATTATGAATATAATTCAGGATAAAAAGAAAGTCTTATTTGCTCCTATTTTTGGTTTGGAAAACCATAGATATATTGGAGCTAAAATCTAAAATATTTATTTTGATATGATTTATAAAGATAAAAAATAGCAATTTATTACTATTTAAAAACGCTTGAGACAAAGATTGTTTCAAGCGTTTTTTTATTAAATCCGAGTGACAGAATCGCCTTCAATCAATCGGTAACCAAGATTTACTTTTTCGATGAGCGCTGGTTCGTTGATCTTTTTCAACAACAGCTTTACGGCTTCTTCACCTATAGCAGCTTGATCTTGTTCAATATGAGTAAAAATAAAGGCGTTTAAATCAAATAGATTAATGGTTGGATGATCAAAACAGACGATTGAGTAATCGTTAGGTACTGTTTTTGCTAGTCGTTCGATCGCACTTTTAGCTAACAAAGCAATATTATATTCTGTAGCAAACAATGCGGTTATCGTAGGATTTTGCTGTAAAAATGCGACAATCAAGTCAACGTCTTCTGAAATATTTCTTGAAGAACCAGGCACAACAGAATCAATTACTGAAAAAATTTGTTTTTGACTAACTGCACGATTTGCGTCAACATGGGCGGCTAAGAAACCATCAATGCGTTCATCAATCGTTGAGACATGACTGTCAGAGGTAATCAACCCAATTTTGTGATGATTTTTATCAAATAAATAGTTGATTAATTCTTTTGACGCAGAAAAGCTATCTGTTTGCACACTACAAACAGGTAATTGGTCCATTAACCGATCGATAACGACGATAGGAAAATCTTGTGCAATTAATTCTAGTATTTTTGGCGAAGTATATTCGGAGGACGTAGGTAAAAGAATTAATCCTTGAATACCTGAATCCATTAACTCTTGAATAAACTCATTTTCTTTTTTTATATCGCCATAAGTGATTTTTACCATGACATGTAATTTATCAGCTTCATAATTTAAAATACTTCGAAGGATTTCTGTGCCAAAGAAATCAGAAAAATTTGTTATCACTAAGCCAATAATCATTTTATTGAAATTGGCTTCATTTTTTCTATTACTGATGACCACTGAACCTTTTCTGGGTTTTCTAACAATGTATCCTTCTTCTTTTAATAAATCTAGTGCTTTTTTTGTTGTAATCGTACTCACTTGATAAGTGGAAGATAGCTCTTTTTCGGTAGGTAAAAGTTCATTAATCCCATATTTACCTGATTCTATCTGTTGCTTTAGTTCATTATAAATCATTTGATACAATGGTTTATTCATGGAATACCCTCCGTTCTCTCTAATTGTATATTAAATATAACATATAATTAAATCAAGTGATTTATTTTTTAAATAATCTTTGAAAGCGTTGACAAATAGTAATTAATATATATAATTGTATTTATAAAACATTTAATATATTGATTATTATAAATGTGGTTTAAGGGGGGAGAGAAAATGCAACAAATAAGTAGCCAGAAAAAGCGACGGGGGAGAAATGAACAACAAAACATCGCTTATCTGTTTATTTTATTTCCTGTTGTTCTACTGATTGGCTTTGGGATTTTGCCCATTGTGATGGCTTTGTATTTTAGTTTTACCGATTACAATATCATCGAGCCGGCTAATTGGTTAGGTCTAGCTAATTTTCAAAAAATTTTTCATGATGAATTCTTTTTTATTTCTTTAAAAAATACCTTAGCCTATACATTTTTATATGTTCCTTTAGGTCTAGTTGTCTCTTTAGGTACTGCGTTGCTTTTAAATGAAAAAAGAAAAAGTACTACGCTGTTTCGCACTTTTTTTTATTTGCCGGTGCTATGTTCCACTGTGGCAACAGCGACTATTTGGTATTGGTTATTGAATCCCCAGTATGGGTTACTGAATCAATTATTGAGACTTGTGGGCATCGATGGTCCAGCATGGCTCTATAGTTCCAATTGGGCGATGACGGCAATTGTTATTATGAGTGTATGGATGACTTTTGGGGGAAATATGATGATTTTTTTAGCAGGTCTTCAAGGAATCAATCCAGTACTTTATGAAGCAGCTGATATGGAAGGAGCCAATAGCTGGCAAAAATTTTCCCGCATCACTTGGCCACAATTATCAAAAACTACTTTTTTAGTCACCACACAATTGATCATTGGGGCGTTTCAAGTTTTTGATCAGGCCTATATGCTAACCAAGGGTGAACCCGGAAATTCAACAATCACCTTAGTTTATTATATTTATAATAAAGGATTTGGTGGTTTAGCATTGAAGGAGTGTGAGAATGAATGGTATCAAAGAAAAAAACGACAAAAATATTTTTGTGGTATCTCTTAGTTATTTTGATCAGTATGACGACTGTTTTACCTTTCCTATGGACGATTGCCACCTCATTTAAATCAGATAGTGAAATTTTAAGTGGTTCGATGTCTTTCATACCTAAGCATTTTACACTTGATCACTACAAAGAAGTATTTTTGACGATGCCTTTTCTGTCCTATTTGAAAAATTCATTGATTTTAGCACTGGGTGGTGTATTAACTAATCTATTTTTCGGTTCCTTAGCGGGTTATTCCTTTGGACAACTGAAATTTAAGGGGAAGAAAGTCTTATTTCTTATTTTTCTAGCATCCATGATGATACCAAGTATCGTGACAATGATTCCAACATTTATTGCCTTAAGAAGTTTTCCATTGTTAGGAGGAAATAACTTAGTAGGATCTGGCGGGTTGGGATTGATTAACACTTACTGGGCAATTTTACTTCCAGGTGCTGCGGGAGCTTTTTCAATCTTTTTTATGAAACAGTTTTTTGAACAATTGCCTCATGAACTTGGAGAAAGTGCCAGAATTGATGGCGCAAGTGAATTTAAAATCTTTTTAAAAGTGTATTTTCCCTTAGCAAAACCAGCTCTAACAACTTTAGGAATCATGACTTTTCAATCGGGATGGAATGCATTTATGTGGCCGTTGATCGTCTTAAATGCTGAAGAAATGAAAACGGTTCAAGTGGGACTTGCTGCATTTCAATATAATTACAGTACGAATTATGGACCGCTGATGGCTGGAACGATTTTAGCTACTTTGCCAGTTTTGATTTTATTTATTTTTGTACAAAAAAATTATGTGCAAGGATTGGCAGAAGCGGGAATAAAATAAAAAAGGAGAAGAAAAAATGAAAAAAATAGTTAAAGGTTTAATCATTGCTGGTGTGCTTGTTTTGCTCAGTGCGTGTGGAAAAAGTGGCACGCAAAAGGAACAAACCGATGATGGAAAGCAAAAAATTACATTTTGGGGTTCTTGGAGTGGCACTCAAGTAGACCAGTTAAATCAATTGATTGATCAATACAATAAAAGTCAAGATTCCTATACTGTTACTTATAAAGTGCAGGACAATGTAGAAGAAAAACTTCTTACTGGTATGGCAGGTGGAGAGATTCCTGATGTGATTATGTGGGATCGGGTCAACACAAAAATGTATGCAGAAAAAAACGCCTTGTTAGACCTGGACAGTTTGATTGAAAAAGATCACATTGATTTGAATGATTTCTATGAAGAAACAGTCAAAGAAATGAGCGCTGATGGAAAACAATACGGTATCCCATTATTAGTAGATAATCGCTCACTTTTTTATAATAAAAAACTATTAGCACAAGCAGGTGTCACACCACCAAAAACGTGGGAAGAACTCTTAAATGTCGCTGAAAAAACAACGAAGTGGGAAGGAAAACAATTAGTGCAAGCTGGTTTTTCATTAGATGATGTCGGTCTATTCAATATGTGGTTGCAACAAGCTGGTGGCACGATGCTTTCTGAAGATGGTAAAACGACGGCCTTCAATTCTAAAGCGGGGCTAGAAGTATTGAATTTTTGGAATCAATTGTTAAATGAAAAAAAAGTCTACCAACAAGGATTTAATGACGGAACAGATGCTTTTGCAGCTGGGAAAGTCGCATTGATGTATAACGGTCCTTGGGCTTTAGCTGATTACGATAAAGTAGAGGGACTGGAATATGGGGTTGTTCCACCTGTTTCTGGACCTAATGGAGACAAGGGAGCACTAACTGGTGGATTTGGTTTGGTCATACCTAAGAATGCTAAAAATAAAGACGCTGCTTGGGATTTCATTAAATGGTGGACGATCAATCCAGAAATTGGGATCGAATTTGCAAAAATTTCAAATTGGTTACCTGCCAATAAAACAGCGGCCAAAGATCCTTACTTTGCTGATAATGAGAAATATAAAGCATTTGTAGAAACGATGGATTTTGCTAAAATTCGTCCAACAGTAACTGGCTATTCCGACTTAGAAAAGTTGGCTGTCAATCCACAATTAGAAAATATGTTAGCAGAAAAAGAAACCCCTCAGCAAGCACTAGAAAATGCACAAAAACAGGGAAATAAAATTTTGAAAGAAGGATCATCGAATGAATAAATTTGAAAAATTAGCAGACAAAGCACAAAAAAGTATTGATTATTACTATACATCAAACGATAAAGAACAATGGATGAACAATGTTTATCCGTTGAAAGAAGAAGAACAAAACGCCTCTTTTCATTATTGGTGGATGGCACATTTGATCGATGTGCGTATAGATGCCTATTTACGCACGAAAGATTCTCACTATTTGGCATTAGCAGAAAAAACGTATCAGTATAATAAAAACAGAAATGGTGGTACGTTACTTCACGAATATTATGATGATATGCTGTGGAATGGCTTAGCAGCCTTACGTTTATACCACTTGACACACGAAAAAAACTATTTAGAGGATGCCCGTGAAGTATGCTTAGATATTTTTGACACTGCTTGGAATGAACAGATGGGTGGAGGTTTTGCTTGGAAACGTACGCAGCTTGACTATAAAAATACACCAGTGAATGCGCCAATCATCATCTTAGCACTACGTCTTTATCAATTGGATAAGAATCCTCGCTATTTAGAAATCAGTGAAAAAACATTAAAATGGATGAAAGAAAACCTTGTACAAGAAGATTCTAAGTTTGTGGAAGACGGCATCAATAGAATGGGTGATGGGAAAATTGATTATCAATGGAAATTTACTTATAATCAAGGGGTTTATATTGGGGTTTTGATTGAATTTTACCATGTCACAAAGGAACAGGAATATTTAGATGAGGCGCTTCAATGTGCAAAAACCTCTATTGAAGTACTTGGTAAAACAGGCGTATTTCAAGATGAAGGAGATGGCGGAGATATCGGTTTATTTAAAGGGATCGAATACCGATACTTACAATTACTCTATAAAGAAACAAACGCAGATTTCATCCGTACATTTATTCAATCTAGTTGTGACATTTTAGCTAAGCATGCAGAAAAAGGAGACCATCTTTTAGCTTACCGTGATTGGTTAGAAAGTGAACCAGAAAGTGTGTACTTGTCAGATCATTTATCAGGGGTGATGGCCTTAGAAAGTGCTGCAACTGTTTAGAAAAAGAGTGGATAAATAATCCATTTGTAAGCAAATACATCCTAAAAAAATAAACTGTTGACTAAGCGCAACGGTTTATTTTTTTGCGAAGGGAATAAAGAGAAATATGATAGAATAGAAAATTAATGAAGGAAAAATGTTTATTTATTCCGAAAAGAGAAAAAACGTCTAATCATTACAAAGGGGAAATAAAATGAACGAACAAGAATGGGACGAATTTGCTTCAGATTATTACTTGAATCAAATAGAATCACAGACCAAAATAGTGGAAGATGTGATTGCTTATTTAAAAGATAACGGGGTATTGCCTACTCATCAAGTAGTAGATATAGCAGGAGGTTCAGGACGCTATTTATCTATGGCTAAAGAAGCAGGGATTTTTGAGTTAGTTGACTTTTCTGCTGAGATGCTGAAATTTGCAAAAATAGAAGCAAACAAGCTTGGCATAGAAAATGTTCATTTTACAAAACGACCGTTTAAGGAGTTTTTGAAGCAACCAAAAGTTTATGACTTGGTTTTTACTGCTGCAAATCCAGCTTTAGACAATTTTGAAAAACTAGAACAATTGCTAAGCAAAACAAAGAAAACTTGCGTCATTATCCGAGTTGTCGATTCAAAAGATGATCTATTTTTACCATTAGAAAAACGCTTAGGCATTTTTGAAGAAGATCCCAACACTTCGCCTCACTTAATGGATCAGTTTGCAAACTATTTGAAACAGAAAAAATATTCCTATCAAATAAAAGAATTTACCTATGATGTAAAAGAAGAAATCTCGCGTTTACTTATAGAAAACTATTATGAAGAATATAAAAATGATCCACAACTGATTACCTATCTGGACCAGCAATTTCAAAAAAACGAGCATACAATAAGTACAACAAAATTGACTTATCGCATGTTGTTAATTCAAAACGAGAGGTCGTGAAAGTAGCGGTCAGCTCCGAGCGAATAAGAGGTAAATTTTTAAAATAGCTCTTCATATTTTAGAAATTTAGCGCTTATTGCTGAGGAGTTGCTACTTGAACACCGTTTACGTCAAGAGGTCGTGAAAAGGCTGCCCTGCATCAAGCAATAAGAACGAACAGAGAAAAACAGCTTCTCATGTTTTCCTCTGTTTGAGCTTATTGTCGCAGATGTAAGCCTTTGAACACCGTTTACACATATTTAGAGCGTGAGACGAAAGTATTCTTTACTTTTTGTCTCACACCCTCACATGTTCTATTTCTAATATTGTTTGTAATATCGAATATCATTTTCTACTTTATAGATTGAAAAAGGAACAGTAGAAGAATACTCAGCTTGTTCACCTTTTTGAGGTAATGTTTCATTGAAAATTTCTTCATACTGATCAACTGTAATGGCTTGTCTTTTATCCAACATTTCTTGATGCTCTTTGGTAAATAAAAATTCTTGGTAGCCTTTTTCTAGATAACCAGTAAAAAATTCACTAACAGCCCCAGAACCATAACTGAATAAACCAAGTCGATCACCAGCTTTTAATGCTTGTGAGTTTTCTAAAAGTGAAATTAGCCCAAGATAAAGGGACCCAGTATAAAGATTACCAATACGGCGACTATAATGAATACTTTCTTCATAACGAGCCAATAAGCGTGCTTGCGTTTCTTCATCGGCTTGATCCAAGACGCTTTGCAGTGCTTTTTTCCCCATTTTCGTATAAGGAATATGGAAGCTTAGCGCAGTATAATCTTCTAAAGTAAGTCCTGTGATATCTTTATGATGATTCCATACTTTTTGGAAAGATTCGATATACGTAGAATTAGATAAAGGACCATCAACTACTGGAAATTGACTGTAATTAGGGCGCCAGAAATCATAGATATCTTCTGTTAAAAATGTATTATCATCTTCGAGTGAAAGAATGCGTGGATCTTTTGTGATCATCATCGCCACTGCACCTACTCCTTGAGTGACTTCACCGCCACTAGCTAACCCATAGCGTGCAATATCACTAGCAATAACTAAAACTTTTCGTTCAGGATGATTTTTTACATATTCTTTGGCCATGTGTAAAGCAGCAGTTCCCCCATAACAAGCTTCTTTTACTTCAAAAGAACGAGCAAAAGGTTGTACTTTCAATAAATGATGAATAATTACAGCACTTGCTTTTGAATGATCAATGCCCGATTCTGTGCCAACAATCACCATATCAATCAATTCACGATCTTCATCTGTGACAATCTTGCTTGCCGCATTGGCTCCAAGTGTGACGATGTCTTCTGATACTCGGTTAACAGCCATTTGGTCTTGCCCAATCCCAATATGATATTTTGCAGGATCATCTCCTCTGCGTTTAGCTAATTCAGTCATATCTAAATATAAATTTGGAATAAAAAAGGAAAGACGATCAATTCCAACTTTCATTTCAACACCTCTTTACTGTGATAAAAAACTTACTTTACTAAAGTATCATAAAAAGTTTAAAAGAAGTATAAAAAAGCGAATATTTAAGGATTTGTAAAATTTATTCCTAGTTTTTTTTGAAGCAGTCATGGACTATTTGTTTTTAGTAGAAACAATGGTATATTTTTCTAGGAGGTGGATTACTTGAAGGAAGTCGTAATTATAGATGCTGCGAGAACCCCAATTGGGAAATATCGTGGTCGTTTAAGCAGTTTTTCTGCTGTAGAATTAGGAGCAATTATTACAAAAGAACTGTTGAAAAAAACAGGTATTCATAAAGATAAAATTGATCAAGTCATATTTGGTAATGTTTTACAAGCTGGAAATGGTCAAAATGTGGCTAGACAAATTTCCATCAATAGCGGTATTCCCGTAAATGTTCCTGCCATGACAATTAATGAGGTCTGCGGATCAGGGATGAAGGCAGTGATCTTGGCACGTCAACTTATTCAGTTAGGTGAAGCGAATTTAGTCATAGCTGGAGGAACTGAAAGTATGACTCGCGCACCATTGCTTCAACTGTATGAAGAAAAAACTGCGACTTATCAAGAACCAATAGCAAGTATGGTTAATGATGGTTTAACCGATGCTTTTTCACATGCACATATGGGCTTAACGGCTGAAAAAGTTGCAACTAAATTTTCAGTTACAAGACAAGAACAAGACCAATATGCGTTAGACTCACAAAAAAAAGCCGCCCGAGCAAGTGAAAGTGGTGTATTTAAAGAAGAGATTATTCCTATTTTTTTACCTGATGAAACCGTGTTGGAAAAAGATGAAGCGATTCGAGAAAATAGTACACTAGAAAAATTAGGAACATTAAAAACTGTTTTTTCAGAAGCAGGTACAGTGACCGCTGGAAATGCATCGCCTTTAAATGATGGTGCTTCCGTTTTAATCTTGGCATCTAAAGAATATGCCATTGAAAATAATCTCCCTTACTTAGCAACGATTAAAGGGGTAGCAGAAATAGGTATTGATCCTAGTATTATGGGAATTGCACCGATCACAGCTATCCAAACATTGTTGCAAAAAACGGCTCTTTCTGTTGAGCAAATTGATCGGTTTGAAATCACCGAAGCATTTGCGGCTTCTTCAATTGTAGTTAATCGTCAGTTGCAATTAGATGAAAAAAAAGTAAACGTGGATGGTGGTGCGATTGCTTTAGGACATCCCATTGGTGCAAGTGGTGCAAGAATCTTGACTACATTAAGTTATGGGTTAAAACGAACCGGGCAAACTTATGGTGTGGCTTCTTTATGTATTGGTGGCGGACTAGGCCTAGCCGTATTACTTGAAGGAAATCACGAAATGAATGGAATAAATGATCAAAAAAAAAAGTTTTATCAATTGACACCTGAACAACGTCGACATCAGTTAATAAATGAAGGTGTTATCAGCGAAAGACAAGCAGATGATCTAAAAAATGAACGGTTATCTGAAGAAATCGCCAACCATTTGATCGAAAATCAAATTAGTCAAGTAGAGATTCCTTTAGGTGTGGCTCAGCATTTTCAAATTAATGGAATGAAAAAATGGATTCCAATGGCTACAGAGGAACCGTCTGTGATTGCCGCAGCCAGCAATGGAGCTAAAATTTGTGGAAATATCTTAGCAGAAACGCCTAAACGTTTAATGCGAGGACAAATTGTTTTAACTGGTCAAACAATTGATCAAGCATTTATCCAAACCATCGAAGCAAAAAAAGCAGAGTTGATCCAATGTGCCAATGAAAGTTATCCCTCCATCGTAAAACGAGGAGGTGGCGTTAGAGAAATTACCACTAGAGAATTCAAGAAACAAAACCATGTGTATTTGTCGATTGATTTTTTCATCGATGTGAAAGATGCTATGGGGGCAAATATTGTTAATTCAATTTTGGAAGGTGTAGCTCTTCGAATACGAGAATGGTTTCCTCAAAAAGAAATCTTGTTTAGTATACTAAGTAATTTTGCCACGGAATCACTAGCCACAGCTTCTTGCGCTATTCCTTTTGAAAAGCTAGGAAAAAGCCAAGAAGAAGGGCGATTAGTAGCAGAAAAAATTCAACAAGCATCAGAATATGCTCATTTAGATGTTTATCGTGCAACCACGCATAATAAGGGAATTATGAATGGCATTGAAGCAGTAATACTAGCAACTGGCAATGACACGAGGGCTTGCTCAGCTGCGATTCATGCATATGCTTCAAAAAACGGAATGTATCAAGGTTTATCAGATTGGCAAATTGTGAATAATCAACTTATTGGTCAATTAACTGTTCCTTTGGCAGTAGCGACAGTGGGTGGTGCTTCAAGAATTTTACCCAAAGCTAAAATTGCACTAGAGATGTTAAAAGTAACATCAGCTACCGAACTAGCTCAAATCATAGCTGCTGTTGGCTTAGCTCAAAATTTTGCTGCGTTACGTGCATTAGTAACTGATGGAATCCAAAAGGGACACATGTCTTTACAAGCTAGAGCATTAGCCATTACAGTAGGCGCTAAAGGCGATGAAATCGAACAAGTTGCAATGTATCTAAGAGAAGCAGATCAAATGAATCAAGAGATAGCTAAAAGCTATTTAAATCAAATTCGAGAAAAGCAACAAGACTAAAAAGAATGAATTACCCTTTGTTAATTCGATCTTCTCTTTTGTAGTTTTTTGTGGGAAGCTTAGGAAATGGTTAAATAAGCCTAAATTTTTTCGAGCTTTCCTTTAAATACCCTTGTGAAATCTTTGGTTAAACGTTATACTTTTTTAAAATTCAAATACTTGTTAGGCGAGACTCCTAAACAAACATAGGCTATTGCGCAGAAACGTCGAAAGACGCCAATGTGTAAAACAGGAATTGTCGAATTAAGGCTCTTCATAAGATAGCTAAGAGAGATTCTTTACGTTGTTTAGTGTCAAAACTCACACGATGAGACAGTTGTTGATGGACACAACTTTAAGACATAAGCCGAAACTTCTAAAAATCATCATTGATTTTTGTGAATTTTCGGCTTATTTTTTGGAATTGGCTATTTACACCATTTACTTGAAAATAAATCATGGCATTGTTTGACTAAGCTATTTTTTTATTTCTCCTCATGTGAAATACTTTTCGCCTAATTAGAGAAGATGGGAGAGGAAGGTTAGTTAATAACAGATGTTTTAGTCATGTCGTAACAAGTGCTTATGACAACTAATTAATATTTTCATTTAAGAGGTGTTGTTTGTGAAGTCAAAATCATTTGAGTTTAATTATGCATTGTTTTTGCCGATTTTTCTCTTTTATTTATTAAGTATTGGTGTGCAGTATGGCGCAGCAGTCTATGATCAGGTATCCTATCAACATATTGTTTTGAAGCAGATTATCTTTTGTGTGGCTTCTTTGGGCTTATTGTTTCTGACCCAAAAAATAAAAACCGCATTACTATTACGTTTATCTCCTTATTTTTATGTAGTTTCATTAGCTATTATGAGCTTATTGTATAAGTTTTATGATCCGGTGATGTATCAATTGACGGGGACGAAACGTTGGCTAAGAATAGGAAGCTTTTCTTTTCAGCCTTCCGAATTAGTCAAGTTAACGTTTGCTCTAGTCATTGTCTATTTTACTTTGCATTATGAAAAAAAAGTCAGTGAACGGACGGTTAAATCCGATCTTAAGTATGTGATGAATATACTGTTGATTAGTTTACCCACTTTTTTATTGATGTATATGCAAAAGGATTTTGGAACGAGCTTAGTATTTATTATTTGTTTAGGCGCGCTCTTTATGATCGCAGGTGTCCACTGGAAAATTTTAGCCATTTGTTCTGGCATTTTATTCATCATAGGTGTTCTATTAATTTGTTTAGTTTTTACTGAATACGGCAATCAAATTCTTTATGGACTCAATTTTAAAACTTATCAATTGGATCGAGTTAGAGCATGGATCGACCCATTTGCTTACAGTCAGTCTATTGGTTAACAACAAGCACAAAGTTTGTTGTCTGTTAGCGCAGGTGGATTTAGCGGTAGACCAGCAGAAATCCCAGCCATTTATGTGCCTGTTCGTGAATCAGATATGGTTTTTACAGTAATTGCCGAAACATTTGGCTTTTTAGGTAGTGTGACGGTTGTCTTTTTATATTTTTATCTCTTCTATCAAGTGATCTATACTGCTATCCAAACCAATAATAAAGGAAATCTATATCTTGCGATCGTATGGGTATTTGGATTGTTGTTTCAAATCGTGGAAAATATCGGTGCATCTATTGGGTTACTTCCTTTAACTGGTATTCCTTTACCATTTCTGAGCCAAGGAGGAACATCGCTGATTATTTTGGGGTGTGGGCTAGGAATGATACTTGGATTTAAAAAATCCCAGTAAAAAGCAGGTAGATATAAGAGTAGAAAGGAAGTTATTTATGAAGAATGATCGAAAAATACCACTGATTTTGTCAGTAGTTGCATTGAGTATTCTCATAGGATTAATTTTATGCGTGAAAATCAATCCTTTATGGTTTAAGAAAATGGATTCTGCCATTTATACAACATTCGCGTGGCCACAAAATCAAATAATAACAACGATCGTTCGCTATTTTGCAAAATTAGCAACAATTGGACCAACATTAGGATTAGCATTTTTCTTTGCCATATATGTATGGAAAAAGAATTATCATTTATTGGCACTTTGGAACGTTTTTAACATCCTTGCTGTTAGTGGTGCTGGTTATATCTTAAAAAATGTAATAGCCAGAACTAGACCTGATGTGTGGCAAGTCGAAACCCGTACCAGTTATTCTTTTCCTAGTGGGCATTCTTTGTTAGCCTTTGCGTTTTTTCTCTCAGTTATTCTCTCGCTTTCTGTTCTTTGGGATCGACGAAAGGTGAGGCGAATAGCTTTGATTTTAACAGGTTATCCACTTCTTATTGCATGTACTAGAATTTATTTAAGAGTTCATTACCCTAGCGATATTTTAGCTGGCTTTGCGCTTAGTGCGCTGGTGGTATTTCTTTCTTATGTGGGGTGCATTTCTTTTATCCCCTCAGTTTTTCAGGTAAAAAACAACCCAAGGAAAAAAAACATCCGCTATTCACGAAAAAGCAAAAAATAATATTAGTTCTATTATCTTTGGTTTTTGTGATTATACTTACTAAAGTGATTTATGAATTAGGAGTTTATTCTCACTTTTTTGGTTAGCAACTTAACATAAATGGAGCTGAAAAGATAGTTCATTTTCTTGATAGGAGATGAAAAAAGGAGTGGTGTAGTTCCACTCCTTTTTTCGTTTAAATTTTTTAAAAAGCCTAAGAATACTGTTATCTTTCTTTAAGAGCAGTTGCAGCAAATTGTTCAATCAATGGAATCAAAGTAAGTTTTACTTTGTATTTGCGTTCTAACGCTTTTTCGATAGTAAATTTATTTTCTTCTGTCATAGAAATTTCAGCTAATTTGCGTGGTGCCTCTGCAGTTTTTTCATAAATGATGGCAGCACTCACATCTTTTTCTGCATAGAATTTTGGATATTCAGCTACTGCTTGAGAGAAATCAGCAAAGTTTAAAGCGACAGAGTCTGTTGAGCGTTGATTTTCAGTAGTGTTCGCTTTTTCTTCATCCACTGATTTTGTTGTTTCAGCAGGTTTTGTTTCTTTAACAGCTGTTTCAGCTACTGGCGTAGAAACTGTTTGAGCTGTAGGTTCATCGTTTTTAAGACGTTGATCATTCCAGTAAGAAACAATTTCAATCAATAAATTGTCACGGAAACGTTCAAAGATACCTTTTTCTCCTGAACGAATACGTTTCAAGACAGTCGTAAAGTTATCATCAATCGGGACATTGATGCGTGTGTCTTCATTTGTCTTACCTGCTAAGCCGATGGTTAAGATTTTTCGATCTTTTGGATCAAGCATCACTTGTAATGGTAATCCATAGCGACGTAAGCTTTCATCTTCTAATGAATGAAATAATTGATTTCTGATTCCATCTAAAGAAGGACGGAATTGTTTAAGTAATTTTTGTTTTTGTTTTTTCTTCATAAGTTCTCTCCTTCGCTCATACCTTTACGATTATAAGAAAAAAAAAGAGAATTGAAAAGGATTAAACGAAAAAAACTTATATATATGCTGTTTAATAATGAAAAAAACAACTTTTTTAACGAAAATTATCAAAAAAACTTCAAATGGTGCAATGTTAGGACAATCATAAAAGCCAAGGATCAAACAAAAACTACCTGCATCAAGTAAAACAACTTACTTAATGCAGGTAGACAAATCAGAATAAATGGTTCTAAATGATCATTTTTAATTATTTTTGTGAGGAATTAAAGCAAAAACTGTCAAATCTGGTGAGTAAATCACTTCATGCCCTTGCCATGTTGTCGTCATAAGGGAATGATCGAATCGGTTGACCAGTTCTCCTATCTTTTGATCATGCGTCCAGTTACGTGCTGGAAAATGTTGAACCTTGTCTGGACTGATTAAAAAGATAAAATCAGAGTGAAAAGTACGAGTGATCTCGTCAGAAAGTGCGTTTAAGCGTTCAATCGGTTTCATGTTTATCCAGCTTCCTTCAATTAAAATTGTGCGGTATCAGGATTTTTAGCTTTTCCAACTACGCCATCCAATTGATCAATTTGCTTCATCTCATCTTCAGAAAGTTCAAAATCAAATAACTCCGTATTTTCTTTAATGCGACTAGGTGTCACCGATTTAGGAAGGGGTAAGAAGCCATGTTGCAACGACCAGCGTAAAGCAACCTGAGCAATGCTTTTCTCATGAGCTTTAGCAATTTCTTGCATTTCTGGCACATCAAATATTTTTCCTGTACCTAGTGGGCTATAAGCTTCAAGAATCATGTCGTGTTTTTTAGCGTAATCGACCACTTCAGGTTGTAATTCACCTGGCGCTAAGAAAATTTGGTTGACCATTGGCATGATCTTCGCTGTCTTCGCTAGTGCATCTAAATGATGGGGTAAGAAATTGCTGACACCGATTGCTTTGATTTTCCCAGCTTCATATAGTTCTTCAAAAGCACGCCAAGTTTGAGCATTTGCTTCTTCCCAGTTTTCACGAAAAGCCACAGGATTAGGCCAATGAATCAAAAAGAGATCAAGATAGTCAGTTTGAAGTTTTTGTAGGGATTCTTCAAAAGAAGACATGACTAAATCATAGCTGTGATTGGCGTTCCATAGTTTGGTAGTTAGAAAAATTTCTTCTCTAGGAATGCCACTTTCTTTGATAGCTTGACCGACACTTTCTTCATTTTTATAACCTTGTGCAGTGTCAATATGGCGATAACCAGCTGTTAATGCCTTTTTAACAGAAGAAACAGCGACATCTCCATCTGGCGTTTGCCAAGTGCCAAAACCTACAATAGGAATCTCGTAACCATTTGATAAACGATACGTATTTGTTAATGAATTCATATTTTCAACTCCTTAATTTTTAGTTCACAGTTAAGTGTAGCGCATTTTAAAAAAAAAAGAATCCATTTTGTTTAATAACGTAGTTTTTTTATCAAAAACGAAGAAAAATGATTTTCGTTCTGGTATTTTTTTACTATTTTCCGTAAACTAAATCAGAAGGGAATGAGAATATGGATATTTATTTAAAAAAAGCCATTTTGCATATTATTGATCGTGAAACAGGATCTCCTGTATTTTCTCAAAAAGAATTGGATTTAACGAAGGAATTTATTCGTGATTTTCTACAAAAGAAAATTCAAAAAATTTCTTCTGCCCAAACGAAAACAGGTCAATTAACACCTGACAGTGTGATAGCTCAACAATTGCAAAATTGTCAAGAACATTTTGTTGAAGCCAGCGAAGGCATTGTTCAACGCTGGTTTGAGATTTATCAACAAAGTGAAGAGGCACCAAGTGCAGATGTGTTCGTCGTATTATACGAAGTAGATACGATCATGTATCTGGCTTTGCTAAAAGTCAATTATCGTGAATCATATACTCACTTTGTAGAGGCAGATGAAGCAGGAATTGATAATCGCTTGATATTAAATCGAGCGATCTTGGGGTCTAAATCTCAAAAAGCAGATGAAGCTTTTGCAGTTGATTTAACTAATCTGACTTATGAATTGATTGAAAAAAAATATGAGTTTTCTGGGAAAAAAGAACTTTATTTTTCTGGTAGAGTGATCGAGAGTGTACCCGCACCTTCACTTGAAGAAAATGTCAAAGTGATTCAAAAAGTAGCTAAAAGTTTAGGGAAAAAATTTGAAACAGAAGAATTTGATCTTGTGGCTGATTTGAAAGAAGCAGTTTACGACACGATTGAAGAAAAAGGAAGACTGGATCATGAAATGATTGCTGAGAAAGTGTTTAAAGAAAATATCACAGCTAAGCTGGCCTTTCAAGAAGAAGTAAAAGAACAAGGCTTTGTAGTCGAAGCCCCACCAGTCAAAGAAGTGCAAGAAATTTCTGAGAAAAAATTTGGCAAACAAAAGTTTAAATTGTCTAACGGAATTGAACTGATTGTACCTGTAGATGTTTATCGTAACCCCGATTTAATTGAATTTGTAAATAATCCAGATGGAACGATTTCAGTAATGATCAAAAATGTGGAGGAAGTATTAAATCGTTTGTAGGATCAAAATGAAACGAGTGATTCGTTTGGTGAAAAGGGTACCTGATCGCTTATCAATTATTAAAAGGCAACAAGCCATCTCAAGCACAGTAAAAAAGAAAATCTCAAAACAATTTCTCTTGTTTTGAGATTTTTTGTATTGGTGTCAACGATTAGCACTTTAAATACCGTGGAAAGGTCATGAAAGTAGGGTTATCTTCAGCGAATAAAAGATAAATTTTTAAAATATCTCCTCATATTTTGGGAATTTAGTGCTTATTGTATAGAAGTTGCTACTTGAACCCCGTTTATACTATTTTAAATTTCATCCTCCATCTTTCCTTACATATAGTCAGGTAAACTTATTCTGCAAAGAAATTCCGTGAGAAAAGCTAAGAAAAAAGAATCCCACTTGTGTTTTTCTTCTTTTAAGCGAACATACGAGAAAAGTAAAACACGCCCTTTTTAAAACTGAGGCGAACATCAAAAAATGTGAAGAATGATTAGTATATGTTTCCATTTGTATCCTCTTTTCTTTTTGATAGTGACTAAAGGGGAGTGTGTTTAATTGGGAAAAGGGGTATTAAAAGGGGAAAATAAAAAAGTACGCAAAATTATTATTTTTATCGCTCCTATTTTTTCTATTTTTAGAAAATTTAGGTGAGAGAAAAAATGAAAACTATATATAAAGCGCTTTCTTTCTTTTGTATACTCAAGGCATCAAAAGAAAAGGCGTAAACAAATGAAAAAGTGGACAAAAAGATGGTTTGGTTTATTTTCAGTGATTCTCTTACTCGTTTCGGCTTGTCAACCAACATGGATGGCTTTAGCTTCTGAACGAACTTTACAAGAAGCAAAAGTTTACCCTGTCATTCATAAACAAGTAAAAAACTTGGGTCTTTCTCCTTCTGAAAGGGTAGCGTTTGATTCAGAAACTTCGGACAAAGGATTTCAATCGTTAAAAAGTGGGCACAATGTTTTTGATAATTTGATTCTTTCGGATTATTTAGACCTCATGTATGGCGCCAATTCGATTTTTCCTTTAAGCACACGCTTTGCATTAGCAGCCATTTCGCCCATTGTGCAAGCTACAGCTTTTGCTGAGTTTTCACGTCCGTATTTAAAGGAAGAAGTTCGTTCAGAGGCGGTTAATCAACTGTATCGGTTGACGAAAAAAAAGAGTTTCCGTGAAGGGGCTTCGTTATTATCTGAACTTCTAGATGATCCAGAGTCCTCTCCTACCTTAAATGAAGTGTATAAAATGCAATTTGCCAGCTGGAGTCGCCATGTGTCTGCCTTGGGGAGAAATGCGCTCCTTGTTAAAATCAGTGGAAGCAGGCGAAACCTTAGCGGTCATTGAAGTTGAAGAAGCCCAAGCCAAAGCGGTTTTAGCTACCGAAGAAAAAGCAGTTTTAGCTGGCAGTCCCAATAAACTACTGGTGGAAAAACTACCAACGACGAAGTACTTTCAAACAAAAAACTTAAACCATCTGGCGGGGGAAGTGAAAACAGCTAAAAACGGCAAGCCAATTTTAACTGGTGCGCATTCGCAACATCCTAATTTTTATGCTAAAGAAAGCGGGATCATTTATGAACCACAAGGAAAAGTAGTCGAAGGCATGCCTTATAAGGCTAAAGTTTATTATAAAGTAGATGGGAAAATCGTGACAACAAAGGGCCCGCTTTCGACTGTTTTTCCTGATAATTGGAATGCGGAAAAAATCACTAGTGAAGTGGAACGGATTATTGAGATGGAAAAGCCCGCTTCTATTAGTCCTGGTGAACATACGTTTAGTAATTTGGAAAGCGGAGGGCGATTTGAGATTGAAGTTAAACTAAATGTAAAAGCAAATGGAAAAGAAACCCTTGCAACAGCTTATCCTCTCTTAAAATAAAACTAAAAGAAGAATGGAACTTGATTTAATCCAAGCTCCATTCTTCTTTTAGTTTTTTTGCTTCATATTGAAAATCAGCGGGAGAATATTTTTGGCGCCAATAATAGAAATTGTTAATAATATAAGTGACAATTATCTTTTTTATTTTATTGATTACTCCCTGTTTGATTTTTAGATAGTTAATATTAGGAATACCTCCCTTAAAAAAATCACCATGATAATAAGGACCATAATCGTAGGGAGTAAGACTATAGATAGGTGTACCCATGTAAAAGATACAATATTCTTCTTCGG
>NZ_BJWF01000019.1 GCF_007990225.1 Enterococcus villorum | reverse complement strand
AGAGACATTGTCTCAAGCGTATTATCGTTCACAAACGGCTAATCGATCAGGGTGGCTAAATGTCTGTTGTGATGATGGAACCTCCATTCCGGGTTATGACGGCTGGGCAGGGATGTTAGGAGAACCCTTGGATCGTCTTCAAATCGGGATTGCCTGCGCTAATCCATTCTCAACCTATGTACCGAGAGATGATTTAGGGCATTATACGGAAGGAACAAAGGTGGATACTACACCGTCAGTGGATATTGATGCTATCATTAATGCTTCAGCTCATGACATTATTACAGAGAACCCTCTTTTTTCTGCCTTTTCTAAAGCGGAATTTAAAGCAGAACGAACCTATGGGCCAGTGGTCGCTCCTGGTGTAGATCTTTGGATAACCACAAGTGCCACTTGGACCGTTAAAGGCAACGAAGGAGCTTATTTTTCGATCAAGAATGGCAAGATTAGTGTCAATGTCGATGATATAGTGGGAGGAATTTTTCCTTCTGGACTTGTAGGAACATTGGACTATCTTAATTTTAAGAAAACGGTTGAAAAATATGCGGTAAAAATTAAAAATGGAGCTATTATTTTTTCTGTAGCAAAACGAAAAGAAGAGCCCGGTTGCCCTGGAACAAAAATCACATTCCAATATAAGACAGAAACAGATAAGCAGGAAGTTGAGACAGAAGTTGGTTTTGAAATGTATTTCAAACAAGTACCTGGCGGACTTGTATCTTATCCTGTAGAAGATTACAATAAACTTTTTAATTGGGGGGGAGTTGCAGAAGTTGCAGTAGTTGTTGGTATTCTAGGAGTTGTAACAATTTTTGCCCCTGGAGAAGCTGTTATTGGTGGTGCCGCTGCTGCTGCTTCTGTAGTTTTTGGGATGTTCACAAAAGTTACTAAACTTATTTTTGATTAGCTTGATAATAGTTTCTATGCCATAACCTGTTATTTAAAATTAGAGATTTATGGTTATCCTTGAATGGCGGTAAATTTATTGTGGAATTTATCCTTCTCTTTTTGAATTTACCAAGTAGATGTCAAAAGGGAGGGATATAACCCTGATAAAATAGCACCCAAGCCACAAAGAGTGTATAGATTACTAATAGAAAGCCAAAGACAGCTCTCAATTTAAGTTGTTTAGCTATTCGTTTACTCTTTTCCATTGGATAGAGAATAATTTTTAATGGATTATCTGGATATTGTTCTAGATATTTCGTCCAAAAATCTTGTTGTTTTTCTATACTTGGAGTTAAAAATTGTAATAGTAAACTTAAAAAAATATATATAGCTAAAGCTAAAAAGATTCCAGAAAAATTATCAGAAAAGTAACAACCAATCATTATACCCTGTAATATTATTATCATAATAAGAATAGTATTATACAACCGAGGAAACTTTATAAAATAATGTTTATAATACTCACGGATGCAAGTTTCTCGATATCTCTTGTCAGTATTGGTTAAATCTGGATATTGTTTTTTGAGTAGTTTTTCTTTTTCAATTTTTAAATGCTTTTTCATTTTATTAATCCACACTGACCAAATACAAACAATAATCGAAAAAAATACAAAGATACTAAAAAGAAGTTCAATATTGAATTCCATACAAACACCTCACTAAGTTAAATAACAATTATTTTACATTTGATATTCGTATAATACAAGTTTTATTTTTGAAAGTTTTCATATTGATTAAAATACGATAATATTATTTTAACGAATATCTTATTTCTTATAAACAATATGCTATGATGAATAAATATTAATAAATAGGAGATTTATATGAAAAAGTTAGGATTATTATTAATTTCATCTGTTTTTTTATTCGTTGGTTGTGGGACAAAAAATGTGGTTGCTAAATATAAATCAGTAACGACTGAAACTTCTATCCAAACATCTTCCACTGTAAGTTCATCAAGTCATAACAAGGCTTCTAGTTCAAAATCAACTGTTACCAGTAAAAGTTCATCAAGTAACAATGAGACAGTTAGTTCTGAATCAGCGTCTACTGAAAATTCACAACCAGCTGTTAACAATACCCAAATGTCTTCTACAACACAAACGACTACTGAAAATTCAACTGTCACGAATGAATTTCCTTATGCAGTGGATCCAGGTCAATTTAATATCCCTACGACTTTCCAATTTAGAGGAGCGAATGTACCAGCTTCCGTGACTCTTGAAAATAATAATGGGCAAATGACCATGACTAGCAATCCGAAGAGTGGCGGAGAACCTACTGTTTATACGGCATCAATTGAAACTATTCCTACAACATCGATTAGAATTTCTTCTTATGCAGGAAATACTATTAGAACGGTAAAAGTCAATACAAAAATTAATTTGTTAAATAAGCTTTCTTCTGCAAATACATCCAATGAATATAGCCCATTTTATGTATTTAAAAATAGTAACGGTGGACTTTCACTAATTACGCCTAATTATGCAGGAAACGCTCCTGAAGGACAAAGTGATGTAATGTTGGAAGCCGTCCATTAAAGACAAAAAGAGACTAGGTCAATGATTAGATTTTTCTCTGATTATTGTTCTAGTCTTTTTTTTTGCGCAACTATGATATTATTTGGTTTTCTAATAGTTCAATAGAACGAGCAAGGTTTTTTAAAGAATAAGTTGTGAAAATTATAATAGGAAACGATCTATAAAAAACATTTTTATTCATAAAGTTTTTTAGACTGTTATTGGAGAGATCTATTTACGTGGATTTTAGGTATAGTTATTTTTTTTCTTACATTTTTTTAGTACGTTTTTTAGAAAAAATACAAGGTGAAAAAGGATCTTATTTAAAGATGATGTGTTACTTTATCATCTTGTTTTATGCATTACTTTATTATGATATACAATTTATCCATCTATAAATAAGTAGATTGGTTCATTGGGAGAATTTATGACGATGATATTTGTAGTTATATCTGTGTGCTTTGCTGTTATTTTTTCTGGTAAAAAAATTTAGCGTGTCTATTGCTGCAAGTTAGATGACTATTTATTTGAAATGAATGTATATGCTTATAATCCGTGTTCATTTTTATTATATTGTAAAACATACTAAAAGGGTAATTTTATCCGCAGATAAGCTTACCCTCTTAGTATGTTTTTTTGTTTTGATTTTCAATCGGTACGCATCTCCTGTAGTGGTTTGACACGTCCACCAATTTGTTTTGCAAAAGCTTCGGAATCTTTCTTTTCCTTAAAGATTAATAAATTTTCTGGATTTTTTTCTCGTGTGCGGGAGCCAGTTTTATCAATGTAACCGTGCAATACTTTGATAACATACATGACAATCACCTGCTTTTTTCTTTTTATTATACGAATTACGTCAGACAACACAAGAAAAAAGGTCCAGAGTTTTACCTTCTCTTAAGAATTAAGCAATGGTTAAATCATTTAGTTTTCTTTAATCAAAGTCTATTTGAACATATTCTTGAAATAAGTGGTCTAGTGTGGGTAGTACTCGATCAATTTTGACCAATTGTTGGGTTTCTGCCAGTAAAAAACAGTGATTACTAGAACCAGTAGTACGCAGTTTGCCATCACTCAATCCATAGATTTCATAGATGAAATCTAATCTTGTCCCATTATATTTTTCAATTTTTGGCAAAATACGGACAGTTTCACCATAGCGAATCATTTCTTTATACTGACAAGTGATAGCCAATACTGGGATAATCACACCTGAATCTTCAATTTTTTTGTAACTAAAACCTAAATGATTAAGAAAAGCCACACGTGACTCTTCCAACCAACGAACATAATTGCTGTGGTGGATGATCCCCATTTGATCCGTTTCGTAATAAAATGGTTCGCGAATATATCCAGTAAATTTTTCCATAATAATTAAAAGCTCCTTGATGATTGATTTGTCTGACTGAAATAGTGCATCCATTGAGGGATTTCTTGACTGATTTGAGTAGGTAACACAACGTATTGTTTTTGTGCGAGTTGATCACCAATGAAACTATGAAGATAGACAGCTGCAGCAACCGTCTCATCATTTTTAGGAAATTGGGCAAGAAATCCTGTGATCATTCCTGCTAATGTGTCGCCTGTTCCACCGGTTGCCATGGCAGCTGAACCAGCCGTGTTTTGGTAATGATCATTTTGTCCATAAATGGTTGTTTGATGACTTTTTAAAACAACAGTTGCGCCTATTTCTCGTTGTTTTTTTTGATTGTTTTCAAGGGTTTGTTCCTCGATCGTAAGACAGCTAATCCTTTGCCATTCCATTTGATGAGGCGTCATAATCGTTTGTTTCGGAAAAGGAAGGGTTAGTTGATTTTCAGAAAACAAAGTCAGTGCTGAACCATCCATGACCAACCATTGATGGCTTTTTTGTTTTTCTAAAACGAATGATAAGTGGTCTAAACTTTTTGAAGAAGTGCCTAAACCTGGACCAATCAATAGCACATCTGCTTTTTCCATAGTAGCCAACATTTGTTCTTTGTCTTGCCAATTGACACACATCGCCTCAGGTAAATGCGCATGAAGTGGTGCATGATTGTGCGGATCAGTAATAACGGTCGTAAGCCCAGCACCGCTATTCACTGTCGCTAACGCACTCATGATAATCGCTCCGCCATACTGATCATTTCCACCAATCAAAACGGTTCGCCCAAAGGTACCTTTGTGAGATTGTGGTGGGCGTGGCGTGATCACTTTTTGTAATAAGCATTTATCTAATCGCATTTAAAGTCCCTCCTTTCTTGTATTATAACTCAATAATTCATGTAAAGTACTGTTTGGGTAAGGAATCACTGTTTATTTGAAGGTTTTTTTTCTTTCATTTATGGTATGATGGACAAGTAGACTTAATGAGTGGAGGATTGATTTTATGACAATCGATTGGCAAAAAGAAGTAGAAGCACGTAAAGAAGAGTTACTTGAAGACTTAAAAAATCTATTACGTGTCAACAGTGAACGGGATGATTCAAAAGTAACCCCTGATGCACCTTTTGGACCTGGACCTCGTGATGCGTTAAAACATATGTTAGCGTATGGTGAACGTGATGGTTTTGTTGTAAAAAACGTCGATAACTATGCGGGTCACATCGATCTTGGAGAAGGAGACGAAACTTTAGGTATCTTTGGACACATGGACGTCGTACCAGCAGGAGATGGCTGGGATACTGACCCTTATGAACCAATAATCAAAGATGGTAAAATCTTTGCTCGAGGATCAAGCGATGATAAAGGACCAAGTATGGCTGCTTACTATGCCATGAAAATCATTAAAGACTTGGATTTAAAATTATCTAAAAAAGTTCGTTTCGTTGTCGGTAGTGACGAGGAAAGTGGTTGGGCAGACATGGCTTACTACTTCGAACATGAAGAAGAACCAGATTTTGGTTTTTCACCAGATGCTGAATTTCCAATTATCAATGGTGAAAAAGGAAACGTTTCTTTTGCACTAAGATTCCAAGGGGACAATGCAGGAGATTATGTGTTGAAAACATTTGTTTCAGGACTACGTGAAAATATGGTGCCCAGTACAGCAACAGCAACTCTAGAAGTACCAGACGTAGAAAGTGCTATTCAAATGGAAGAAGCATTTTATCGTTTTGTAGAAGCAAATCCAATCAGTGGCTCTATTGAAGCAGACAATACGTATGTTAAAATTGATTTAGTCGGAAAAGGGGCACATGGCGCAAGTCCACAATCAGGAATTAATGCTGGTTCATTCTTAGCTTTATTCTTAGACAACTATGAATTTATCGGCTCAGCCAAGCAATTTATCCATGTAGCAGCATCTTATGTGCATGAAGACTTCTATGGGGAAAAACTAGGGGTTGCTCATGAAGATGAAAAAATGGGTAAATTAACCATGAATGCTGGCTTGTTTGCTTTTAAAGAAAATGGAACAGAAGAAGATAACTTTATCAATATGAACTTCCGTTTTCCAAAAGGGGTAACAGTTGATGAACTAGAAAGCAATCTTACAGCAAACACAAAAGAAGAAGGAGCTAGTGTTACACGTGGAGCACGTGTGATGGAACCTCATTATGTACCAATGGAAGATCCATTAGTAGCAACTTTACTACAAGTGTATGAAGACCATACTGGCGAAAAAGGATATGAACAAATCATTGGTGGAGGTACTTATGGACGCCTACTAAAACGTGGTGTTGCATATGGCGCAATGTTCCCAGGTTATACGGATACGATGCACCAAGCCAATGAATTTATGAGCCTAGACGATTTATTCCGTGCAACAGCGATTTACGCTGATGCTATCTACCGTTTGGCAAAATAAAGACGATTTAATTTCATGCTTATTCAACCTGTATCCTTGTTCTAAAAGGCTATTTTTGAAAAAGGATGGTTGAAAAAGTGATGTTCTAATGTGATAGAGATGTGATTTTTTACTTGTTAGGTGAAAAATCACATCTTTTTTATACGTAAAATAATGACTCTTAGAAAACCTTTATTCCTCTTTTTAACTTTTACATAATTATCTAAAAACAATTACGTTATAAGCGGTGTTTCTTTATTTTCAAATAACTAGTTGTAAGAGCCATTCCTATAATACGCCTATCTTATTATAAGTAAAAGCAACAGAATTATGCTTTCCATAAAATGAATGTTTGATCTAAAAAGAAAAAGTTTGCTGATCTAAAAATTAGCAAAAATTCTCAACTAAAGAAAATGTTAGTAAATAACAATAATACGCTCATGCTATCCTGTAATTATAAAAAGGAGTGAAGTAAAATGGCAAGACATAGAGAAGAAGAATATCAAGGTTCAACTTATACGCAACCGAAAGATAAGCCTTACAGTGAAAAAACATTAAAAGAAATTGATAATGATATCTCAAAAGCAGTTAGAAAATATGATCGTTCGGAATCAAAAAGTGATAAAAAATACTTGGAAACTTTGAGAGAAAGAAAAGATGAAATGTTGAAACACAATAGAAATGCTAACAAAATACTAGCCGATCGAGCAGAGAAAGCACAAGAACGAACAAAAAAAGAGAAAGCAACTCAACTGGCTAAAGTGGAAGCAATTAAAGAGAAAGCGAAAAATGAGCCAGTCGATAAGATAGAAATAATAGAGAAAAAAATAGACGACAATTTAGAAAGTATAAAAAGAAATTTAGATAAGATAGAAAATAATTTTTCTTCTAGAGTGAGAATAAATGAAAACAAAGCTAGTTCTGTTTTGGATTTGGATGAAAAAATAGATAAATTTAAAAAACTAACAAAAACTATTCAGTCAAACAAAAAAGAAGTAGATAAATTGAGTGAAATTTGTCAAACGAAGGAACATAAACTTAAAAGTATTAATCGGTCACTCATAAAAAGATTTATTAATCTTTTTACTGGTGAGAAAAAGCAGTTAAAAAGTGAATTGAATAATGATAAATCCTCACTTGAGAAGGCCACTAACTCTTTGAACCAGTCAATTGCATCTAAAGAAAAATTAGAAAACAAACTCCCAGTGATTTTATCCGTTATCAAAGATCACTGTGCAGCTATTACTAATCAATATGTAGTATATCGTGAAGAGAAACTAACGCAATTACAAAGACTTTCGCAAGAACTTGAATCTGTATCAAAACAAACAAAGAATACACAAATAATCAATAAAGAAAAAGCTGAGAAAATACAGAATTTAGATCAGAAAATTGATAAGATAACAGAAAGAATGGATGATCTAAAAGTTGATTTTATATATCAAGTGAAAAATTATCAAAAATTTGAAAATAGTAACTTAACAAAAAATGAGAAGAAACCAATTATTGATCTAACAAGCAACGCTCAAAAACAATTGAATACAGAAAAAGAGAGAAAAAATAAAGATATAAATCAGTCAAAATCTACATTTAATAAAAAACTTCACGAGTCTGAGATATAATGATTATTTGTTAGTAAACAAGCATTGGTTAGTAGAAATAGCATAGTAAAAATATTAGTTCCTTAACAAAACGGTTGCTTTACATAGAAATTATCATAAATCAAGGATGGTCTTTTTTAGTAAAAAACCATCCTTTTTAGTAAATTTAAAAATAACTGTAGTTAAGAAACAAATTGATGTTTTAATCTTTAAATCAATTTTACTGCCGTTCCACTGCAGGTGACCATTAACATGCCATTATCACTGCCTAATACTTCATAATCCATTTTTATACCAATTACCGCATCTGCTCCTAATGATTGCGCGCGTTCTTGCATTTCAGCTAAGGCTTCTTCTCTGGCTGTCAACAATTCATTTTCATAGCTCTTTGAACGTCCACCAAAAACGTTTCGTAATCCTGCCCCTAAGTCTTTTAAGACATTGATCCCTGTAATAACTTCGCCAAAAACGATGCCTTTATAGGCTGTAACTTCTTTACCTTCGACACTGTTTGTTGTTGTAATAATCATGTGATCTCTCCTTTCTTTATTAGCAGTATAACAAATATTAGTCGAGACGTCGCAGGCGAACAATTCCAATTGATCAGGACTAAACAGTGTTTTTCCATTGATAGCAGAGGGGATTATTTGGCTGATTTTTAGTAAAAAATGACTAATCGCTAGTGGCGCATCATTTCCAAAAAGGATCCTAGTATTATATACTGAGTGTATGAAAATTGTTCTTTGGTTTCTAGTATGCTCATTGATAGTCGGAAAATGAAAGCGCAATCTTTGTTTGGGTTTCGATTCAAGAGAAAGAAGGGAAATCATAATGAAAAAAAGTATTTTACTAGTTTCTCATAGTCAAAAAGTGACGGATGGCTTAAAAGAGATGATTGAACAAATGCAACAGTCAAAAGATGTTGCTATTTTTTCATTAGGAGGCGTGAATGGAGAGATTGGTTCAGATCCTATGAAAATCATTGAGGCGGTGAATCAATCAGAAGAATCCACAGCCTATTTTGTTTTTGCCGATATTGGTAGTGCGGTATTAAATGCAGAAATGGCAAAAGAGATGTTGTCTGATGAACAGCAAAAGAATTATTACCTTGTGGATGCACCCATTGTTGAAGGGGCATTTGCCGGAGCTATCACAGCAGGCGTCACCGATGATATCCAACAAATACTGACAGAAGCACAAAATGCAGGAAAGAAAGGTTGGGGATAAGAATGAAAAAAATCATGAATGAAGCAAGTAATATTGTAGAAGAAATGTTGTCTGGGTTAATTAAAAGCTACCCTGATAGAGTTCATCGAGTGGGTAATTCCCGAGTAGTGGCTAAAAATGAAAAAGTCGAACAAGTGGGACTGGTTTCTGGCGGAGGTAGTGGACACGAACCCGCACATGCAGGATTTATAGGAAATGGAATGTTGAGCGCAGCCGTTCTTGGCGATGTATTTACTTCGCCTACGCCAGATCAAGTGCAAACAGCAATCAAAGAAGCTGATCAGGGAAAAGGCGTACTCTTAATTGTCAAAAATTACACTGGTGATGTGCTGAATTTTGACATGGCTAAAGAAATGGCTACTATGGAAGAGATTGAAGTGGAAAGTGTGATCGTGGATGATGACATCGCAGTGGAAAACAGTACCTATACAGCTGGAAAACGTGGAGTTGCGGGTACCGTTTTGGTGCATAAAATTTTAGGCAATGCTGCGAGAAACGGTGCTTCCTTAAAAGAATTAAAAGCATTAGGCGATCAACTCGTGCCAACAATCAAAACGATTGGCGTAGCGTTACGGGCAGCTACGGTTCCTGAAGTGGGAAAACCAGGATTTGAATTAGCAGAAGATGAAATTGAATATGGGGTAGGTATCCATGGCGAACCTGGTTACCGTCGGGAAAAGTTACAGTCTTCTAAAGTTTTAGCAAAAGAGTTGGTTTCAAAAATTTTAGCCGATTATCAAGAAAAACCAAAAGAAGTGGGTGTATTAGTCAATGGTATGGGGGGAACACCCTTGATGGAATTGTTTGTTTTTATGAATGACGTCCAACAATTACTAGAACAAGCAGCCGTAAAAGTTACGTTCCACAAAGTTGGTAATTTTATGACCTCTTTAGATATGCAAGGGTTGTCATTAACGATGATTGATTTAACGGATACCAATTGGCAAGAAGCGTTAGAAAGTGAAGTTCAAACCATTTCATGGTAGGTAGGGGTGAAAAAATGACAATAACGGTAAATGAAATTCAAGCATGGTTATCTGCATTTACAGAAAAAATTGATGAAAATAAAAGCTACCTTAGTGAATTGGATACACCAATTGGAGATGGCGATCACGGCAATAATATGGGGCGTGGGGTTACAGCTTACATGGAAGCTTTTCAACAAGACCCGCCAACGACCATTAGTGAGACATTTAAAATCCTTTCGATGGCCATGATCTCAAAAGTTGGTGGCGCTTCTGGTCCCTTGTATGGGTCTGCGTTTATGAACATGATGAAAGCCACCAAAGAACTGGATACGATTGATTCTGTCACACAATTAGGAGAAATTATTGAAGAAGGAACAAAAGGAATCCAAGCAAGAGGAAAAGCGCAAGCAAAAGATAAAACGATGTTAGATGTCTGGATACCTGTAACAGAAGCGTTGAAGAAAAATCAATTAACCAAAGAAACAATTGAACAGGCCAAAGAACATACCAAAAATTTAGTGGCAAAAAAAGGACGAGCTTCTTATTTAGGAGAAAGGGCGATTGGTCATATCGATCCAGGTGCCGCTTCTAGTGCTTTGTTTTTTGAAACATTACTAGCCACGCTCCCATTATAAATAACATTTTATTTTAAGTCTGTTTTTTTGACAGTGAGAACTGTTGGAAAATTCAGGCTTATTTTTTTGAAATAAGGAATAAGTGTGTACTGGTTATGTTTTTTAACAAAGTTAAAATCATACTAATTTTTCCATCTTCAAGAAATTGTAGGAAAAATAACGGAAATATTTTGTGATATGTTTAAATTATTAACAAATAGAGGGAGTGGGAAAATATGGCAACAACCAATAAAAAATATAGTCCGCGATTATCTACTATACCAGAAGAAGTAGCTGTGGATGGGAAAATCAGACAACAAGACATAGAGGCTTATTCAAGGAAAAATAAAGTGGAAATTGCTGCAATTGAAACAAGAAAAGTAGAGTTGTTAAAAGGATCTAACGTAACGAACTTAGGAACGTTACAAATTAATTGTAATAATCTTCCAATGCATATTGCAACGTTAGAACTTCCGCCTCAGCTCATAAGGGAATATGCATCTAAGAAAGCAGAAATAACTGAACTTACAGAGGGCTATGTAAAATTAGAAAGAATGGCAACTAACAGAGATGAAGACATTAAGTATTTAAAAGAAGATGTTGAAGCAAAGGTCATATTATGTCGGAATGGGGAAAAGGATATTGCTAAAACGAAGAAGGAGATCAGTACGCTAAAACAGACGATTGAAGAAAAACAAATGCAAATCACAGCGATTGAGAATTCGCCTGTAAAAAAATTTTTTAGTTATTTTACTGGGGCAAAAAGTAAGCTACAAGAAGATATTGATTCAACCGAACGTCAAGTATATAATAAAGAAAACAAAGAATTAGTTGCGAAGAAAGAATTTTTAAACAAGCATATGAATCATTTGAATAACACCTTCACAAAGAAGCGACCAGAGTTTGATAGATTGGCGGAGAATGCAGGTAAAATAAACACAAAAATTATGAACTTAAATGAAAAACTGACAAAATTACGCGATGGTGTATCAAAAGATTTATTTACATGTTTGGTACCATTACTTGGTCCAATTCATCAGGCGCTTCAACAGACACAGGCGAATGTCTTGCAGTCTTCCAAATCACTAGAAAGTTTATTAAAACATGAACCGGAAAAATCGAATGACAAACAAGTGTTTAATCATTTGACGAATAAAGCTATGAATAAATCCAACGAACATCAAAATCAACCAGCAAAGGAAGAAAAAGCACACACCATGGCCCAAAGAGCCTAATAGCAGAAAAAGAAAGTATCGGTTATGTAAATTAGCTAGACTTTTCTTTTTTGTATGAGAGAAGTATTCCAAAAAATAAATAAAAATCCCACGACTTAGAAATAATCGGAAGATAACGATTCTATGTTCCATTAAGTCAATCGAGAAAGGAAATGTCAAAATGGCAACCATCAAAGAATGGAGCAGGACAAAGTACATACCAAAAATCTAGTTGCAAAAAAGGTCGAGCTTCTTATCTAGGAGAAAGGGCGATTGATCATATTGATCCAGGTAGTGCTTTGTTTTTTGAAACATTACTAACTACGATTCTGTTATAAATAACATTTTATTTTAAGTCTGATTTTTTTTGATAGTGAAAACTGTTGGGAAATTCAGGCTTATTTTTTTGAAAATAAGACATAAGTGTTGACTGGTTACGTTTTTTAACAAAATTAAAATAAGACTAATTTTTCTGTCTTTAAGAAATTGTAGGAAAAATAACGGAAATATTTTGTGGTATGTTTAAACTACTAACAAATAGTGGGAGTGGGAAAAGTTGGCAACAGAAAATAATAAAACTCAAGTAAAAGAAGAACTACATGAAGCGATTAATCCTATAATAAAAGAGAATACTCAGAAATCCGTTCATTTTGAAGAGGACTTTAGCTCCGGCGAGAGTGAAATAGTCCCTGATAGCATTCCCTATACATTTAAAAATGTTATTCACCAAGATAGCATAGAACTTAGTCTACAAATTCCTAGTGAATCAAGTAAAGAGTTTGAAGCACTCTATAGACCAATCGAACAGATCGGTCTTGAAGGACAACTGATAACTAGTGAAATACTTAAGATGAATAACAATTAAAAAAAAAGGGTCGATTATCTAGACACAATAGATGTAAATAAAATAAACGAAGAACTTAATAAATTAAAACAGAATAAGGATGAAAAAGCGCAGATAAAAAACGCACAACGGCTCAATAAAAATGTAGCAAAAGGAAAAATATTTTATGAAACGATGACAATAGGAGAGTTAGAATATGAGTCTGAAAAAATAGCTTCTAAGATCAAACAGCTGTCTAGTGAATATGAAGAAATGAAAAAAAATATTGATCCAACGTTGAAAAAGCATATGATTCCTGTGTTTGATTCGCTTGATAAACTTTTAACAGAAAATAAAGTGCTCGAAAATAAACTATCGAATGCACTAAAAGAAAACATCAATCGTGAACCAAATTGTGGTCGTGAGTTATTCAATGAAAAAGCATTGATAAGAGTAATATTTCCACCAACTTTAGAAAAAGAATATATCAGTTTAATAGATAATGGATTACTAGAAATAAACAAAGAGAAACAGAAAGTAATGAAACAAATAAATCAGTTACATGAGAAACTTCAAAACAAGGTTCTAAGAAATTTTAAAAACCATGAGTCATTTGAAGTGTCTTTAAAAGAACGTATGACAGAATTAAAGAATAGTATTTCAAAAAACACGAATAAATTAGTCAATTATAAACAAGCAAAACTTAAACGATTCCATGAAATTCTTGGTGTAACTAAAAAATTAAAAGGAGAAATAGCTAGAGATCAACAACAGCTAGCGCTTATTTCTTCTCCTAAAGAGATCAACAATTTACTCCAACAAGCGAAAAACTTAAAGGACAAATTCAACAAACTAAATCTTGCAAGTGAAAAACTACAAGATCAAATGACACCGGAATTAGCGAAGCATGTGATGCCTTTCTTAGAACATAATCATAAATTATCAAAAGAAGCTATGGACACTTTAATGAAGTTAAATCCACTAAAAGGTTTAAGCCTGGCGATAGATACTATTGAACTTCAAAGTAAAAAAGAGCAAAGTGCGCCTGAACAAACACAACATAATAAATTGGCTAAATTGGACACGTTACTTAACAATAAAATAACTAAGGAAAATAATTATGAGAAGTCTGCAGATACTTCAAGGGCAGTTGAATCTAAAAATTTGTATAAAAAAGACATCAATATTGGAAAAGATTATAATAAATATGGAAATAACTTATCTCAAATCGAATTAAAGTTAGCAAAAGAAAAAATACACAATGCGAGAAAACCAGCAAAAAACTCAAAGAAAGTAGATATGAATCATACAACGTCAAGGAAAGTCAAAAATAAAGAAGACTTGGAAAAATAATAAATACACAAATGTGAGAAAAGCAGACAACAGCTAAAATAATATAAATGGCTGATTTATCTAAAAAAGCTGTATATTTTATTATCTAAGATTTTATTTCATTCTTTGTACTGAAGGTAAGTTTTGAAGTGCGATAAGATGGATTTGCTAGTAAGAGATAGTGAATGATTTGTTCATTGGTTATATTCGTTTCAATTGAAAAAAGGAAATACACCCCGAAAGTTAGATGGAAAAGTCTAACTTTTGGGTTTTTTAGTTGTGGGCTGGGATCTTAGTAGTTGTTTCTGGCATGTGCAATAAAACGTCAATAGACAAAAAGAAAATGCTTGCTTGACCATTTTATTGAACAAAAAAATTCCAAATTTAGTTGATCTACCAACAGACTAAAAAGGAGGAACGGCAAAAAACTAGTGGCATTCATCGATTGTTAGATGTTTTTTGCTAAGTAAAAGAAAAGTTTTCCAATTAAAAATAATGATTTTAACTAGCATATGAAGGAGAGAATCGCTTACCAACTTCTATTTCAATAACTATATATAACGTTTTTCATCATATTGATGAATTGTTGTCATGTGATATTATACTATTTTTTTATAACTAAAATGATGGTTATGAAGCGAACTTTTTTCTCTTTGTATGGATTTTATTTTTAACAGAAAAGAGTGATGTGTAAAAATAAAGACTGGTATAATAGTGATTTAATAGAACTATAAATTATTTTTATTGATACATCTATCTAAAATTTCCGCCATTAGGAAATATAGAATAAATAACTAAACTAGTGGGTTCTATACTTTATTTATTAAGATGAAAGGAGTGGGGAAATGTCCACAAATAAAAACAATAGTATCCTAAATACGAAAAAAGCATCAATAAAAATTCCTTCTAAATTAAGAGAAGAATATAACAGCGTAAGTCAAAAGTTGGATAGTATAGATAAGTTTGGACAAAACATTAAGAAGTGGGATGAAGATCGTACAAAGTGTATAAAAGGTAATGTTGATAAAGAACAACTAACATTACTTCAAGAACAGCGAAGGGAACTATATACTCAGTTAAAGGAAATAATTCATGATACTAAAGAAATGTGGAATGGAACGCCAAAGAGATTACAGGAGATTATGGAACCTCGTTTCTTGCATGTTCAAAGTGGATTAGAGTATGCTAAAAAAGTACTTCCTCAGAAAATAAAGACATTAAGTGATCGTCTACTTACACCTGAACAGCGAACATTGAAAGACCAAATACATGCAGCTAGAAAACAATCCCAATTAAAGAAGAATATGAATCATGAAATATCTAGAAGGGCAAAAAACAAAATGAACGGCTTAGAAAAGAGATAACCATGGTATGTTATAGTGACATAAATGGACTAAAAGATTGACAGGAACGAGAAAAAATAATTTGTTGTACATCCTTTTTTTATTGCTCCATTATCTTTTGTTCTTTATACTAAAGAAAAGTTTTGGAGAGTGACAAGATGGATTTGTTAGCAAGAGATTATGAATTATTTGATCGAACAATACATACATTTAAGCAATTGAAAGAGTGCTACACAATAGAAGAAGTCACGCAGGTCAAAGACCAATACAAATTACAATGGCGAAAATGGAAAGAATTGAATTTACAGGCATCAAGCCAATTTCCGTCACAGTGGCAAATGGCAAAACCGAAAATCGAAAGCTGGACGAATGGTTGGAACCTTAGGAGTCATTTTTGGTGTGCGTATCGTCGTGTGGATCGTCAAAAAGAAAATGCCTGTTTAGCAACCTTATTGAATCAAAAACAATTTCAAATTTATCTAATGTACCAGCATTATAAAAGTGAAGAGCGCCAAGGCAGTGTATCTGATTTCAATCGCTTATTAGAAGTTTTAGAGGAGTGGAGTAAAAATATCTCGATTGACGAATATTATATTTGGCCTCAACCAGAACATGAATTGACAGATCATCTGCCATTAGCTGTTTATTTAGCGGATAAACAGAAGCGTTTGACTTTAAAAGAAGCGATGAAAGATAAAACATTTCAAATTGGAAAACTTTATTTTTATCCGAGTGAATATCAAAATTCAGAAGCCTTAATCTTAAATGCTATGCAAGAATTGATGCCATTATATTGTATGTTGGAAAAAGAAGGATAATCTTAAGGTAAGTGTTACTCATTAATCGGTCTACTTTATTAAGGTTGATTGGCTTATTCAATTAAAAACTATGAGTGAGACAGGGGTGGGCTCTTATTCGTTACACGTGTAGCAGAAAAAATAGGTATATAAATTTTTGTTAAACTTTAAAAATCAATTGCTCTAATTGAAAGTTTGTATTTGTATAAAAATAAAAATAAAAATATAAAAAATAATCTGATATGAAGGATTCTGTATGACGTTTTATTAAACAAAAATAGTACGAGATAGTAAAAATAAATGTTCGGTTTTAGCTGTTTTTCAAATGATTAAGAATAGTCAGAGAATTTTTTTTAACTTTTTTATTGACAAAGAAAAAATAGCGTTCTATGATAGATACATATCAATTAGATAACAGGCGTTGATTAAAACACAGTAGTTATTAAAGTCGATGTTTCAGAAAGCTAGTGGGTGCTGCGAACTAGTACATTCTTTAAAACGAATTACATTTTAGGAGCCTATGGCATGAATATGCCACGTGACAGCGTTAAATGTTTGAGTGATATGCTTCAATAAGCATATAAATTGGGTGGTACCGCGATATTTCGTCCCTTGGTTAATAAGCCAAGGGACTTTTTTGTTGTGATCACTGAAAAAACAAAAGAGGCATGCTAGCAGATTTCTGCTTTCATAAAAAAACGATATGGAGGGCTTTAAAATGAATATTATCGATGAATTAACATGGCGCGATGCCATTAATCAACAAACGAACGAAGAAAGACTTCGTGAACTCGTTGACGAAAAGAGTATTTCACTTTATTGCGGTGTGGATCCAACTGGGGATTCGATGCATATTGGACATTTGATTCCATTTATGATGATGAAACGATTTCAGTTGGCTGGCCATCATCCATATATTCTGATTGGTGGCGGAACAGGAACAATCGGCGATCCAAGTGGTCGAACAACTGAACGAGTTCTACAAACAATGGAACAAGTGCAACATAATGTAGACGCACTTTCAAACCAAATGAGAAAGTTATTTGGTAAAGATGCCAATATTACTTTTGTGAATAACTACGATTGGTTATCAAAAATTTCCTTGCTTGAGTTTTTACGCGATTATGGTAAAAACTTTAATATTAATACAATGTTAGCCAAAGATATCGTTGCAAGTCGACTAGAAGTAGGTATTTCATTTACAGAATTTACTTACCAAATCTTGCAGTCAATCGACTTCTTACATTTACACAAAACTTTTGATGTACAACTACAAATTGGTGGTGCCGATCAATGGGGAAATATTACTGCAGGGCTTGATTTGATCCGTAGATTAGAAGGTCCAGAAGCAGAAGCATTCGGATTAACGATCCCGTTAATGTTAAAAGCTGATGGTACGAAATTTGGTAAAACAGCAGGCGGTGCCATCTGGTTAGATCCTGAAAAAACATCTCCATTTGAATTTTACCAGTTCTGGTTGAATCAAGATGATCGTGATGTAGTGAAATACTTGAAATTCTTTACATTCTTATCTCAAGAAGAAATCAATGAATTAGCGAAGAAAGTTGAAACACAACCTGAAAAACGTGAAGCACAACGTCGTTTAGCAGAAGAAGTGACAACATTTGTCCATAGTGAAGAAGACTTGAAAGAAGCACAAAAAATAACAGAAGCATTGTTCTCTGGAAATATCAAAGAATTAAATGCAGCTGAAATTGCGCAAGGATTTGGTAAAATGCCAAACGTTGAAATTTCAAGCAACCCTGAAAATATCGTGGAATTACTTGTTTCCACAAAAATTGAACCATCGAAACGTCAAGCACGTGAAGATGTTTCAAATGGAGCTATTAGTATTAACGGTGACCGTGTGACCGATTTAAATTTTGTCATAGATCCATCGAAGGAATTTGATGGTAAGTTTGTGGTTATTCGAAAAGGAAAGAAAAATTACTTTTTGGCCAAAGTAATTGATTAGAATTTAGTAAATTTTTAATATGTAAATGGTTAAAAATATGACAAGATTCCAATTTTGAAACCCATACTAAAAAGAGGACGCTGGTTCTCGTTAATACAAACTTTGCGAGGGAATTTACATTTGTAAATTCCCTCGTTTTTTAAATTTTTCTAAATGTGTGAACAATTCGGACAATTGAAGATTATTACAAAAAGATTAAAAAAATGATTGTGAGGAAGTTTACAGAATTAAAAAACAGGTGTAATGTAGGGCTCGACAAAATTTAAATCTTTTTTTAGGAGGGCTTCACATGGAATCATTGTCAAATGAATTGAACCTAAATGCACTATTTATCGGTGACAAAGCAGAGAACGGCCAACTCTATAAAACTTTGTTGAACGATTTAGTTGATGAACATTTAGGTTGGCGACAAAACTACATGCCTCAAGACATGCCTGTTATTACGCCAGAAGAACAAAAGAGTGCAAGTTTTGAACATACGGTGAATAAAACGAAAGACGTTTTATCAGAGATTTCAGCACGTATGCGTACACACTCAGTGCCATGGCATACAGCCGGACGGTACTGGGGGCATATGAATTCTGAAACATTAATGCCATCTTTACTAGCTTATAATTTTGCTATGTTATGGAATGGGAATAACGTTGCTTATGAATCTTCTCCAGCAACAAGTCAAATGGAAGAAGAAGTAGGTTTGGAATTTGCAAAATTGATGAGTTATAAAGATGGCTGGGGACACATTGTAGCTGATGGCTCTTTAGCAAATCTTGAAGGACTTTGGTATGCACGTAATATCAAATCGTTACCTCTTGCGATGCAAGAAGTTGTGCCTGAATTAGTTGCAGGTAAAAGCGATTGGGAATTAATGAACATGACGACCGAAGAAATCATGAATTTGTTAGATCGTGTGCCAGAAAAAATCGATGACATCAAAGCACATTCTGCACGTAGCGGAAAACATTTAGAAAAATTAGGGAAATGGTTAGTGCCACAAACAAAACACTATTCATGGTTAAAAGCTGCTGACATCATTGGTATTGGATTAGACCAAGTCATTCCTGTACCAGTCGATCACAATTATCGCATGGACATCAATGAACTTGAAAAAATCGTGCTTGGTTTAGCAGCTGAAAAAACACCAATTTTAGGTGTAGTCGGTGTTGTTGGCTCAACTGAAGAAGGTGCAATTGATGGGATTGATAAAATTGTTGCCTTACGTCGTGTATTAGAAAAAGACGGCATTTACTTCTACTTACACGTAGATGCGGCTTATGGTGGTTATGGTCGTGCGATTTTCTTAGACGAGGACAACAACTTTATTCCTTTTGAAGAATTAAAAGACGTTCACGCAAAAAATAATGTCTTTACTGAAAATAAAATTTATATTTTAGAAGAAGTGCATAGTGCGTATAAAGCAATTGAAGAAGCAGAATCTGTCACAATTGATCCACATAAAATGGGGTATGTTCCTTATTCAGCTGGTGGTATCGTGATCAAAGATGTACGCATGAGAGACGTAATCTCTTATTTTGCTACTTATGTATTTGAAAAAGGCGCAGATATTCCAGCGCTACTTGGTGCTTATATTTTGGAAGGGTCAAAGGCAGGAGCAACAGCTGCTAGTGTTTGGGCTGCACACCATGTCTTGCCATTAAATGTTACTGGATATGGTAAATTGATGGGTGCTTCAATCGAAGGAGCACATCGCTTCTATAATTTCTTACAAAGTTTATCATTCAAAGTTGGTGACAAAGAAATCGAAGTACATCCACTAACTTACCCAGATTTTAATATGGTAGACTACGTATTTAAAGAAAAAGGCAATGATGATCTAGTAGCAATGAATCAATTGAATCATGATGTCTATGACTATTCTTCTTATGTAAAAGGAAGCATTTATGGCAATGAATTTTTAACTTCTCATACTGATTTTGCTATTCCTGATTACGGAAACAGCCCATTACAATTTGTGAACCAATTAGGTTTCTCAGATGAAGAATGGCAACGTGCAGGAAAAGTAACAGTTTTACGTGCCAGTGTAATGACACCATATATGAACAAAGAAGAAAACTTTGAAGCGTACGCTGAGAAAATCAAAGCAGCTCTTCAAGAAAAATTAGAAAAAATCTACGCCAATCAATTATTAACAAGCGAAGCAAAATAATCAAATAAAAGTCATACTAATTCCGTATGAAAATACGGAATTAGATGTCTTTTCTTTTGTGGTTGTCTTTGAAAAAAAGCAAGTGATCAATTCAAAACAGCCGAGGTTGTGACTTAGCTTTGCGTTCTTTTTACATCCTTGTCAAAAGGGGTTAATGAATGGATTAGGTAGAACGAGCAAGAGGTTATTTTATATTTTTCTTTTTAGCGAAATATAAAATCTAGTCATGAAACATTGTTTTTACTTTAAAAGTTGGCAATAAGCAACCTCTTTGCTTTTGCTGTTATAACTTGCGATTACTTTGAAGACAACGTTTTTTATTTAAAAAGACAAGGAGCGTGTCAATCGTGAGTAAATCTCAAGCAAGTAAAATGGGTCTTGGAACCTTTGTCGGTCTGACGATGGCTTTGTGTGCGACAGTTCGGAGTATCCCAACTTTAGCAGCCGTTGGGTGGACATTGATTTTTTATTCAATCTTTGCTGTACTGTTTTTTGCTGGACCAATTTCAATGGTTTCTGGCGAGCTTTCTACGATGCTTCCTCAAGAAGGTGGACCTCAATTATGGGTGAAAACAGCTTTAGGAAGTAAATGGGGGTTTGTGGTTGCCTGGTTACTTTGGGTGCAAATGTTTCCAGGAATGGTAATGGTAGCATCCACATTAGGACCATTACTAGGAAACACATTCGGTCAAATCGAATTAGGCAATAATCATTTATTTGTATTAGGTTGTATTTTAGTCATTTATTGGATCATTACTATTTTGAATTTAAAATTTGATATGGCCAAAGTTGGTGGAAACATCGGCGTCTGGTTGGGGGTCTATATTCCTGTTGTGATCATGTTTGTATTAGGTTTATTGGCTGCCTTTAAAGTAGGTTTGGTATCAAACGGCTATTTAGGTGATTTTAGTTGGTCAAAAGCTTTTCCTGATCTAGAACATAGTGAATCCTTGAAATATCTTGCAGGTATTACATTTATCTTTGTTGGTATCGAAATGAGTTCTGTTTATATGCCTCGTTTGAAAGATGCAACGAAGAACTATACAAAAGGTGTATTTATCGCTTTAATCGGTTTAGTTTTATTAAATGTGATCAATGCGATGTTGGTTGCTAATGTGGTCCCAGATGGGAAAATGGAATTAGCAAATATTACTCAGCCCATCTTGATTTACTGTGAAATTCTTGGATTACCAACAATTATTGGGAATATTTTTAGTTTCATGGTATTTATCGGAGTGCTATTACAATTATCTGCTTGGGTCACTGGACCATCTAAAACGATTATCCAAGTGGCACGTGAAGGTTTCTTGCCACCAAAATTTGGATTCCATAAAGAAAATGAATATGGCGTTTCTAGAAACGTTGTTTTAACACAATCAATTGTTATTTCATTGTTTGCGTTACTTTACGGAGTAATGGACGATGTTAGTGCTGTATTCTTGACATTAACAAATGCTACTACTGTTATTTATTGTATTGTTTATATTTTGATTGCTGTTTCATTAATCAAAATGCGAAAAAACCATCCAGATTTAGAACGTCCTTATCGTATTGGTAAAAAAGGCAATGGTCTGGCTTGGGTTGTTAGCTGCATGTTGATTTTTTCTATTGTTGCAGTCGTCTTTTCTACGTTAGGTACTTCAACACTTACTGATGCTTTATTAGTGGCGGTAATTACGATTGTCATGTTTGTGATTCCTTTGATTATCAATCGTTTGAAAAAGGATTCATGGGGAGCAGAAGTAGAAAAGAGTATAGAAGAATAATATAAGAGCAGGTTAGTAGCTTAAAATAAAAAATGTAAAAGGGAGATGACGATGGTTATGTCCCTTTTACTAAAATTCCTTTTCAAAAATAAATTACTTAAGTATACGCAAAATAAATTCATTGTTAAAAAGGAATTAAAAATATTTAGAAAAAAAGGGGTAAAAAAATTTTCTTACCCACCTTAAAAAATGTCCCAATGACAATTTGTCCTACCAAAAGTTAGAATTTTTTAGGTAGGGCTTTTTTTGTGAAAAATAGGAGACGATACGATGGATAAAAAAATATCGCTTAAAGAAAGTATGGCTGTTCTAGTCGTATTGTTGGCTATATTAGGTGTATTGATTATTGGTTTTCAATTATCTCCTCATATCCCAATACTTGCGGCTTTTATGTGTTTATTATTTTATGGTAGATTTAGAAAATTTTCATGGGATGAGATTCATGATGGCGTCGTCAAGGGAATTACGCCAGGAATCATTCCCATTTTGATTTTTCTTTTAATTGGTGTTTTAGTTGCTTCATGGATTTTATCAGGAACGATACCTACAATTATGGTTTATGGGTTTCAATTGATATCTGTAAGATTTTTTCTACCAACTGCTTTTTTGGTGTGTACAATTGTAGGTATTACTGTCGGTAGTTCATTTACAACAATTTCAACAATTGGTATTGCTTTTTTAGGTATCGGTCATATCTTAGGATTTGATGATGCTATGACAACTGGTGCAGTCGTTTCTGGCGCATTTCTTGGAAATAATTGTTCGCCATTGTCTGATACGACGAATTTAGCTGCTGGAATCGGTGAGGTTAATTTATTTGAACATATTGCACAAATGAGGTATACGGATTTACCAGCTTTTTTGATTGCTATGGTCTTTTATATTTTCCTTGGTCACCGTAGTCACACAGCAGACCTACATGCGATTACTGAGATGATCCAAAATATGAAAGCTGGCTTTTGGATTTCGCCATGGACACTGATTCCGTTAGTCATCTTGTTTGGTGGAGCAATCAAAAAAATTCCAGCGATTCCTACTCTCTTAACGGGTTCCGCTGTGGCGATCATTCTTTCTTTTGTTCATCAACCCCAGTTGACAATTGCAAAGGTGGCTAATATTTTGATGAATGGATATGTGGCCCACACAGCCGATCCTAAAATCAATGAACTACTTTCAAGAGGGGGAATTACGAGTATGCTTGGTTCAGCCAGCCTAATTTTACTAGCATTAGCATTAGGTGGGTTGTTGATCAAGTACACGATCGTTGAAACCATCGTCCAAGGATTGCGAGAGAAAATGGATCGTCCTTCTCGCTTGATTGGTTTTACTGCCCTTAGCTGTATAGGGATTAATTTGATAGTGGGAGAACAATATTTGTCGATGATTTTACCAGGAGAAACGTTTAAGCGTTCATTTGAGCAAGTTGATTTAGATAAAAAGTATTTAACTCGAACGCTCGCCGATGCTGGGGCAACAGTTAATTCATTGATTCCTTGGGGAGTGAGTGGCACCTTTATTATGGGCACGATGAAGGTCAGTGCTTTACAATATTTACCATTTGCTTTCTTTTCGATCTTCGCACCGATTTTTACCATTTTAAGTGGTTTTTGGTTGAATCAAAAACAAAAGAAAAAGGTACTTAACTAAAAAAGAATCGAAAAATCCGGAGATAGGGTTCGCCTATTCTGGGATTTTTCGGTTTCTTTTTTATTTTGTCTTTTCTGTTGGTGTGAATGGTACGACGGTTTCTCTTTTTATCAGTTGGTGTGGGATAACTAAACGAACCCCGGTGCTGATCTCATCGTGGATCAATTCCTGTAATTTTTGCATCGCCACACGTCCTAATTCAGAAATATCAATATCGATACTCGTTAAATAAGGGTGAGTCAACGTAGCAAAAATGGAGTTATTGAAGCTAATGATTGATAAGGTTTCAGGAACTTCATAACCATACATCTGTGCGAGTTGGATTGTTCGTAGAGCAAAAATATCATCAATAACGACGAGGGCTGTTGCATGTGTCTTCTTTAAAATAGAATCAAATGTTAAATAATCTTCAGGTTGCTCAATTACTAAACTAGGATGAACCGAGTAATTGGCTAACATCATTGCTTTTTGATAACCGAAGTAACGTTCATAATAAAGACTTTCATGTGTCGTGTTGGTCACGAAGAGGATATGTTTATGTCCGTTTTGAATCAGAAAATCGGTTGCTTGTTTCCCTAAGAGTTGGTTATCATTATCAACGTAGATGATTTCATTTTCATGTTGGTATGGTTGTCCAATTAAGGTGAAGGGAATCTCATTTTGATAAAGGTACTCAATCACAGGATCCTCACTATCGGAATAAAGTAGAATAAATCCATCAACTTGCTTTTGTAAGTGCATTCTCTGCACGTTTTCTAATAAGACATCGAAGCTTTTGGCGGTTGCTATTGCAGTGGTTAAGTCGTAATGCCTTGCTTCCTCGTTGATGGCTTCCATAATTTCGAGATAAAAAGGATTGCCAATGCGTTCTTTAGAATCAAGGGGGGGTAAAATGACACCAATTGCATTTGAAACTCTTTTTCCGAGATTTCTAGCAGTGATATTTGGGACATAGCCAAGCTCATCCATAACTTTGCGTACTTTCTTTTTGGTTGTTTCTGATATGCTCGGATGATCATTGATAACACGTGAAACAGTAGAGGTAGCAACTCCTGCTTTTTTTGCCACATCTTTCACTGTGATCGCCATAAACATGCCACCTTTCTTCTTGAAATTCTAAAAAATGAGGAACCCTTTTGCCGAGTGCATGTTTCGTCTTTTAGTTAGTCCTAACTGGTGAAAAAAATTCCAGACAACTATGAAGTAGTGATTAATCATTTGTATTATTTAAAAGCAACTGGCAATACTTTTTAGCCTCATTCTTCTTTTAAGACATTGAATTGGTAAGAGGTATAACTGATTTTTTCTTGTCCTGGGTACAATGTGATTGAACCAAATTCTGGGAAATGGACAGCATCAGGAAATTCTTGTGGTTCAATGGCCAATCCGTAATTTGAATGCATTTTTTGACCATTGATTAAAAAATCAGCTTCAAACCCAGTCGTAGAAAATAATACCACACTTTTATTCGTCGTTGCTATAGACAACTGGCGTCCGGCTTTTTTTTCTGATAAGGTCAGGATTTTTTTGTTGCGCTTAGGGACATTTAAGACAAAAACGTCATCTAACCCGTTTGGATAAACTGCTAAAATCTCTTTTAATGAATGAGGATGTTTGAAATGAATAGGTAGAGATGTCGTAGCAATCAGCGCACCAGTCGGGATTTTTTCATGGTCTAACTCTAGCGTTCCTTCTGTTTGAATGGCTAATTCATGTTCATCAATATCTCGTTTGCCATTTCCTGAAAGATTGAAGTAGGCATGATTGGTAGGATTACAAATGGTTTCTGTTAAGCTACTTGTTTTTATGATCATCTCTAATTTATTCTTAGTTAATTGGTACGTAACTGTGGCGGTTATGGGACCAGGATAGTCAGAAAAAGTATCCTGCAAGTAAAAGACAACACCAATTGAGGTGGGTGTTTTAAAAACTTCCACTTTCCAGTATTGAAAAGACCATCCGTTTGAACCACCGTGTATATGATGATTGCCTTCATTTTTTTCTAGTTGATGGTTTGCCCAAGAACCATGTTTAATTCGTCCAGCAACTGGACCCACGATTGCGCCAAAATAGCTTTGGTCAGTTAATACATCGGAGAAATTGTCATAAGTTAACAACACATTTTCAAAATGTCCCTCTTTATCCGGCGCTAGAATTTGATGAAGCCTTGCACCATAATTGAGAAGAACGACCGTTAAACTGTCGTTCTTCAATGTGATTTTTTTTAATCTAGTTTTGGGGATAGGGGTAACGGAGATGGATGGTTCAGGCATGTTTTTGCCACTCGGTTTCTAAATAGTTCTTTGTAAGCCAAGTTGTGTCAGATACGACTGGAATATCCTCCCCAAGATCTTCTGCACGTCCGACACCGATAGGAAATGCCCCGCTTGTGATGATGGCTTTTATGCCAGCTTTTGCATCCTCAATCCCAATACATTCGTGTGGTGTTAAACCGATTTCTTTAGCTGCCAATAAAAAAATATCAGGTGCAGGTTTTCCCATTTTTACCTTGGTAGGGTCAGCGATGGCATCAAAGTATGGCGTTAAAGCCATCTTTGATAAAAGAAATGGACCATTCTTACTCGCGGAAGCAAGTGAAATTTTAATGTCAGCTGTTTTTAACTCTTTAAGCAATGACAAGATACCTGGAAAGACATCTTCAGGTGTAATTGTTTGGATCATTTCAAGATAGTAATCATTTTTTCTTTTGGCTAACTCTTGGAATTGTTTTTTTGAAAAATCCTGCTCTTTATTTCCATATGAAAGCAATAATTGCAAGGAATCTTCTCTACTAATGCCTTTTAAATGTTCGTTAAATGTTCGGTCAATCGTTACTCCAATTTCTTGACCTAATTTTTTCCACGCACGGTAATGAAATTCTGCTGTATCAGTAATCACGCCATCCAAATCGAATAATACGCCTTTAAACATCGAATGCCCCCTTTTGCAAAGGAATTTCTAAATGATTTTCTAAAAGGTAAGATTTTTCGTAAACATCTAGTGAACATGCTTCGCCAGAAACTAAAGACAAGGTAACTTCCTCACTTGATACAGCAACAAAGATCAAACGATTGCGATAGTTTACATGGAAAGAATAAGCACGCCATGTTTTTGGTAAAAAGGGTGCAAAGCGTAAACGCTCATGATCGGTTTTCATCTGAGCAAATCCTTGAACGATGGCTAACCAGCTACCAGTCATCGAAGTGATGTGTAACCCATCTTCCGTATCGTTGTTATAATTATCTAAATCAAGTCGAGCTGTCCGTTGATACATTTCTACCGCTTTATCTTCCATACCTAATTCAGCAGCTAAAATTGCGTGAATACTTGGAGAAAGAGAAGACTCGTGAACAGTCATTGGCTCATAAAAATCAAAATTTCGTTGTTTTTCTTCTTTTGTGAACGAATCATTGAAGAAATAGATACCTTGAAGAACATCTGCTTGTTTGATAAAGCAAGAGCGTAAAATTTTATCCCAAGACCAATGCTGATTTAATGGTAGTTCATCCGCTTTTAATGCGGACACAGGTAAGAGTTCTTTATCTAAAAACGTATCATGTTGGACAAAAATACCTAGTTCTTCGTCTACAGGGAAATACATGTTTTCCACAATTTCTTGCCAATGTTTCAGTTCATCTTCCCTGATCATCACCGATGTTTCTGCTTGGAATTTTAAATAATTTTCTCGTGTATAAGTTAATACCCAACAAGCAATTGTGTTGGTATACCAATTATTATTAATATTATTTTCGTATTCATTCGGTCCTGTTACACCATGGATCATAAATTTATTTTTTCGTTTTGAGAAATGAACACGATCTGCCCAAAAACGAGCAATTTCTGTTAAGACTTCTAATCCTTCTTTTTTTAGATATTCCGTATCACCAGTATAATTTGTGTAATTATAGATCGCATAAGCAATGGCACCGTTACGATGAATTTCTTCAAAAGTGATTTCCCATTCGTTATGACATTCCACCCCAGTAAACGTGACCATCGGATATAGTGCGCCTTTTAGCCCTTGCTGTTTTGCGTTATGGATAGCTTGTGGCAATTGGTTATGACGATATTTCAGAAGATTTTTCGTCACTTCTGGTTTTGCCAAAGCAAGATACAAAGGAACCGCATAGGCTTCTGTATCCCAGTAAGTAGCACCTCCATATTTTTCACCTGTAAATCCTTTTGGTCCGATGTTTAAGCGTTCGTCTTCTCCATAATAAGTAGAAAACAATTGGAAGAGGTTAAATCGAATGCCTTGCTGAGCCTCTTCATCACCTTCGATCACAACATCTGCTAGCGCCCAACGTTTCTCCCAAGCAGCCGTTTGCTCTTCTTTCGCTTGAAGATGATGGGTGTGTAAATGATGAAATTCGTCTATAACTTGTTGTGCTTGCTGAGCTTCTGGGATATCTCGACTAGTCAGTACAAGTACCTCTTTATCTAATGTAACGGACTGATTCACATGGAGGTCAAAAGAGAATAGACCTTGAATCGCCAACGGTTCGTCTTGATATATGGGTTGAACGGATTGCTCGTTGACAAAATGTCGCATAGCTGCAGTGACGGTGAATTGCTCAATTGAAAAATTATTTGGGATCGTTTTAGTTGTTAAATAGCTCGTTTCTTTTATTGTTCCTCGATCGATTTCGTTCCAAAAATGTTCATCGTAGTTACTATCTTCGTTTTGGACATTACTATCTAATTTAGAAATGATTTTGATACTGCCATTTCCTTCTAACATCTCTATTTTTAAACGAATATACGCCATCTCATTTTTTACAATGCTTAAGAAGCGTTCAAAAGAAAGACGCACTTTATTGGTTGCTGTTGTTACAATAAAGCTTCTTTTCAGTACACCGTTTTTCATATTTAATTCCCAATTAAATTCTTCCGGTTCCATCGTTGCTAGATCAATTAATTGTTCATTGATATAAACATCCATGGCAATAAAATTCACTGCGTTGATCACTTTACCAAAATATTCTGGGTAGCCATTTTTCCACCAACCTACACGTGTTTTGTCTGGGTACCATATGCCTGCTAAATAAGTTCCTTGATGGTGGTCGCCAGAATAACTTTCTTCAAAGTTGCCACGCATGCCCATATATCCGTTGCCGATGCTTGTTAAAGATTCTTGTAAACGGAGATTTTTTCTATCTAAAGTTGTGGTACTGATTTTCCAAGGATCAATCTGAAATAAGCGTTTGATTTGTTTCATGGTGTTCCTCCTAGAAGTTTTCATTTATATGCTTATAATAAACGCAACCGATTGCATAAGTCAATAAAAAATAAATGAAAGAATTAGCAAGTATAAAGTGAAGGAGGAAGTTGGTAGAAAAAACAACTGATCTTTCTTGGCGGGGTGGTGTATTATAATTTCTTGCAGAAAATGGTAATAAAAATAATTTATTTTTGAGTAAGTAAAATAAACCATTTACAAAAAAAGAAACAAGGGATATAATAGCTAACAACGAAACCGATTGCATAAAGGAGAGTTAGCGTATATGAAAAAAGTGTTTAATTTTGAATTTTGGCAAAAATTTGGAAAGGCTTTAATGGTGGTGGTAGCAGTCATGCCAGCTGCAGGTTTAATGATCAGTATCGGAAAATCTATTCCACTGATTGATCCAAACTTAGCATTTTTAGTGACAACTGGTGGGGTAATTGAAAATATTGGTTGGGCTATTATTGGTAATTTGCATCTCTTGTTTGCTTTAGCCATAGGAGGAAGTTGGGCAAAAGAGCGAGCAGGAGGCGCTTTTGCCGCAGGTATCTCATTTATTTTGATCAATCGGATCACAGGGGCAATTTTTGGTGTAACTAGTGAGATGCTAGCAAATGAAGAAGCATTTACACATACACTGTTTGGCACAAAGATCATGGTGAAAGGATTTTTTACAAGTGTATTAGAAGCGCCTGCTTTAAATATGGGTGTGTTTGTTGGAATTATTGCCGGATTTGTCGGTGCAATGGCTTATAATAAATATTATAATTATCGTAAATTGCCAGATGCGTTATCTTTTTTCAATGGCAAACGCTTCGTGCCTTTTGTTGTGATTTTGTGGTCAACAGTGGTTGCTCTAGTACTTGCGGTTATTTGGCCAAATGTGCAAGCAGGAATTAATAATTTTGGCCTTTGGATTGCACAATCTCAAGAAAGTGCGCCGGTTTTAGCTCCTTTCCTTTACGGTACGTTGGAACGCTTATTGTTACCGTTTGGACTACATCATATGTTGACGATTCCAATTAACTATACACAGTTAGGTGGTACTTATGAAATTTTATCTGGGGCACAAGCTGGGACGCAAGTATTTGGACAAGATCCTTTATGGTTAGCGTGGGCAACAGATTTGGTGAATTTAAAAGGTGCAGGGGACATGTCTCACTATCAATTTGTATTAACCAATTGGACACCTGCTCGTTTTAAAGTTGGCCAAATGATTGGTTCATCTGGGATTTTGATGGGATTAGCTTTAGCGATGTATCGTAATGTGGATATGGATAAAAAAGCACGTTACAAATCGATGTATTTCTCAGCAGCTTTAGCTGTTTTCTTAACGGGTGTGACTGAACCTTTAGAATTTATGTTTATGTTTGCTGCTGTTCCACTTTACGTTGTTTATTCAGTGATCCAAGGAGCAGCATTTGCTATGGCCGATATTTTACCTTTACGTGTTCATTCATTTGGAAACATTGAGTTATTAACAAGAACACCACTGGCAATCAAAGCAGGGCTTGGTGGTGATTTGATCAATTTTGTTATTTGCGTCATTTTATTCGGTGTAGTGACTTATTTTTTAGCCAATTTCATGATCAAGAAATTCAATTTTGCGACTCCTGGACGTAATGGCAATTATGACAATGATAGTGAAGGAACCTCTTCCCCACAAGTAGGTGCGGTGGATCAGCATGTGGTCAAAATCATTCACTTACTCGGTGGAAAAGAAAATATTAAAGAGGTCGATGCTTGTATGACTCGTTTACGCGTCAGTGTAGTGGATCGTAACAAAGTAGGGACAGAAGAAGCGTGGAAACGTGCTGGCGCAATGGGGCTGATTGTCAAAGATAACGGTGTCCAAGCGGTTTACGGACCAAAAGCGGATGTCTTAAAATCTGATATTGAAGATTTGCTTCAATCTGGGGCAGACATTCCTGAACCAGTAGTAGAAGAAACAACGACGGAACCAGAAAATAGGAATCAACCACTAGGTATACAAAAAGAACTACAAGCAGTAGCTACAGGAGAAGTGATTCCTTTAGCAAAAGTAAACGATCCTGTCTTTTCTAAAAAAATGATGGGAGACGGTTTTGCTGTTATACCAGTTACGGGCGAAGTAGTCGCTCCAATAGCTGGAAAAATTATCAGTGTATTTCCAACAAAACATGCCATTGGTTTAGAAACAAAAGAAGGTGTAGAAGTATTGATTCACATGGGCATCGACACGGTACAGCTGAAACAACCAGCTTTTGAAATTTTTGTCACAGAAGGTCAAAACGTAGAGGCAGGAACGAAACTTGCACAAATAGATTTAGACAGCCTCAAAAAAGAAGACAAAGATCCGACCGTTATCGTTGTATTTACTAATAATAAAGTAAATGAACTAACGATCACTCATTTAGGCAATGCCAAAGCAGGTTTTGTGATTGGTAATTTAGAATTGTGATTGATTGCAAAAGAAATAAAACATCCATTTATTTTCTACCTCATAAATTAAAAGGATGACATCGTACGATAAACAAGCTCGAAAACTCGAACACATTTTCTGGTGTTTTTGGATTTTCGAGCTTATTTGAAAGAATGGATATACAAATTGTTCATGTAAAAGGTAAGTGTATTGGAAAATTTTCAATCGTACATTTAGCAAGTCAAAATTATTTTTCATGCATTTAGATGAACTCATTGTCTGTTTGTTCCATTTCAATTTCGTGTGTTAATCAAAGGAGAACATAAGATGAAAGTAATGACTTTAAATACCCATAGTTGGCTAGAAACTTCGCCCTATGAAAAATTACAACGGATTGCTGATAAAATCGCTCAGGAAGATTACGATATAGTGGCTTTACAAGAAGTCAATCAATCGCTTACTTCTAAAAATATCGCCAACTACGAATTACAGAATTTTTGTTCAGTACAAGATCAGACACCAATTCGTGAAGACAATTTTGCTTACTGTTTGATCCAGCTTTTGGAAAAACAAGGGAAAACCTATTATTGGAGTTGGGAGATGAGTCACATTGGCTACGACATTTATGAAGAAGGCAATGCGCTCCTTTCTAAGTCCCCCTTGGTCAGCCAAGCTTTCTGTGTTTCTGAAACGAACAAAAAAGAAGACTATCATACTCGTAACATTTTAATCGGACAGACGTGTGTCGATGAGCAAGAAATAATTGTAGCAAGTTGTCATTTTTCTTGGTGGATAGACGAAAAAAGTGGTTTTGTATTTGAATGGCAACGCCTAGAAGAACACTTATCTAATGTCTCTAATCCTATATTTTTGTTAGGTGATTTTAATAACCCAGCAGACGAAATAGGTTATCAATTAGTTGCACAGAGTTCACTTGAAATTATCGATTCCTATAAACTTGCACAAAAAAAATCTGGAGAAGGAACCATTAAAAAGAAAATTGATGGTTGGGAAAATAATACAGAAGAGCTGAGAATTGATTATATTTATGTGCCAAAAGAAAGTAGAGTAAAAGAATACCGTCACATTTTTGATGGGAAAACAGAAGCGCTTGTTAGCGATCATTATGGAATAGAGATAATTACTAATGAAAAAGAAAAATAAAAAAGATGCCCAGAGTAAACAAATCCTTCTTTACTCTGGGCATCTTTTATTATGTAGAGCGAATGTTTTCTATGTGCTGGGTGCTTTAAGTTAAATTTGTGGACGTATCATATGTCAAACTTAGCGTGAAGGAAAACAAAATTCAGGTAAGCATGTTTTTAAGGGTTCATTTCTCTGGACTGTTTTGCTACTTTGGGAAGCCTTGATCTCTTTAATTTTTTTTTGATGGCTCCTCTGTTGAGGCGCATCTTTCTGAGGTTGAGTAACAATCGGGCGAACTTTTTCCCCCATGCTCTTAATAACCCTATTAATAATCCTATTATTAATATTCAGAAAGGTAGCATAATATTTCTCAAACTTAGAGACTATATCTTGTCTTTCTTTGTGGCTAACTGGGTAATTTTTTAGATTGATTACAATGTCGAATAATTTTTTTGGGGCTTCCTTAATAGCTGAGCGAAAAGAATCCGTTTGAGAATCTTTTGTATGATTAATAAAAGACGAATGTAATCTTTGAATATCATCTATCATTTCTTGCTTTAGATGTAGATTTGCTCTTGGATTTTCTAAAAACTTTATCAACTTGCTTAGTAAAGAAGCATTTGGTGACCCATAAGATGTATATAGTTCCGTTTCTATAATTTCAGTATAGATTGGCTCTTTATCGTCATTCTTCTGTACGTTAGCATAGAGCGGTAATTTGTTATTGTCAGCTTCAGAATAAGCTTTAGGAAGATGATTGATAAAGCTTGTTTTATTATTATCTGTTGAAAGTGATATTGATGACTCTTTATAGTCATTTTTTTGTACGTTAACATAGATCGGTGACTCTTTATTATCATCCTTCTGTACGTTAGCATAGAGCGGTAATTTGTTATTGTCAGCTTCAGAATAAGCTTTAGGAAGGTGATTGATAAAGCTTGTTTTTTTATTATCTGTTGAATGAAATATTGATGACTCTTTATAGTTATTTTTCTGTATGATAGCAGAAAGCGGTAACTTGTCAGTATTGCCTGCAAAATAGGGTGGATGGATTCCAGCCAGGTTATTTATCTTCGGTGTTTTATTGTCAATTGAATATGGCATATATATACCTCCTTTTTTATAGAACCAATTATATTTCAAAAAAAAGAAATAAAAAAACATTTTTTCTAGAATTTAGAAAAAATGTTTTTTATTATTTTTCTCAGTTACTTTCTTGATTTTATTCGCTGTGTTTTGACATAAGTTTTAACAAATAAGCCAAATAAAGCGAGCCAACTGATGAGAGTCAAGGCGAAAACAAAGTAAAAGTAAAGTGGCAGGTCATAATAGAGGGTTACTTCATTGATGCCGTTGTGTTGCTTGACAATTGGTGTACCAATATCTGTTAATTCATAATCCTTCAGTTTCTTTCCATGCTGGAGCAAAACGGTTCGATCGTAAACAATGATTGGTAAATGGACGGTCTCTTCTCCTGTATTTTTCCACTTGATCGTTAAGCGACCACCTGGATGAGTCTTCATAAAGGTCGTTTCCCCATCTAAAATTTCTTCATTGTAGCGATCATATTTATTGGCTGTTGTTTCTTTGTAGATCGGTAAATAATCAGGTGTAGTTTTTTGAAAGACAAATAAACTTATTGACATATCTTGATTATAAAACGTTTTTCTTGCTTCTTCTGGGGTATCAAAGAGATACGTATGACGACTAACAAATGTTTCATCTTTCCATTTAGCTAGATGTTGATAGAGATTCTGGATCGTTTGAACAGAAGCAACTAAGATAAAGAATAAACTTAGTGCACGATACCATTTTTTCTTTTCCCATTGGTTTAGCGCTAGCGCTAGAAACAATAAAAAGAGCAAGGTAAATGGGACAAAAAAACGAAATGGAAATTGGATCAAACGAACAAAGGGAACATTTTTTTCCACCAAAGTCGTCCAAGGAATCAAACTTGTTGAAAGTAGAAAGAACACAAGGCTTGTACGTAAAAGTAACTTTGTAAATATATCGTAATGACGTCTCAAGAGTACAAACAGTAAGAGACCAATCAATAAAATCATTGGGAAAATTTCAGGATAAGTTAACCAGTAACTACCATCTAGATTAATTGCTTTTTGGCTCATTTCTTTATTAACAAAAGGTGGCAGAATCTTATTTCCGCTGTAGATTAAAGCCAAACCAGCCCAAATATTTGCCGTGAGAATGAAATAAAGTAGGATGGATTTGAAAAGTTGTTTGATTGCCTGACCTTTTTCTGTCTGAGTAAAGAAATAATACAAATAAAAAGGAATATACATCAATACGAGCATTACCGAAGACAGTAAATGGATTTGGGTCATTAAAGCAATTGAAGCAGTTACTTTCAGAACCGGAAATTTTTTATGAACGACAAAATCAGCTAAAGGGATCATACACAGAGGGTAAAAACAAGTTCCCCAACTGGTAAACCCTTGATTGACCGCCCAATATTGAATTGAATAGGTGGTCATAAACAAAACTGAGATCGGGACACTGACCCAATTTTTTACATTGACGTATTTTAAAAGTGTGAGCATTGACCAGCCGGAAATCAAGAAAAGAATAAAATTAGATAAAATTTGATAATGAAACCAACTTCCTGAAACTAAAACAATCAGTCCTTGGAAATAAGCAAATATGGGACCGTAAACGGCATTGACGATGCGCCCGCTTTGTTGAAACCCATACATTGAAGGAAAGTAATGAAAATCCCAGTTGGCAAATTGTTCAGCTGTATCGTAAAACCGATTATAGTGAAAGGGCGCATCAGCACCAATAATTAAATTATGGGTGAGTATGTTTGGTAAAATAAATAAGATAGCAAAAAACAAAATGATGAAATAAGGAATATATTTTTTCAATTGTCGAACTCCTTTTAGTGATTTAACTAATTTAATCATAAAGCTTTGCTAAACTAGTGGCAAGAAATTCGAAAAAACATGAAAAAAAGATAAACATTACAAGAAAATAACCTGAAAACACCACGAAAAGAAAGAGCTTCTCTGAATAAAGAAAGAATTTGAACACCGGTTTTATTATAACGATCAAAATATACGAAAAATTTGTAGGAATCGAAAAATAAAAAGTGAAAATAAAAGTCCAAACAGTCATTCACGAATGTAAAAATAATAAAAAGTTGAAATGGATAGAGTTAAGCAATAGGCAATGAAAAAAACAGTCGAGGCATTTAAATGATGCGACGGCTGTTTTTTATTATGTTTCTTTTTATGGAAAACATTCTTCTTTTTTTGTTCAGTCAAATGCGGAAAAATATTGTTTATTTTAGACGTTTGTAGTTTTCGTCAAAGTAACGTCCTTCACGAATGTCATTTGTCATTCCTTCATAAGGCTCTTCACTAATTACGTCTTCATTATCAATACCAGCATCACCCATATAAGTAATGGTTGCAAATTCTGGCACGACTAATTTTGGATAAGTTTCATATTTTTCACGTGCTGCTTCCATTTCATCAATGTGTTCATTTTGGAAAGTAACAGTAATTTCTGGATGTTCTTCTACCCATTTAGGAAAGAAGATTGTTCCGTGTAATTTCTTTTCATTTGGCATAAAATCTAAAGCAACATCTGTCCCCGTTGGCTCAGTCCACGTAATTTTAAAAACGCCATCTGTCAATTTCACAATGTCAGCTTCTTGGTCTTTGACCCAACGACCTTTGACCATCCCACCGTGGATGCGATAATCCACAGTATGATCATTTTTAGCATACCATTCGTATTCCCAACCGTTATCATAAGTATAAATAAAGTGTGTTCCAATAAAATCTTCTAGCTCTTTAAATTTTTTCATAATAAAACATCTCCTTGAAAGTTAAAACATGTAATAAAATACATGTTTTTGGTTACTCGATTATGATAAAATGAAAAATAAAATTTGTCAAGGGGGGCACCTGTATGGCAAGAAAAAATACGTTGCGATACATTTTGTTAGGCTTGTTAAGCAAAAAAAATATGTCAGGTTACGAATTGAATCAATCATTCAAAAATGAAATCGGAGAATTTTGGCAAGCAAAGCATAGTCAAATTTACCCAGAACTTGCAAAAATGCAAGAGCGAGGTCTGATTCAGCATGAAGTAGAAATTACGGGGATGAAGCTAGAAAAAAAAGTGTATCAGTTAACGGACGAAGGGAGAGTATTGTTAGATGAGTGGATTCGTACACCAATAGACGAATTACCGGTAAATCGCGATGAATTTGTGTTGAAGTTGTATTTTGTAAAAGAAGTCAATGATCCAACATTAATGGAGATTATTGAACAACAGCGTGATCTTCACGAAGAAAAGCGTGAGCATTTATTGGCTCGTAAAGCTGTGATTTTCCCTACTGAAAAAGATCGAGAGAAAAATTATGGACATTATTTGATCCTTTCTCATGCAATCAATCGCGAAACAGAATATACGAATTGGTTAACAGAAGTGATCGAAGAACAAAAAAAGCACCACTAAAAAATAAAAAAATGTAGTGGATTATCAGTGATCCTTTCAAAGTGTTCGTTCAAAAGAGCTATTTTGATAGAGACAGATAATTTCCTACATTTTATTTTTTATGAAGTGCGTTCTTTTAACAATTGTATGAAGTCTATTTTCTTACTTGCAGGTAAAATTTTATAAGTGAGTTCATTGGTTTGATCATCATGAATGATATAAAGCTGTGATTCTTCATCTGTTTCTTTAAAATCACCAATCAATAAAACCGTATACCTTTCATCGATCAATTCGATCTCTTTGATGGCTTTTGAGAAAACTTTGCGGACATGTTTCATTTTTTGTAGACGATTTTCCGCTTTTTCAGCAGCTTTGGTTAAGGTATAACCTTCATCTAAATACTTCTTAATGATTTCTACTTTGACGACAGTTGGCAATTGATATTTTCTGGGGGAGTTTCCATCAGTAGCCACTGAACGAATAAAACCTTTTTGTTCCCAATAACGTAACTGACGAGGAGAGACGCCTACGATTTCACTTAATTCACTGATTCCTACTAATAAATGATCATTTTCTAATAAGCGTTTAAGGGATGTTCCGACCATTTTTTTCCTCCTTTTTTATTTTGCTATTTTCCCTAATTATACTTCTGTTGACTTTAGTGTCAAGTAGGTTGACAAATGCAGGGAATAGGACTAAAGTATTCTAGTGGTTTCAGAAAAAATTCAGAAAGAAGAAATATGAGTAAAAATCAACCCGTAGATATTTACGGAAAACCATATAATCGGACACTTTTAGTTGTCGTGCTATTAATTGGTACATTTTGTACGGTTTTAAATCAAACCTTATTGACGACAGCATTTCCTACATTGATGAAAGAGTTTGATATTTCTGCATCTAGTGTTCAATGGCTGACTACAGGGTTCTTATTAGTGAATGGTATTATGATTCCAATTACCGCTTGGTTGATCAACAAATTTAGTTCAAGAAATTTGTATCTATCAGCGATGTCGATCTTTTTAATTGGGACAATTACCTGTTTTGTTGCGCCTAATTTTAGTACATTACTGATTGGTCGTTTGATCCAAGCTTGTGGTGTAGGGGTTTCAATGCCTTTATTGCAAAACATTATGTTATCAATCTTTCCACCAGAAAAAAGAGGGTCTGCCATGGGAATGTCAGGGATCGTTATTGGCTTGGCCCCAGCGTTAGGCCCTACTTTATCAGGTTATATTATCGATAACTATCATTGGCGTGATCTATTTGGTATGGTCTTGCCGATTGTGGTCTTAGTTTTAGCATTTTTCTTAATGAGAAGTGTGATACCATTATCCAATCCAAGCATTGATATTTTATCTGCTGTTCTTTCAACGATTGGTTTTGGTAGTTTACTTTATGGCTTTTCTAGTGTGGGTGATGCTGGCTGGGGAAGTACAAAAGTGATTAGTTTCTTAATTGTAGGAGTTGTATTTATTGCCTTGTTTGCATGGCGTCAGCTTCGTTTGGAACAACCTTTCTTAGAATTACGTGTTTTTAAATCCCCTACATTTACCATTGCGGCTGTTTTAGCTGGGGTAACCAATATGGCAATGGTTGGTGCAGAAATGGTTGTACCGCTTTATATTCAAAATATTCGTGGAGAATCAGCTTTTCATTCAGGTTTGATGCTGTTACCAGGGGCATTGATCATGGAAGCAATGATGCCGATCACTGGGGCTATTTTTGATAAACATGGTGCCAAACGCTTAGCGATTGTGGGGATGTTCGTGTTAACAGCTGCCACTGCACCATTTGCTTTCTTAACAAAAACGACGCCTGTCTTATATATTGTGATTCTTTATGCCATTCGGATGTTTGGTATTTCGATGGTGATGATGCCAGTAACAACTTCTGGTATGAATGCTTTGCCAAATAAATTGATCAGCCACGGTACTGCTGTGAATAATACATTCCGTCAAATTGCTAGTTCAATCGGTACAGCTATCTTGATTAGTGTGTTGACAAACGTTACCAATGATAATCTTCCGGCAAAATCAGTATTGAATAGCACGCCTTTAGCTTATAAAGATCAAGCAATTAATGCCACATTATCTGGTTACCATGCTGCCTTCTTTGTGGCGATTGTCTTTGGAATGATCGGTCTTGTGATTGCCTTCTTATTGAAGAGAAAAGAGCCTGTTTTAGTGAAAGCGAGGGATAACGCATGATTATTTTCGTCTTGATCATTAGTTTGCTTGCTTTTGCATGGATCAACATTTTTGCAAGAAAAACCTGGCAAACATTTCTATCATTGATCTTCGGTTTGATCTTCGTGGCTTCTTTAGCATTGATTGTCGCTAATTTATCCCATCACTTTGGTATGGAAAAAGTCACAGAAACCAAAACGACAGCCATCGTATCTAGTGCAGATTCAGACAATACCAATATGCTTTTGTATCAAGCATTAGGTGACGGTACGGAAAAAGTCTATCTTTATCGCACAAATGAAGAGCAAAAAAACCAAAAGCAACTGGTACAGATAATGAAACCAATAAAGTGGAACAAACCACTGGTAAAACACAAAAAGAAACAAAAACAACTTATTGGGTTTACAAAAATGATTGGTATAAATTCTGGTTCAATCTAGCAGACAATAACCATGAGTATGCAAAACGGGTTAATACATTTAAAATCCCAGCAAATTGGATCGAATTAAGTACCGATCAAGCAGAAAAATTAGCTGATTTAGTCAAACAACAACAAAGCACAATGGAAAAAGAAGCAAAATCCTATGTGCAAGATGGATTAGTCAAAGCAATGACAGAAAATCCAACGATGTCTAAAGAAGACCAAGAAAAACTAACTAAAAAATTAGCTACAGAATTTCAACAACAAGCATTAGCTAAGTTAGTAGAAGAAGTAAAAACAAAAGAATGATTTTGAAACGTGTCCTAATTTAAACAATAACCAGCTTCCAAACTTAGTTCAAATAACTAAGTTTGGGGGCTTTTTTGATCTCTGGGTATACTTATCGCAAATTTTTTTGCTATACTTAGTAAAAAAGAGGTAGGATGGATGCAAAAAAGTTATTCCTTTCAATCAATGATTTATGCTTCTGAAGTGGGCAAAGGTGGGGCTTATGTTATTTTTCCTTATAATGTCAAGGAAGAGTTTGGCATGGGAAGAGTGAAGGTGCATGCCACTTTTGATGGAGTTCCTTATGATGGGAGCATTGTAAATATGGGTGTAAAAAACGAGGATGGTACAGTTTGCTATATCTTAGGGATCCGTAAAGATATTCGGAAAAGAATTAATAAAGAAATTGGTGATATGGTTTAGGTGGAAATCATCCAAAGAAATTAATTAAAAAATATGATATGAAGAAATTGAAATGTCCTTAAAAGTTAGAGTTATGGTCTAATTTTGAGGGCGTTTTTACTTGTCACTTTTCTTTTTAAATGGCAAAAATTTTTAATTTTATTTAGCATCAAATATAAATATGTAATCACTATGAAAATCACTCAAAAACAACTGAATGATTTTTTCATTTCTTAATAAAATTTCTCTCCCTTCAGGAGTTAAATCTTTCCATTCATCTTTTTCATAATATTCTGCCTCTTCTCCTCCACTAAATGGATCTTCGATTTTAGGAACTAATGTAATTGTTCCATCTTCAGAATAGACAACAATATATTCTTGATTCTCTGAAGGTTTTTTACCATTATCAGACGGTAGTGTGATTACCACAGAATTTCCTTGTAATCTAGATTTTGTAATAAGCATATGAACTCCCCTTTTTGTTCATGTTACTACACAACACTAAGTAACGCAAAGTTTTGCAAAATATTTATTTGTAGATATTAAGTGTTCATAAAATCATAGAAAAGTGATAGGTGTTATCAGATGCTCTCAAAACAAGATGTTAGTAAGCGTTCATAAATAAGCTTTGTTTCACTTGAAGTCTTAGTTTTTCAAGACCATTTATTTTGACAAATTGATCAATTGCTTGATTTCTCTTTTATTATTGAAAATATACATATAAAAAAAGACAACCCTCATTTTTACATAAGGATTGTCTACAATCTGAGAACAAGGACTTAACCTTGCTCTCAAGTAATTTTTAGGAATAGAACTGTTTATTCTGCTCGTAATGCGATTGCTGCATCTTTTTTGGCTGCCATTCTTGCTGGAATGTGTCCACCTAACATCGTTAAGATGGTAGAGATAATAACAAGAACAAGAGCATGGACCGGATTTAATTGTGCGACATTTTTTAAATCAGTCATTTGATACAACAGATGATTGATTGGGAAAGTAGCTAACCAAGCGATCAATACACCAAGTAAGCCAGAAGAAATCCCTAAAATACATGTCTCAGCATCAAATACACGTGTGATATCTTTTTTACGAGCACCTAATGCTTTTAAGACACCAATTTCTTTCGTTCTTTCGATGACTGAAGTGTACGTAATAATACTGATCATGATCATACTTGTCACTAGTGAAATACCAGCAAAAGCAATCAAGACATAAGTAATAGCATCCATCAAACCACCAGTTAATTCAGTCATAGTACCGGCTAAGTCAGAGTAGATGATCTTATCTTCTTCTTCTTTTCCTTTATTATATTTGTCTAAATAGTTGAGAATTTGTTCTTTGTCTTCAAAGTTATTTGGGTAAATCATGATACTTGTTGGTAGGCTATCACCGCCTAGATAGCTGATTAATGATTGTTTGGTTGTTTCATCGACTTTTTCTGTAGTCAAAACATTCGTATCACTTTCTTTTTGTGCTTTGACAACATCCGAATCTTTATTTTCATTTACAATTTGAGTAGTCAATTGATCACTGTAAGCAATCCCTGGTGAAAGTAGATTCATCGTGGAAGAGGATTTCACGCGTAAAATTCCGGCTATTTTTACTTCTTCTGTTGAATTAGCATACATTTCATCGTAATCATTGTTTGGAATAAAGTTTCCAGTTGGTAATTTTGTATAGTAATTATTGTTGTTAATAATTTTGAATGTTGTACCGACAATATTATCAAAGTCTAATTTTTGTCCATCTTTTACATCAAAGCCAAGATTTTTTAAGGCATCGATATTGGTATTGTTGTTTCCATCGACAATCAAAACAACGTCAGTTGCTGAAGTAGGATAATTTCCTGCAAGCAACGAATAATTTGCTTTTAAAAAGTTCTCTTTTTGGTTGTCTAATTGTGTAGGGAAGCTAGAAACACCTACACCTGTCATGGCAGACATTGTGCTAGAAAAGGACAATGATTCTGCATCTGGGTTTTGATTTGAAAAGCTAACTGGTTGTGCCTTTCCATCGATTTGGCGAAGCATATTAATACCTGTCGCCCGCGTGAATCCAATATTATTGCTTAAATTTGGATCGATGTTTTTGACATAATCAACGTATGTTTGGTCAATTTTATTAGTATGTTGTGCTTTGTCTTCATCGCTGATTTTAGCAGTGACTGTTTTCGTCTTTGGATAAGTCGCCTTATTTGTTCCTAGTGCTTCGGTATCGTTTGAGCGACTTGTGGTTACTTTTGAGATTGTGATGGGGAATTTTGCCATTGTCTCAGATTGTGTTTTGTCGATTTGTTTTTGGAATCCTGTAGACAGGGCAAGCACGATGGCAATCCCGATGATACCAATACTTGAAGCAAAAGAAGTTAAAAATGTTCGCCCTTTTTTTGTTCGAATATTATTAAATGAAAGTTTTAACGCTGTCCAAAAACTCATTTTTGTTCGGCGTAAATTAAATTGATCATCTTTTGGTCTTTCGATATGCGGATTGGAATCAGCTAAGATTTTTCCATCTGAAAATTCAATGATGCGATCGGCATATTGATGAGCAAGTTCAGGGTTATGTGTCACCATGACAACTAATTTTTCATTGGATAATTCTTGAATTAATTCCATGATTTGAATACTTGTTTCCGTATCTAACGCCCCTGTAGGTTCATCACAAAGGAGAATATCTGGATCGTTGGCCAAGGCTCGAGCAATTGCGACACGTTGCATTTGCCCCCCCGATAACTGATTGGGTTTCTTATGCATATGGTCAGATAGGCCGACACGATGTAAAGCATTTTCAGCCTTTTTTCGTTTTTCTTCTTTTGAGACACCACTAAGCGTCATCCCTAATTCAACATTTTCAATAATTCCTAGATGGCCAATCAAATTATAACTTTGGAAGATAAAACCAATGGAGTTGTTTCGATAAGCATCCCAATCGCTATCTTTAAAATCTTTTGTTGATTTGCCATTGATCACCATGTCACCAGAATCATAATTATCTAAACCGCCGATGACATTCAGCATCGTTGTTTTACCAGAGCCACTTGGGCCGAGTATAGCAACAAATTCTTTTTTTCTAAAGGCTACAGACACGCCGTCTAACGCTTTAGTCGTTGTTTCGCCAACTTTATAATATTTCTTTATATCTTTTAATTGTAGCATATTTGCCCTTCTTTCCTTTTGAAATATTCGGTATACTTACTAAGTATATGGAACAATGAACACAGTGTAATGGATGAATGTTAACTGAATATGAACAAATAGAAAAAAACAAGAAATTTTTCAAAAAAATAGAGGGAAAAAAATGAATCGTATATTAGTTGTAGAAGATGATGAAAACTTGCAATTACTTTATCGTTCGGTTTTGGAACATGCTGGCTTTTCAGTAATAACGGCAAAAAATGGGGAAGAAGCACTGGCACGATTAGAAAATATTCAAGTAGAATTAATCATCACAGACATTATGATGCCTGAAATGGATGGTTATGAATTAGTAAAAAACTTACGAGAAAGTAAAATAGAGATTCCTGTATTGATGATTACGGCAAAAGCAGATTTTGAAGATAAAAAACGTGGTTTTCAGCTGGGGACCGATGACTATATGATCAAGCCAGTTGATGTCAAGGAGATGGTTTTACGAGTTGAAGCGTTGTTAAGGAGAGCAAAAATCAATCACAGTAACCAATTGATCATTGGCAAAACCATCTTGAATCAAGAAACGTATGAAGTAAAAGGAACGAAACAAACCACTGTTTTACCACAAAAAGAATTTCTGCTTTTGTATAAACTCTTGGCTTATCCAAATAAAATTTTTACCCGACAACAATTGATGGATGACATTTGGGGACTAGACACCAATACAGAAGAACGAACGATCGATGTACATATCAAGCGACTAAGAACACGTTTTGAAGGGGACAGTGATTTTCAAATTGTCACAGTACGCGGTTTAGGTTATAAGGCGGAGATAAGCGGATGAAAAAGAAATTGTATTCACAACTTTGGATTTATTCTGCCAGTATCGTTTTTGTTTCGATATTGGTGACATTATTATGCTTTCTAGGGTTTATTTTTCTACTTTCTCATCAGACTATTGCACCTTCTCAACGACCAACGTTATACCCATTATTAGTATTTGCCTTTTTTAGTATGATCGTTGGGACAAGTATTTCGATTTTTGTCGGTCGAAGAATTTTGATGCCCATTAGTGAATTACGTAAAAGTATGAGTAAAGTAGCGACAGGAGATTTCTCCATTCGGATGGATGAAGAGCAAAAAGTTGAAGAAGTTCAGCAACTTTATAAAGATTTTAACGTCATGGTCCAAGAATTAAACAGTATTGAAACGCTGAGAAATGATTTTGTTTCAAGCGTCTCTCATGAGTTCAAAACACCTTTAGCGACAATTCAAGGATATGTACAACTTTTGCAGGCGCCAGATATTGCTGAAAAAGAAAAACAGATTTTTTTGCAGAGATTGCTTGAAAGCATTTCCCAATTATCGCAATTAACAGAAAATATTCTCAAATTAAATAAGCTAGAAAATCAACGTGTGCAAATAGAAAAGCGGGCATTTCGTTTAGATGAACAAATACGAGAAGTGATAGTATTTTTACAACCTAAATGGGAATCTTTAACCTTAAATATTGACCTTGATTCTGTTGTTTATTTTGGTAATGAAGAATTTTTGTATCAAGTATGGTTGAATATTATGGATAATGCTATCAAGTATAATCAAATCGATGGGAAAATAGACATTCGCCTTACGCAAAATGCGAAAGATATTCTACTTGAAATCACGGATTCAGGTGTGGGGATGAATGAAGAAACACAAAAGAGAATTTTTGAAAAATTCTATCAAGGGGATACGAGTCGACAAATGGCTGGCAATGACTTAGGTTTATCTTTAGTGAAAAAAATCCTCGAATTACACAATGGAACGATTCGCTATAGTAGTATCCCAGGTGTAGGGACAACCGTCGTTATTCAACTTAAAAAGTAAAAATTGCGAGCATTAATTATTGGTACGCTAGGTGAGCTTAATAATTGTGAAGTTTTTGCATTTAAAATACGTTTGAATTTCACTGACCTGTTGTCTATCTTTGCTTTGAATAAGGTGTGAGTGACTAATAGGCTAAGATAGCCAATGAAAAAAATTAGTTCGTTCATTTTTTTATATTCACGTGGATCATCAATAGATAAAAGAGTAAAAAAAGTATGGAAGTTAGGAATATTCTTAATTTTCATACTTTTTTAGTTACAAACCAATATTATATGTGATATAATATTAAAAAATAAAAGATATTGTATTTTATAAAAAGAAGGTGAAGTAATGCATATACAAGTTCCGACAATCTTGCTTGATGGCACCGTATTAGCTGCATTAAGTAGAGAAGATATGTACGGGTATGCTTTGACTAAAATCGTACAAGAAAGTTTGTCTGTAAGTGAATCAACTATGTATCCCGTGTTAAGAAGATTAAAAAAAGAAGGATTTTTAGATACTTATGATGAGCCGTTTGAAGGAAGAAATCGGCGCTATTATCATTTAACCCCAATGGGACACAAACAATTAGAAGAAATTATTGATGAATGGATCGTTTTTCGAGATTCCTTAAATCGATTATTGGAGGATAACAAACATGATTGAATATTTAGATGAGGTAATAGAGGAGATGCAAGAAATCCCTGAAGCTGATCGCTATGATTTGATTCAATATTATGAAGAATATTTTTTAGACTCTGGTAAAACAATCGATCAAATCATTGAAGAATACGGCACGCCGAAGCAGTTTGCACTAAAATTAAAAATTAATTATTTTTCTACCATTGATGATTCCGCAGAAGATGAAGTAACTCCTAGAAGCTTTAAACGAAAGATACGTTTGATTTGGATGATTGTTCTTGGCTTGTGTGCTTCTCCACTATTGATACCGATGGCGGCACTCTTTATACTAGCTATCCTAGGACTAGTATTCCTGTTGATTATGGCTTTTGTAGGTGTTTATGTAGGTTGTATCTCTGTATTGGGTTTAGGCTTATTTTCAATTATTTCAGGAATCGGCGTCATAGGACAATCAATTTCCAGCGGATTATTTTATATTGGTATGGGTCTTTTTGCTACAGGTAGTGTCTTGTTTTTTGCACCATTACTTTTGAAAGTAACTAAGTGGCTTTCTAAAATGATGATGAATTTTGTGAAATGGGTGGGTCGTCGCTTTGTCACAAGACGGACGATTCATTCTTCAAACTTATAGGAAAGTGGTGTAAAAGGTGAAATTAAAATACTTTTTAATCGGTGGCCTAGGATTTATGCTAATAGGTGGAATACTTGCAGTTTCTAGTTATAAATTTGGAACACTTAAAAGTTTTACATGGGATAATGGACCTAAGTTGATTGATATGGCGCAAGATTTCCAAATAATTCCTTCAACGGAAAAAATTAAAAAAATCATCATACATGCAGAACATCAACAAGTGCAAATTACACGAGGATTGGATTTTGAAGTAGAAACATCTTATGAAAAAGCATACAAACCTCAGGTATCTGTAGACGGACAAACGCTATCGATCGAAGCAAATGCAAAAGAGCGGAACGTATGGATCAGTTTGGAAGACAATACACCAAGTATTACGCTAACCATTCCTAAAGATTTATCTTTATCAGAGATAAAAATTGAAGGAGATGATAGTTACTTTGGATTAACAGAATTAGCTAGTGAAAAAATCACGACTAAAACTTATGGAGGAACCCTTTTACTTGATAGTATTGAAGGAAAATCCGCTAAAATAGAGGATATGCAAGGAAATGTCACAATCAATCATTCAACGATACAAAAAATGGCAGTGACAGGAAGAAATAGTCGTTTTTACTTGGAAGATTTAACCCATAAACAAAGTGCATTTGAAGTGGAAAATAGCAGTATCGATCTTTTTAGTAAAAATGAGCTAGGATTAGACATCCAACTTTCAGGTAGTTCGACAGTGACAAAAGACAATGAGAATTTAGCATTAAAAACAGTACTTGATGGAAAAGACAACCTGAAAATTACTGGGTATGATAGTAATGTAAATATTTATCATGAAGAAGAGAACATGGAAGATTACTAAAGCAAGAAAACTATTTATATGAAACTGTGAGAAAAGGTTGTGGCAGAGCCGCTTAGCTCTGAGCGAATAAGAGATTAATTTTTGAAATAGCTTCCTCATATTTTGAAAATTTAGCGCTTATTGTTGAGGAGTTGCTACTTGAACACCGTGGAAAAGGTTGTGAAAAGCATGGTCTGCTTCAAT